>NZ_JBICMS010000031.1:0-65451 GCF_043106615.1 Pseudomonas sp. CJQ_9 | reverse complement strand
GCATCAAACGATGCGGGCTTTCTCATTCAGCAGACAGGGCTCAGGCCGCTTTGGCTTCCTGCTGGCTCAGCGAGCGGTTCAGGGCGCTGAACAGTGCCTTGAAGCTGGCGGTGGTGATGTTTTCGTCGATACCCACACCGTGCACCGGGCGGCCACCGGCCACGCGCAATTCGATGTAGGCCGCCGCCTTGGCGTTGGTGCCAGCCCCAATCGCGTGCTCGTTGTAGTCCATGATTTCCACGGCAACCGGCAGGCCGGCAACCAGGGCTTCCAGGGCGCCATTGCCCTTGCCGCGCCAGTGCAGTGTGGTTTCGCCTTCGCCGGCGACTTCCACTTCCACGGCGCTGTGGCCGTTTTCTTCCTGCAGGCGGTGGCTGACCAGGGCATATGGCGCGTTGGCCTGCAGGTATTCCTTGTGCAGCAGGCTGTAGATTTGCTGAGCGGTCATTTCCAGGCCCAAACGGTCGGTTTCACCCTGCACAACCTGGCTGAACTCGATCTGCATGCGGCGCGGCAGACTGATACCGTACTCCTGCTCGAGCAAGTAGGTGATGCCGCCTTTGCCCGACTGGCTGTTGACGCGGATGACCGCCTCGTAGCTGCGGCCAATATCGGCCGGGTCGATCGGCAGGTACGGCACTTCCCACAGCTCGCCTTCCTGCTGCTTGGCGAAGCCCTTGCGGATGGCGTCCTGGTGCGAGCCGGAGAACGCAGTGTGTACCAGGTCGCCGACATAAGGGTGGCGTGGGTGCACGGGCAGCTGGTTGCACTCTTCGACCACCTTGCGCACGCCGTCGATGTCGGAGAAGTCCAGCAGCGGGTCGATACCCTGGGTGTACAGGTTCAGTGCCAAGGTCACCAGGTCGACGTTACCGGTTCGCTCGCCGTTGCCGAACAGGCAGCCTTCGGCGCGATCTGCGCCGGCCATCAGGCCCAGTTCGGTGGCGGCAATGCCGGTGCCACGGTCGTTGTGGCAGTGCAGGCTGATGATCACGCTGTCGCGGCGGCTGACATTGCGGCAGAACCATTCGATCTGGTCGGCGTAGATGTTCGGCGTGGAGACTTCCACGGTGGCCGGCAGGTTGAGGATGACCTTGTGCTCTGGCGTCGGGTTCCACACCTCGATGACCGCGTCGCACACTTCCTTGGCGAATTCCATTTCGGTCGCGCTGAAGGTTTCTGGCGAGTACTGGAAGGTCCAGTGGGTTTCGGGCTGCTGGGCGGCATACTTGACGAACAGCTTGGCAGCGTTCACCGCGATGTCCTTCACGCCTTGCTTGTCCTGGTTGAAGACAATGCGGCGGAATGCCGGGGAGGTGGCGTTGTACAGGTGGACGATGGCCTTTTTCGCGCCACGCAGCGACTCGAAGGTACGCGCGATCAGGTCTTCACGGGCTTGGGTGAGCACCTGGATCGTGGTGTCGTCCGGGATGTGGCCGTCTTCGATCAGGGTGCGCACGAAGTCGAAATCGGTCTGCGAGGCAGACGGGAACGCCGCTTCGATTTCCTTCACGCCCACTTGGACCAGGGTCTTCCAGAAGCGCAGTTTCTTCTCCGAATCCATCGGCTCGATCAGCGACTGGTTGCCATCACGCAAGTCGGAGCTGCACCAGATGGGCGCTGCGGTGATGGTCTTCGACGGCCAGGTGCGGTCAGGCAGGTCGATAGTCGGGAAGGCGCGGTATTTTTTCGAAGGGTCTTTGAGCATGGACATGGAAGCAATCCTTTTGTGTGCGGCCGAAATCGGGCCTGCCGAGCGATAACAAGATGAAGAGGCGAGGCGACGCGATTCAGCCTGGTAGTCGTGCGCTGACCAGGCTGAGGCTGCGATGTTGTCGGAGCAGGATGAGGGTGCTGAAGGTTTTCATGCCTTCAAACTTAACCAGTGGGGTGGGGGATGGCAAGCTTTCGGAAAAAATTGAGAGGAATGCTTAAAAAAAGCGTAAGTGCGAGATTTTATGGCTGGATTATCTCTTGGGATTATTTATTTTTGCGCGGTAGTTTTAGGTGGCGCAACATAGTGGAACCCCTTTGACCTGTTCTGGCCTCATCGCCGGCAAGCCGGCTTCCTCAGCAGTGTTACAGGGCTGGAGCGCTGTGCAGGCAAGGCTTGTCGGTGATTCAGGCACTGCGGTCTCAGGGCTGAAACGCCCCGATGAAAATCGCCGGATCCACCCGCGCATCGTTCAGGCTCACGTTCCAGTGCATGTGCGGCCCGGTAGCCCGCCCGGTCGAGCCCACACGCCCGACTACCTCGCCCCGGCGCAGTTGCTGCCCTACCTGCACATCGATCTTCGACATGTGGCAGAACATGCTGATGAAGCCCTGGCCGTGGTCCACGAATACCGTGCGGCCATTGAAGAAGTAATCCCCCACCAGAATCACCTTGCCATTGGCCGGGGTCTTGATGGGCGTACCTGCCGGCACCGCGAAGTCCAGCCCGGCATGCGGGTTGCGTTCCTCGCCATTGAAAAAGCGACGCACGCCGAACTTGCTCGACAGGGGGCCATTGACCGGCTTGTCGAGGATCAGGTTGCTGGGCAGGGCAGGGCTGAAGCTGCGGTAGGCCTTGATCTGTTCGGCCAGCTCGCGGTCGATGCGCTTGAGGTCGGCGGGGTTCGGGTTGACCTGGCGGGTGTTCTTCAGGGTAATGCGCTGCTCGGGGTACTTTTTGCTACCCACGCTGAACGGCAGGTTGCGCCCGCCTTGGCTGAGCACGGCAGTACCCGGCTTCTGGGTCAGTGGAATACCGACAATGGCCAGCCAGTTGTTCTGCTCCTTGACCACCAGCACCGGCTTGCCGTCGAAGCGCGCTTCGGGGGCGCTGGCGGCAGGGCCGAGGTTGACCACCGCCACGCCGCCGGGCACCGGCTTGTTCAGCGCACGCGTGATGTAACTGGCCTGGGCGCCGCCGGCCAGCAGTAACAGGGAAAGGGCGAACAGGGAGGTAAGCAGGCGGGGCATGTGTCAGTCCAGTAGCGAGAGGGTGACCGGAGTCAGGTGATTGTCTTCCACGCGCACCAGCAGCTCGCCTTGGTCCAGGCGTGCCGTAAGACGTTGGCCGTTGCGGGTCTGTTCGGCGCTGCGAATCGCCTGGCCCTGGTCGTCGAGCAGGATGCTGTAGCCGCGCGCCAGCGTGGCCAGCGGGCTGACCACCTGCAGCGTCTGCAGCTGGGCCTGGAAGCGCTGGCGGCGGTCCTTGAGCAGTTCGCGCATGGCCCGTGGCAGGCGCTCGGCCAGGCTGTCCAGGCGCTGGGCCAGCAGCTTCAGGTTGCGCCCCGGGTGTTGCGCGGCCAGGCGGGTTTCTGCCCGCGCCAAACGCTCGCGGCGCTGGTTGAGGCTGAGCAGGAACGCCCGGCGCAGGCGCATGTCCAGGTCGTCCAGGCGCTGGGCCTGCTGGCGCAAGCGCTCGCCCGGGTGGCGCAGGCGCCTGGTCAGCGAGTCCAGGCGCAGGCGGTCGTGGCTTAAGCGGTTCTGCATGCGCAGCAACAAGCGCCGCTGCAGCCCGTCCAGGCGTTGGCGAATGCCACTGCTGTCGGGCGCCAGCAGCTCTGCGGCGGCAGACGGAGTGGGGGCGCGCACGTCTGCCACGAAGTCGCTGATGGACACATCGGTCTCATGGCCGACTGCGCTGACAATCGGTGTGGCGCAGGCAGCCACGGCGCGGGCCACGGCTTCTTCGTTGAAGCACCACAGGTCTTCCAGCGAGCCGCCACCACGGGCCAGGATCAGCGCATCGAAGCCAAGGCCGTCGGCCAGGCGGATGGCGCGCACGATCTGGGCGATGGCCTCGCGGCCCTGTACCGCCGTGGGAATCAGGTTCAGTTCCACCTGCGGGGCGCGGCGGCCGAATACACTGATGATGTCGCGGATCACCGCGCCGGTGGGGGAGGTGATGATACCGATGCGTTGCGGGTGGGCAGGCAAGGGCTTCTTGCGTTCGGCGCTGAACAGCCCTTCGGCACCGAGCTTTTCCTTCAAGGCCTCGAATGCCAGGCGCAGCGCGCCATCCCCCGCCGGCTCGACGGTGTCGAGAATCAGCTGATAATCACCCCGGCCCTCGAACAGCGAAACCTTGCCCCGCACCCGCACCGCCAGGCCATCGCGCAGCGCTTGGCGCACCCGCGTGGCGCTCTGCCGGAACAGGGCGCAGCGTACCTGGGCACCGCTGTCCTTGAGGGTGAAGTACAGGTGGCCAGACGCCGGGCGGGCGAGGTTGGAAATCTCGCCCTCCACCCACACGCTGCGGAACACGTCTTCGAGCAGCACGCGGGCGCGGCCGTTGAGTTGGCTGACCGTCAGGACCTCGCGGTCCAGGCCGAGTCGTTCGAAAGGGTCTTTGATCATGGCCGGCATCATACCCTACCGGGCGTTGCGGGCTAGCCGGGATCTTTCATCGCGGCCACGAACTGGCGCACCAATTGCTCTGCATCGCGCCGGCACGCCAGGGCCACGGTACTTTCCCGGCCCCCCTCCAGTGTGACGAAACTGATAGAGGCCGGCGCAATATCGCGCATGCATTGCGGCAGCAGGGCCACGCCAAAACCTGCCTGGATCAGCTGCAACTGGGTCGTTTTGCGCGACAGCACCTGCGCGGCCTGCGGGAAAAAGCCCGCATCCATGCACAACGAGGCCGCCAGGTAGCTCAGCCCGCCGCGCTCACGGTGTGGAATGGAAATGAAGCGCTCGTCGCGCAACTGTTGCAGCGTAACCTGCGCCACACCGGCCAACGGATGCCCGGCCGCCACCGCAAGCAGCAAGGGTTCGCTGAACAGCTCATGCAGCACCACGCCGTCATGCTGGCGAAGCACCGGCAAGCGCAACAGGCCGATATCCAGCCGCCCCGCAGCGATATCTTCCAGTTGCGCCTCCGACGACTGCTGGGCGATGTCCAGTGCAACCCCCGGGTTAGCGTGCAGGTAACCGCTCAAACGCGCCAACAGCGGGCCGGTCAACGGGACGGTGCTGGAGTGGTTCAGGCGCAAGCTGCCTTGCAACCCTTGGCCAATATCACGGGTCACCCGCTCTGCCTGCGCCAAGTCGGCCAGCAGGCGCCGTGCCCGCTCCAGCAACGCCTGGCCGGCCGGGGTCAGGCGCGGCAGGCGGGCGGTGCGCTCGAACAATGGCGTGCCCAGTTGCTGCTCCAGCTCCTTGATCTGCCGGCTGAGTGCCGACTGCGCGATGAACAGGCGTTCAGCGGCACCGCTGAAGCTGCCGCACTCGGCGATTTCCACGAAGTAACGCAACTGGCGGATGGACGTCATGTCATGCCTTTTCGAGATGGCTTTGGCGATAAAGCCATATTAGTCGGCATGGCTCTCAGCTGGCTAACCTTTGCCTATGCTCCCTGGAACGGCTGCCATGCTTACTGAACTGTCGCTCACCGGCCTTGACTGGCTGCCCATCCTGCTCGGTGTCGGCGTGGCCTACGTCGTCTTTGGCATTGCCGGTTTCGGCACGGCCTTGGTGGCGGGTCCCGTGCTGATCCATTTCATGCCGTTGTCACGGATCATCCCGCTGCTGGTGCTGCTCGATTTTGTCGCCGCCTTCGGCAACCTGCTGCCCTCGCGACGTGATGTGGTGCGCGGCGAGTTGCTGCGGCTGTTGCCGTTCATGGCCCTGGGCTGCACGTTGGGCGTGGTGTTCCTGCTGCGTTTGCAGTCTGACGTGCTGTTGCTGTTGATGGGCCTGTTCGTTACGGCCTACGCGCTGTATAGCCTAGCGGTCAACGTGCGGCCGGCGAACCTGTCCGGTTTCTGGGCAGTGCCAATGGGCACGGCAGGCGGGCTGTTCGGGGCGCTGTTCGGCAGCGGCGGTTTCCTTTATGCGCTGTACCTGAGTGCACGCCTTGAACGAAAGGAGCAGGTGCGCGCCACCCAGAGCGCGCTGATCAGCTGCAGCACGGTGGTGCGCCTGGCATTGTTCCTGGTCGCCGGTGTTTACGCCGACCAGAGCCTGCTCTTGCTGGCTGCATGCCTGCTGCCGGTCATGTTCATCGGCTTGTGGGTCGGCCGTGGGCTGACCCACAGGCTGTCGCGCGAAGCCTTTGTGCGCTTGGTCACTTGGCTGGTGCTGGCCAGCGGCTTGGCGCTGATCGGTCGCTACCTCGGCGCCTGAGCGGTAGAATTACGCCCTTATCGCAGTTTTGCAGGCTTGTACCGTTCATGAACACCCAGAGCATTATCGTTCCCAAGCTGTCCACCGTGCCGGTGCACGAAGCCCGCGCCCGCGCCATCGTGCGCTGGCTGGTACGCGAGAAAGTGGTCGAGGAGCAGCTGAGCACCTGTGGCCGTACCGGCAACCGCATGGGCCACGCCCTGGCTGCAGGCGCCCGCAAGGTGGCCCTGCGGCCTGAGCTGTTGCCTTTTGGCGAGCAGGCTAACGGCCTGGAAGTGGTGCTCAAGCGCTGCATCTATACCCCCACCGAAGGGTTTCTTGAAGAAGCCGGCTGCCCGCAGTGCCGGCGCGAGGTGGGCGAGCCGCTGTTCGAAAGCCTGGAAGAATGGATGCCGGCGGTCAGTGACAACTTCACCTGCCCGCTGTGCGGCTTCGAAGATGACATCAATGGCTTCATTTACCTGCAGCCATGTGCCTTCTCCAACCTGGGGTTCATCTTCAACAACTGGGGCGAGGCCGGGTTTACCCAGGCCTTTCTCGACAGCTTCGCCGACTGGCTCGACCAGCCGGTGACGGTGGTGCAGGTCAGCTGCAAGCTTTAAGTCGCAAGCTTCAAGAAAAACCGGCGTGTATGCCTGACGACTCTCGTAGCTTGCCGCTTGTAACTTGAAGCTTGATTTACATTGAGCGGCGCGCCGTGCATGAGTATAATGGCGCGCTTCCATTTTTCCCGCCCGGGAGCCCCCGCGATGCTGCGTATCAGCCAAGAAGCCCTGACCTTCGACGATATCCTCCTTGTACCTGGCTATTCCGAGGTACTGCCCAATGAAGTCAGTCTCAAGACCCGTTTGACTCGTGGCATCGAGCTGAACATTCCGCTGGTTTCCGCCGCCATGGATACCGTGACCGAAGCGCGCCTGGCCATTGCCATGGCTCAGGAAGGCGGCATCGGCATCATCCACAAGAACATGACCATCGAGCAGCAGGCCGGCGAAGTTCGCAAGGTCAAGAAGTTCGAGGCTGGCGTGGTCAAGGACCCGATCACCATCGACGCCGACGCTACCGTGCGCGACCTGTTCGAGCTGACCCGCCTGAACAACATCTCCGGCGTGCCAGTGCTGGCCAACGGTGACCTGGTCGGCATCGTCACTTCCCGTGACGTGCGCTTCGAAAACCGCCTGGACGCCAAGGTCCGCGACGTGATGACGCCAAAAGAGCGCCTGGTCACGGTGCGCGAAGGCGCCGACAAGAACGAAGTGCGCGAGCTGCTGCACAAGCACCGCCTGGAAAAAGTCCTGATCGTTGACGACAAGTTCAACCTCAAGGGCATGATGACCGTCAAGGACATCGAAAAGGCCAAGGCCTACCCGCTGGCCAGCAAGGACGACCAAGGTCGCCTGCGCGTCGGCGCTGCCGTCGGCACTGGCAAGGACACCGGCGAGCGCGTAGCCGCCCTGGTTGCTGCCGGGGTTGACGTGGTGGTGGTCGACACTGCCCACGGTCACTCCAAAGGTGTCATCGACCGCGTGCGCTGGGTGAAGGAAACCTACCCGCAGGTGCAGGTAATCGGCGGCAACATCGCCACCGGCGCTGCGGCCAAGGCCCTGGCCGAAGCCGGCGCTGACGCGGTCAAGGTCGGTATTGGCCCGGGCTCTATCTGCACCACCCGTATCGTTGCAGGCGTCGGCGTGCCGCAAATCAGCGCCATCGCCAACGTTGCCGCCGCTCTGGAAGGCACCGGTGTGCCACTGATCGCCGACGGCGGCATCCGCTTCTCCGGTGACCTGTCCAAGGCCATCGTAGCCGGTGCTTCCTGCGTGATGATGGGTTCGATGTTCGCCGGTACCGAAGAGGCGCCAGGTGAAGTCGAGCTGTTCCAGGGCCGTTCCTACAAAGCCTACCGCGGCATGGGCTCGCTGGGTGCCATGGCACAGGCGCAAGGCTCGTCCGACCGTTACTTCCAGGACTCCTCGGCCGGTGCCGAGAAGCTGGTACCGGAAGGCATCGAAGGCCGTGTGCCGTACAAGGGCGCACTGGCGGCGATCATCCACCAGCTGATGGGCGGCCTGCGTTCGTCCATGGGCTACACCGGCAGCGCAACCATCGAAGAGATGCGCACCAAGCCGGAGTTCGTACGCATCACCGGCGCCGGCATGGCCGAGTCCCACGTGCATGACGTGCAGATCACCAAAGAAGCCCCTAACTACCGCGTCGGCTAACGCCTCCAGCGGTAAGCGACAAGCTTCAAGCTACAAGCGGTAGTTGCACTGCAGCAACTACCGCGTTCTCCCCGATCAACTTGCAGCTTGCGGCTTGACGCTTGCAACTGCATCAGAGATTGAGTCATGGCCCTCGACATTCACGCTCACCGCATCCTGATCCTCGATTTCGGTTCCCAGTACACCCAGCTGATTGCCCGCCGCGTGCGCGAGATCGGCGTGTACTGCGAGCTGCACCCGTTCGACATGGACGATGAAGCGATCCGCGAATTCAACCCGCGCGGCATCATCCTCGCCGGCGGCCCCGAGTCGGTCCACGAAGCCAACAGCCCGCGCGCGCCGCAGGCAGTGTTCGACCTGAACGTGCCGGTGCTGGGCATCTGCTACGGCATGCAGACCATGGCCGAACAGATGGGCGGCAAGGTCGAAGGTTCCGACCTGCGTGAGTTCGGTTATGCCCGCGTGGACGTGGTCGGCAAGAGCCGCCTGCTCGACGGCATCGAAGATCACATCGACGCTGACGGCGTACTGGGCCTGGACGTGTGGATGAGCCACGGCGACAAGGTCACCCAGATGCCGGGCAATTTCCATGTATTGGCCAGCACCCCAAGCTGCCCGATCGCCGGCATGTTCGACGACACCCGCGGCTACTACGGCGTGCAGTTCCACCCGGAAGTGACCCACACCAAGCAGGGCGGTCGCATCCTGTCCCGCTTCGTGCAGGACATCTGTGGCTGCGAGGCCCTGTGGACCCCGTCCAACATCGTTGACGACGCCATCGCCCAGGTGCGTGCACAAGTGGGTTCGGCCAACGTCCTGCTGGGTCTGTCTGGCGGCGTCGACAGCTCGGTGGTTGCCGCGCTGCTGCACCGCGCCATCGGCGACCAGCTGACCTGCGTATTTGTCGACAACGGCCTGCTGCGCCTGCACGAAGGTGACCAGGTGATGGCCATGTTCAAGGAGAACATGGGCGTCAAGGTCATTCGCGCCGACGCTGAAAAGCAGTTCCTCGACAACCTGGAAGGCGAAGCCGACCCGGAGAAGAAGCGCAAGATCATCGGCCGCACCTTCATCGACGTGTTCGATGCCGAGGCCAGCAAGCTGGAAAACATCCAGTTCCTTGCCCAGGGCACCATCTACCCGGACGTGATCGAGTCGGCTGGCGCCAAGAGCGGCAAGGCCCACGTGATCAAGTCGCACCACAACGTCGGTGGCCTGCCGGAGGAAATGAACCTCAAGCTGGTCGAGCCGCTGCGTGAACTGTTCAAGGACGAAGTGCGCAAGATCGGCCTGGAACTGGGCCTGCCGTACGACATGGTCTACCGCCACCCGTTCCCGGGCCCAGGCCTGGGTGTGCGTATCCTTGGTGAAGTGAAGAAGGAATACGCCGACATCCTGCGTCGTGCCGACCACATCTTCATCGAAGAGCTGCGCAAAGCCGACTGGTACCACAAGACCAGCCAGGCCTTCGTGGTGTTCCAGCCGGTCAAGTCGGTCGGCGTCGTCGGCGACGGCCGTCGCTACGCCTGGGTCGTGGCCCTGCGTGCCGTCGAGACCGTGGACTTCATGACCGCGCGTTGGGCACACCTGCCGTACGAGCTGCTGGAAACCGTCAGTGGCCGTATCATCAATGAAATCGACGGCATCTCGCGCGTGACCTATGACGTGTCGAGCAAGCCGCCGGCGACGATTGAGTGGGAATGATCCCGCGTCTGGCACTGCCCGGCACGATCTAGCAGAAAATGCCCTGAAGCCCGCGTAATTGCGGGCTTTTGGCTTTTTGGGGCTGGCAAATTCGGGTAGCGTTCTGCATCGCCAAGCACGGTGTTTATGTGGCATGGTACGGGGTACTGACTGCATCTAATGCCATGCGTGACACTCAATACCATGTCTCTTGTTCCGGAGTTGGCATGGTATCGAGTTGGCCTAAAGGCCCGGTTTTACTGGGGATGGACCCCATTTTCCCGCGCTTTTCAGGGCATGGTATTTTTTCATGGAAATAGTGGAAGCCATGCTCACCGATACCAAGCTTCGAAATCTCAAGCCCCAGGACAAGCTCTACAAGGTGATTGACCGTGACGGCTTGTACGTGGCCGTCACCCCAGCCGGCTCAATCTCCTTTCGCTACAACTACTCCATCAACGGCCGGCAGGAGACCATCACCTTCGGTCGTTACGGCTTAGGGGGGATCACTCTGGCAGAGGCTCGCGAGCGGCTAGGGGAGGCGAAGAAGATGGTCGCCGCTGGCAAGTCTCCAGCTAAGGAAAAAGCGCGTGCGAAGGCGCGCACGAAGGGTGCTGAGACTTTTGACGCTTGGGCTGAAAAATGGCTGCGCGGTTACCAGATGGCGGACTCGACGCGAGACATGCGTCGATCAGTCTACGAGCGTGAATTGAAGCCGAAATTTGGCAATCAGAAGCTGGTCGAAATCACCCATGAGGATCTGCGTGCGCTGACGGATGCCATAGTGGAGCGGGGTGCCCCTGCAACCGCCGTCCACTCACGGGAGATCGTGCTGCAAGTCTTCCGTTGGGCCATTGAGCGTGGCCAGAAGGTTGAAAACCCTGCCGATCTGGTACGGCCTGCCAGCATCGCGAAATTTGAGCCGCGCGACCGTGCGTTGACGCCCGATGAAATTGCGCTGATGTACCAGTACATGGACAGAATCGGCACTGCGACTTCGGTTCGCGCAGCGGCCAAACTCCTTCTGCTGACAATGGTGCGCAAGAGCGAACTGACCAACGCGACGTGGAGTGAGATCAATTTCAGCGAGGCGCTGTGGACGATCCCCAAAGAGCGGATGAAGCGTCGTAACCCTCATTTGGTGTTTCTGTCCCAGCAGGCATTGGATTTCTTCATCGCGTTGAAAACCTTGGCAGGAGGTTCAGACTACGTTTTGCCGTCACGCTACGACTCTGATTTGCCAATGAGTGCGGCCACGATTAACCAGGTACTGACGCTGACCTATCGCCTTGCCCAAAAAGAAGGGGTGCCCCTAGACAAGTTCGGTCCCCACGACCTGCGACGTACGGCTAGCACGCTGTTGCATGAGGCGGGCTACAACTCCGACTGGATCGAGAAGTGCCTCGCGCACGAGCAGAAGGGTGTGCGAGCCGTGTACAACAAAGCCGAGTACCGGGATCAGCGTCGCGCGATGCTCCAAGACTGGGCGGATATGATCGACGAGTGGACCACCAAAAAGCCCAGACCCAAAGGGTGATTTGAGACTTCTCAGCTGACGTTACTCCACGATATTCCCACTTCGGTGGAATTTTTTTTGTCCGAGAACACATGAGTTTCGGGAAAAACGAAATGAGGAAACCTAGCCTAAATCTACTTCAACAAAATCAGCTATTTATGTCGCCCGGACTGTCCGCAAAACGATAAGTTAATGGACGCTAACTTGTTGAAAATGTTGAAAAAATACCTCTGTTTTTGCTGGAAAATACCGGAATCGTGGGGCAATACTTGGGCCTCGGACGATGACGGAAGGGGTATTCCTTGTGGATAAAGAATCGCAAAAAACGAGCAAGGTCTTGATCAGCAAGAAGCAACTGCTGGCAATGATCCCGCTGTGTGAGCGCACGATTTACAACTTCGAGAAGCAAGGGAAATTCCCTCAGCGCATCGCGGTGAGTAGTCGCAAGGTTGTGTGGGATTTGGCCGAGGTGGAGGCGTGGATTGATACATGCAAGCTTTCTGGCTCGGCCCCTCGCCCCGGAATGGGGGCCTGAGCTGTGGCGATTGATTTGCGGGCTGCGTTCGAGAACGAACCGCCCACTCTAGACTTTATTTGGCCGGGCTTCCTCGCTGGAACGGTAGGCGCATTGGTGGCGCCGGGAGCTACAGGAAAGAGCTTTTGGGCGCTGGAGGCCGCAATGGCCATCGCGTGCAGCGTTGCCGGTGGTGATCTAGTCGGGCTCGGTCCCGCATGCGCTGGCCGCGTGGTGTATTTTGCTGGAGAAGACCCAGAAGTCGCACTGGTCCGCCGAATCCATGCCATCGGCCAGCACCTGAATCAGCAGGCACGTGAAGCCATCGCGGAGAACCTGATCATCCAGCCCATCATGGGCAAACGGATGAACGTGATGGATGACCAGCATCTTGCCCGCGTTATCGAATTCTGCGCCGGTGCCCGCTTGATCGTACTGGATACTCTAAGCCGGATTCACGATAGGGACGAGAACAGCAACGGCGATATGGCACGACTTGTCGCCACGCTGGAGTGCGCCGCGACGAGCACTGGGGCATCCGTCCTGTACTTGCATCACGTCAGCAAGGGGAGTGCCCGTGAGGGGCAGACTGACCAGCAGCAGGCGGCGCGGGGCGCCTCCGCCCTGATCGACAACGCCCGTTGGTGCGGCTTCGTCGCCAAAATGACAGAGGAACAGGCCAAGACCCTCAGCGACCGCGCCTATGATCGACAGCCCATCGGCAATGACCGAAGGAGCTTGTTTGTCCGCTTCGGTGTTAGCAAACAGAACTACGACGCCACCCCAGTCGATCAATGGTACAAGCGCCATGACGGCGGCGTCCTTGTGCCAGTGGAACTGCTGGAGACGAAGAAGGGAGGAGCTCTGCACATCGTCAATGGGGGCGACGATGAGCGGTGGTAATGCGGTGACCCCCACCAGTACAAGCGCGCAGGCGCGCGTGATGCTCTATCAACCTAGCCAGCGCCCTCGATTACGGGAAAGTGACTGGGCCGATACGTCATTCGGTCGCTGCCGTGTGACAGGCAGACTAGGCCAGAGACACGCCGATATAGTCGAAGCGATCTTGTATTGCGCGGAGCGGCGACGCGATGTTTCTGATGGCGGTGTAGAGCTTCTGGTTGACCCCGCTCGGGTGAGAAAAACACTGTCTGACAGTCGCTACAGCTTTACACAGATCGAAAAGCTTTTGACCGAACTGCGAGCCGCGACGATCACAATCGAAACGCCACAATTCGATTTCCCAATAATCGGCGGATTGATCGATCACGTTATCCCTTCTCCGATGACGCGGCTTGATCCGCTGACAAGGGGAGAGCGATATCTGTGGAGGGTGCGGCTTGGCGTAGCACTAGTGATGCTACTTGAGCATGATTTGAGTTTGTACTACGACCCGGCACCCATTGCCCGCCTCCAGCATGGCATCAGCCAAGCGGTTGCGCGGCACGTTTTGAGCCACAAGTTCGAGCCGTCAGGTGGTTGGTATCTTGACACCGTCATCGTGGCTGTCGCCGGTGCGGTGCAGAGTAAGGCGATGCGCGATGCGCGGTACAGGTTGAGGGAAGACGCCGCCGAATTGAAAGCGTTAGGCCTGCTTCTGGACGGCGTGAGGGTAAAGAAAAAAGGTACTGGTGAAGCTTGAAGCGTCGTATACCCGCCCGATAGCGTTGCACATCCGCCCGAGAGCGTCGCACACCCGCCCGAAACGTCGCACACCCGCTCGGAGTTGGCAGGATATTCAGGATATTCAGTTCTGCGCGGCGCAGCCCGCGCTTAGGCGCGGTCCGGCCTTGCTACTCGGCCTGCGGCCGTTGGGCACCAAAAGAAAGGGCGGTTCCGTCGAACACACACCACTTCGAGCACCTGGGACATTGCGCTGGGCTAATCTGTACCCCTTTAGGATTGAGGTCTCAGCATGGAATGTCACGTTCGTCCTGCCACGAGCAGAGATGCAGCAGCGATTAGTCATGTAGTTCTAGCTGCCCTGCGTGAGTCAAACTCACAAGACTACCCGCCTGATGTGATCGCTCAGGTTGAGCAAAGCTTTTCTCCTGAATCCATCACCACACAACTTGCTAAGCGCAGGGTTTTCGTCGCCTTGCTGGGCGAAAACATTATTGGTACTGCCGGTCTCGACGGTGACGTGGTCAGAAGTGTTTTCGTTGACCCGGCTCACCAAAAAGGCGGTATCGGTAGGCATTTGATGGATGTCATTCATGCAACTGCTGCCAGCGCTGGAATTGGAGTTGTACGTGTGCCGTCGTCGATTACAGCTGAAAAGTTTTATGCCACGTTGGGCTATCAGAAAATCCGCGACGAGTTTCATGGGGCTGAACGCACCATCGTTATGGAAAAACGGCTCTAGGATTAGTCCAGGCTGCTTACCCTACTGATGCGGCAACAAAGTAGTGATCCCACTTGCCCGCTTGTGAAGGACCGATAGAGTCGCTGAGAACGCAGCTCAGGGCCTTTAAGGGGGAGTATCAGGCTGTTCAAAGTCCGTGCGTATTACTAATCATGAAGCCCCGAACTGTAAACGGCCGTTGTCCGTGTTCATGATGAAAGTGCTCCCGCGATCCTCCAGGACTCCTTATGAGGCAGAAGAGGCTAGATGCAGAAAATTAATCCCCGCACTGAGGCGGGGTGTTTGGGAGGCTGGCCAGCGATCAGCGATTGCCGGGGTTTTCTCGCTTCTGTGCTTCCTGCGCAGCCTGGATGGCAATCATCACTTGATGGCTCAGAGCAGCGCTATTCTTGCTTCCCAGCAGAGGTAGACGACTCAAGGTCCGCGTTCCCGCAAACATGCGATAGGAGGCCGACAGAGCAAGCGGCCTGACCCGAAGCTGTAAGGCCGTGAATAAGCGATTCAAATTATCCAGCTGCGCCCCGTAGCCCTTGCTACGCAGCCACCGGCCGAGCGCCCACATACCGATGGCCAAGGTCGAGGCGAGTACTACGAATCCAGCGAACATCAGAATGTCATTCATGGTTATTTCTCCTGTTGGTCGTTGCTCGAGGTCATGCTCGAAGCGTCGACGCGACCGGGATTGGTGCTGGTGTTGGCATCAGGTCGGATGACGTTTGACTCCGCGCCTACCGTTTCCACGGGCGGTTCTGCGCTTGTGGTCGATCTGGCTTCGCCGAGAGCTGATGTTGGAACACCAGCACCAAGAGACGCTGAGTGCGCATTCTCCATGCCGGGCACTGACAGCGAGGCGATCACGCCGAGTGCTTTTGCTCCACCATTGGCCGCTTGGGATAGTGCGCTGCCGGAGCTGACAGCTCCACTTTTTGGTGTCGCTTTTTGATCATTGTCACCGCCGCTCTGCGCGGCCTTCCCGGCCTGCTTAGCGGCCTGTTGGACGCCGTTGCTGGGTGTAGCCGATGGGGAAGCTACACCACCGCCAGTCTTTGCACCTGCGGAGCTTGCCCCCTTGGTCGCTGCGCCGCCGCCAGTGCTGGCCCCCACGCCGGAGGACGTAGCGCCACTTACAGACGAAGCGGCACCACCGGCGGAGGTTGCACCGGCAAAGCTGGAGTTGATAGCTCCTGCCAGACCGCCGTTGCTGATGCCACCGGCACCCGCTGCACCGGCAGCACCACTGCTGCCAGCAGCGCCGAGAGCACCGGCTGCGGCAGGAGCGGCCGCCCCGGCGGTGGCGATGGTTGCGATTGCCGCCGCTGCGCCGGCAGCACCAGCCGCCGCCATACCACCGATGGCTGATCCACCACCCATCGAGGTGCCACTTATCATGCCGCCGATGAGGTCAGGAATGGTCTTTGTCAGATAGCAGCACACCAAGGCCAGACCAACCATCGTCATCAACGAGGCTTCGTCATTGGTGTAGGCGGCCAACCACTGCTTGGCCGACTGAACGATCAAGCCGACGATCAGCGTTAAGACGAACAGCTTGGCTCCGATTGCGACGGTGAAGCGCATTGGGGCGATTGCAAAATCACGCGTCCATTGTGACCCGCCAAAGCCAAAGAACAGCACCGAAGCATTGATGATGACGTAAGACTCTACGAGCGTTACGAACATGAATGCAGCGATGAAGGCGAAACACGCCAACACAAGGATTGCGCAAACTGCGATCAGAAGTCCTTTGGCCGGAGAAAACACTGATATGCCCTTCACCATGGTGCGGCCAAAATCCAGTGCGACCGCCAGCATATCGCCGGGTTCTAATGCGCGTCCGAGGCCGCTAGCGGATGCCGCAGCATCGCGGAAACTATCGACAATGGCAGATGACCACTCCACCGAGTACTTCATAACGGCAAGGAAGAAACCGACCACCAGGACGAAGCGCAGCAGCTCTCCGACAATCTCGCCGAAGTCGGCTTGCTTCATGACCAGAGGCATGAACGTCCAGATGAACTGAATCGAGGCCAACAGCCAGAATAATCTGATCGCGTAGTCATACAGCTTTCCTGACCACTGGTGCGACTGCTGTAAAACGAGGTCGAGTAGGCCTTGGACCGAAGTGTCAGCATGGGAAAGGTCGGTCGCGGCCATAGCATCTCCGCTCACGAATACACTCGCCAAGACGAGGAAGAACAGTAGGCGATGATCCATAGCTAGTACCCCTTAACGCCGCCGCGAGTGTTCGGGCGCGCTTCAAACGAGGCATCAGCATCGCGCTGTTGCTGTTGCTGCTCCGCCGCCGATGTACATTCGCTGTTGCGTTGAACCGCCACGGTGACCATAGAACCGATTAGTGCAGAGCCGGAGCAGATCAACGCGATGAGCCATTTCGAAACAGTCATTCTCAGTACCCCTTCACGCCGCCGCGTGTATTTTTGCGCGCTTCAAACTGCTGTTCGGTAGCTTCGCTGGCTGCTGCACGGTCACCCTGCTGAGCCAGATAGTTGCCCTGCATGTTGATTTGCGTAGCCACCAGATCGCGCAGCTTTTGCAACTGCTGTACGTTCTGTGAGGCTATTTCGTTGCCCGCCTGAAGTGCTTGCATCCGGCCCACAGCCGACTGTGAACGGGTCATCATGCGGTCAAGCTGCTCGCCCTCAGACTCAAAGGTGCTGGTATTGAGGTTCGCCGCTTTTAGCGCAGCTTTCACGTTGTCGCGGCCTTGCTCAGACCACGTCTGATAGCGATCTTGTGCCGGTGATTCAGCCGAGTTGGCAGCTTGATTCAGGTACGAATTGAAACCGGGGAAAGCCGTGTTGAACTGCGAATCCATGTTCTGGATTTGACGGCCCAACGCCTGCGAGCGGTCGTAGACGTTCATCACGTTTTTAAGATCGGCCGCGATACTGCCGAACATCGAATCAGGCAAGCCTGTGCCCTGCGTGATCATGCTTTGATACTGCTGCACCTGGGTTTGCAGTTGCTCGGCGGTGTTCAGAGCCGTGTTAACCGCCTCAGCGTACTCAAACATTTGCTGATAGAACGTGGAACAATTTTCGCAGTAGATGGCGTAAGCCGTGGCAGGTGCAACGGATAAGGTCCCGCCAACTAAGCTGGTTCCGACCATCGCAATGCTCAAAACCGCATGACGCCCGGCTTTGCGTACACGGGACGACGCTTTTATGAGTAATTCCCTTTTCATGCCGAATACCTCATTTCTAACCTTGGTGGCTCGATTATTTACCGATATTGGCCTGTTTAAAATATGCGGATAACTATGCTATCCGCATAAAGTTTTCGTGGTCTGTCCGTAAACTGTCCGGTATCTGGGCGAGAAATAATAACTATCGGTCTGATTTATAAGGCGTTAGTTGTGAGGAGGGGAGGGGTTAGGTTTGTCCGGTTTTATACGTTTTGCGGACACAAAAAAGTCCACCGGAGTGGACTTTTTAACGAGAGCGGCAGAGTCAATGTGCTGAATAATATGGATTCTGTGCTCGGTAGGGCGCACGCTCCGCCTTAGGTATGCGCAGCGCGTCGAGATGCCAGTCTTCGAGGGATAAAGCCAGCTCAGCCGCGATGCGCTGGGCTTCGGTAACATTTTCTGCAGCCCGGTTACTGGCTCGACCGAGGCAGGCTTGCAATTCATCGAGTCGACTGGCAAATGCGCTGATGCGGTGAGCTGTCTTCATGGTCAATTCCCCTTACAGATCTTTTCCACTATGCGGTCGAATTCTTCCCGGACCTGATCGTCCGTAAGCTTCAGATTAACCAATCCTGACTTTATTGCAATTCTGCCGATTCTCTCAGCGGCCTCATTGTCGAGTTTTGCCAGTCGTGCTTTAGCGGTTTCCAGTTCGGAAATGGCGTCAGAACGGCGCTCAGCGAGAGTTTTGCGTGCCATTGATTGCTCCGATATTTCTGATGATTTTCTTCGGTTAAAGTGCGTAAGCCTATGAATGCTCTCATTCGAGGTGCGTAATTTTCAAGGTGCATGCTTTGCACATTAGCAGCGCTCGCCGCTAAACAGTCTGTATTGGTGCCAGAGGCTAGATAATTCAATTGACCTCGTTCACTGTGACGGCTTTATGCGATTCTGCGCGACTCTATGCGATTGAAACCATTTATTAATGCGACGCTATGCGGATGTATGCGAACCTACGCGAATCTACGCGATTAGACGAAATGCAAATGGCATCTCTGCTCCAGTTGCATAGAAGCGCATAGGAATAGACGGCAAGATGTGTGTTGTACGGGTACGGGCAAGCCCGTCCCCATCCAACACCGCCCCTTATTCGCCTTCGGCTCAACGGCACCTTGCTCTGCGAGGCCCGCAGCCGCTGCCGCGTGTAAGAGCGGAAAGCAACAACAGGAGCACTAGCAATGTCAGAGGGCACCAAAGGAATGGCTCATCCTCGGCGGTGCAGAAGGCCGATATTGGTAACGGGCCCTCGGATCTAGCTGTAGAGCAGCAAGATGCGCAATTTGTGAGCTTGGGGCCATGATGTGTGAAAAATTTCTCTTTCAATGTATTTTGGAGCCTTGAAATCTGCTTTTCTAGCCGATCCTCAATACTGATCGGCCAGAACCGCACGATGCCGATGGAGGCCAGGCGCTAAATGAGAGACAAGGCACATGACGAAGTGATGGCTGCATATTTCCGGGACAACCCAGCTTACGGCCAAGCTTTGCTGGATGAACTCGGCAAAGACGGTGCTTGTGATGAAATAGCTGTGTTGTTTCGCCAATTAAGAGGTGTCCATGACGTTGACTCCTCTCTTACATGGATCGTTTGCGAGAAGGGCACTGAATGAGTCTTCATCTATTGATAGATACGTCGGTATGGCTTGACCTCACCAAGGACCATAGGCACCTTCCTTTGCTGGACGCACTTGTTGCAATGGTCGAAGCGGAAGAAGCGGTGCTCGTAATGCCTCAAATCATTCTTGAGGAATTTGAACGGAACCGAGATAGAGTGATGGCTGCGAGCCGAGCCAGCCTTTCCAGTCATTTTAAGCGGGTAAGAGAGGCAATTCTCCAATTCGCTCCCGAGGAAGGGCGGGATGCGACGTTGAGACAGCTCAATGAGGTTGATCACCGGGTAGCGACTGGCGGAGAAGCGGTAAATGAAGCGGTTGAGTTGATCGAAGGGCTTTTCGGCAAATGCAGGTCAATCCCAGTCAGCGACAAGATTAAAGTACGTGCGGCAGATCGAGCGATCTCAAAAATCGCCCCATTCCATCGGCAGATGAATGGAATTGGCGATGCGATCATCATCGAAACCTACATTGATGCCCTGTCTGCGCGTGAAGAAGGGGATGTGTTCGCATTCGTCACCCACAATATTCATGACTTCAGTCAAAAAGGGGCTGATACCCGTGTACCGCACCCTGATCTAGCATCCATTTTTGATGGCGCGACGTCCCGATATGAAACCAACCTTAGTATTTTACTTAGCGAATTTGCTAGCGAGCTGGTGGAAGAAACTAGATTTGAACGAGAGTATAGCCAGGATCCTCGACAACTTTCTGAATTGTTGGATGCTGAAAACAAGCTTACAACACAGGTCTGGTACAACAGGAAATGGGGAATCATTGCTCGCGTTGAAGACGGTGAAGATAAAATTGTATCGAGAGAAATTTGGGATGCGGCCAGTCCCGTGGAGCGGCGAGGCTTGCTCGTGGACTCAATCTGGGAGGGAATGATCGCCGCTATGAAGCGGGCTGAGGAGGACCTCGGGGAGGAAGAGCTTGGTCCTTGGACTGATTTTGAATGGGGAATGATCAACGGAAAGTTGTCGGCGATCCGTTGGGTTCTCGGTGACGAGTGGGATATGCTAGATACTTGAGTCTTTGGATAGAGCTGCGTTTTTATAGGGCTAGAGGCTTTGCTGCTTGTTGTTTGGTTTTATTGCGTTGTTTGTGGTTATGTGTAATGGTGTGGCTGGCTAACTCCAAAAAGCCCGCAGTAGCGGGCTTTTTAGTAATTCATGCGTTTCGTGATTAGGCCTGCTCGTAATGATGAACTGTCTTGTTTACGATGTATTTTATTGGGGGTGCTGGAGTTAATGATTCTCCATCGAAGAATACATAGTTTTTGCCTTGGCCGAACGAGCTGTTAAAGACAATGCCATCAAATTTTGCTTCGCTTTTGATGAATTCGCATAAAAACTGAGTGGGGATGTAGTCCAGATTGCTGTTTTCAGGTCTGATAGGCTTAGAAAGCTCGTTGGAGAACAGTTCAAGTAGTCCAAGAAATCCTAATACAGCTGATAGTTGTTCCTCCCCGAAAGCTGAGGCGGAGCAGTGTTTTCTTGGTGTTGTCAAATCAAGGACCGACAGCTCGCGCACAGGAGTCATCTGCGCAACATATACACCGCTTGAATTGCTTGGGCGCACCTCGCTTATACAAGTAATCAGGCTGTCCGCTACATATAAATATGGAATTCCCAGCGGATTCGCTCGGCCTCCTGTCACTATCTCGCGTGGAGGGCAGCCCATCTGATTTGCATCCAAGGGTGTTTCTGATATTCGTGCCCTGAAGAAACTTTCCCTAATATCGACCGGGATTTTAAGCTGTTCTAAAAGCTGGAATAGCACACCTTCATTACTGCCGGGTGTTAATCTGCTAAATAGTGAGGAGTGTATAGTGGCCTTTGGAAAAAATCGATTTTTGTGCTTCAACTCGATCTTGAAATCTTCCCATTGATCGGTATAGCTAGCGACATCGAAATCAAACGCAAAGCGCTTTTCTGCTGTGTTGTTCCCAAAAATATCGTTAACGAGTATCTCTGTCTGTCGAATCCCGTTACTCAAAACGCCATAGGATTTTAAGACCTCAGAGAAAGGAATCCCATTTTCATCCTCGCGTAAACCGTAGGTGAATAGTTCCAGCTTGTCAGCTAGGCCAGCGGGGTCGATACAGGAAACCTGGCTCGTGCCACAGTAACTGCATCGACTTATCTCGCCCTCTGCGTTTATTTTGGCAACTATCACGGAGTCATGAAAACACTGAACGCAGCATCTAGGCATCACTCACCTCTGACGAAATCGCAAGTGGTTTCAATATGATGCTTAATTGAGTATTTTTTTACTTGACCTAGCCCAGGGAACGGATTGCCTCTTAGTGATACAAGTTCTTGAAAGCCTTGCGTTTTATTGAATATCCCAGGGTTTGCGGTGGAGAATTCCCAAAGTTTTTCAAGCGCCGATTTAAACTTGCCGCCCGGGTTGGCGGGTGAGTCATCGTTGAATGAGGAGAAATGACGAACGTACATGGCGTCAAATTCGACTCGATTAATATAGCTTAGGTGGATAGTTACCACATATGCGGGACCACCGGCCTCACTATATTCCTCGCTTAGAATTGTATAATCACCAAAACCAATGGCGTTTGAGTAGGATTTCCATTCGGTGTGTAATGATGAGTAAAAGGACTTGTCCTCGTAATCGGCATTTCGGATTTTTTTATCAAAAAAATCGCCAAATAGAACAACATTTTTCAATAAAGACAGCGCGCCGGGATGGATTTTTTCTTTGTTAACAAGAACGCAGGACGCGGAGCTAAGTTTTTCGACAAATTCTTTGTCGATACCTCCATCTATCAAAATTGCGCTGTCAGACAGGGAGAAACCAAAATCTGGTAAGATAGAGAGGTCTGCGATACTTTTTGCTTTGATACAGGGAACAAACGAGTCTCGATCTCCTGCGATTTCAAGTACGATTTTTTCGCTTTTAGAAAAGTCCCCAATGCTAGGGTTTATAATCACAAGCGGCTTGATTCCTGACTTGTGTAATGCTTCTATTGTTTTATGTAGAGGGGCAAGGTTCCCCCGTACAGGCTCAATAACAGGGCGGATGAGCTCAGGAGAAATTGTTTCTGCTAGCTCTCTCAGAGCTATCAGTTCAAATTGCTTGCCCCGTAATATTGGGTAGTACATGTAGTGTCCTTACTAAAGGTCTTGTTTAGGTTTTCTGCCAGGCTTCGCCTGTGATCAGTTCGTAGTTTAAATCCAATTCCTGCCATCAATAAGGAACGCGGAAGAGATAGGATGAAATCTTTTTCAATCTTTCTGCTTTTTTTAAGAGTTGTGCAAAATGCTCTTCGGACATCAACAGAGGGTAATTTCTGCAAAATGTTTTCACATGCAGAAAAGATTTCTGTGTTTGGGTAATCTAAGCTTTGATCTGAAAGCGCCGATACAATATCTCGATATTCATGCACGCGAAGTGAGCGCATTAGAATTGAGATGTCCACCGGCTCTGTTGATGTCACTGCTTCTCGGATTGTCCGGAGGTTTTTTCTAGGGGTTAACTCCAGAATTCCCACGTCGCTATCGATAGAGCTCAATACTTTTGATAAGTGCGATTTCCCTACGACAACATAAACTTTGTCAAATAATTTCTTGTAGGAGGCTAGTTGCTCGGGAAGACGATCTAGATTGTCGAAGTCTGATTTTATTTCGTAGCATGTAGAACTGCCGTTTAAAATAACGCAATCGGCCTTGTTTCGGCCAACTCTGAATTCTGGCAATACAGTTGCTGTATTAAGGGAGTGCCTCCCCAAAAGCAATCGCTCGGCGACAATGTTTTTAAAAAAATACTCAGTCCTATATTCTCTTGAGAGGGCTGAGTATGAGTGTTCAAATACTTCTGCGGCCGTAAACTCTTCTCTGAGCTCACCTCTAAAATGGGTGGCAACCTTCAAAAGAAAGTCGAAATTTCCGGATGCCACTTCCGTGAGCCGTTTGCTGGAGAACAGTCTCGCTGCATCTCTTGTAGTGAACACTTTTGGACCTCTTACACCACGTCAGCGATCGTTGATCCCTTGGCTGGCATCTTTCCGACAGACGGTGCTATTTTCATTTCTACGCTAGCCAAAATACGCTGAATGCAGCACCCTGGGAGCAGAATACAGGGTGTTTCGGTCAGTGCATGATGGCCAGCACGTACCTGTGGGTAAGGATACGCCAACATGAAAGGCCGCGCACAAGCTAATGCTTGCTCAGCTCTAGAAATGGGCGGCCTAACCAATAGCAATCCACCCTCGCTGGAGGAGGGCGGTGCTAACGAAGCCGCATGCGCCTTACTCTTACGATTCACCAGCTGGGATTGCTCTTGCTCTGTTGGGGTAAGCGGGTGAATGGGGTGGATAGATTTTCCTCGATACTCTGGACTCATGCATCTTGACGCGGGCTGCTCAACCTTCACGCTTCGCAAGCCAAGCCAAGCCAAGCCAAGCCAAGCCAAGCCAAGCCAAGCCAAGCCAAGCCAAGCCAAGCCAAGCCAAGCCAAGCCAACACGTTCACTGGAAACAGGACATCGGTACCATGTCAAATTTGGGATTGCTGACATGGCATCGGGATGCTCCGGCGAGCATATTATTTAACTAGTATGGGCTCTTCATTAATATAGCGTATGGGCTATATTAGTAAGGTCAATAGACTAGCTCTCCGACTTTGGTATGAATTTTCCGATGTATACGTAAGGTTCCAGGTCGAACGCTCGCTTCAGCCCGAGAGCATCATATTCAGTTATGCTTGGGGCTTCGGAAAGTGCAGAGGTAACCATAGCAAGACGCCATGCTGGATTGGATTGTAGACCTTTCCCATACTCATTCCGAGTAATAAAGAATTGGGGGGTGGGACTGGATGTGCCTTTTACCTCGACGTGCCGCACCGATTTGCCTTTGGTAAAAACAAAGTCATACCCACAGGGTAGGTGAGTAACGCGTTCGCAGGTGTACCCTTTAGTTTTGTAATGCTCAATGACGGCGCATTCTGCTGCAAATTCCACCTTTTTCCGATGCTCTGGTGTACCGAATCCCTTTAGAGGATCGGCTGCGTCGAGTTCGGGATCGGGTAACGAGCCCTCGCTAGGGTTCTGAATAGCAAATTGGGTCATCATTTTCAGACGACTGTTGAGAAGTTTCAGTACACGAATTTTATTCTTATTGGTGTTTACGTCTGGCCCTTCTAGAAAGGAATATTTGCCCTGCCTTACGGATGGGTCCGAGAAAGGCATAGTTCGGTACTCAGGTGGAACGAAGTATGCGGTCTTACTAGAAATGCAGTACGACCAGTCATAGGCCGGGTGCGCAGCATCCCCTCGCTTCTTGATCAGGCTTTCTGGAGGATCAAGCCATTCGCCATGTAGGGTAGCATTTTCGTACCAACCGACAACATGGACGCCAGTATGCTTTGGGTTTTTTGCGAGGCAAATCACTGTCCAGCCATTTGGATCGTCGTTTGACGGTGCATACTCGCTTGCTTGGGGCGGAACATAACAATAGTAGGTTCCATCAGGCCCAGGGTTGAAGTTGAACGCCTCGTGTCCCCGTCCTTCGTTTTTTTTGCCCTTGTTTTCGTTGAGCCACCCAAAATTACCGTCGACCGGTCCGCCGCGATAGTATTCTGACCAACCAAACTTCACCCACAGGATCTTTTTCACAGACTATTCCCTTTTTCAGATTTATTCCTGTCTATCGAGCTTGATCAGCAGGCCGTCAGAGACCTGGCGGCTATCGGTTGCAGATGGGAAGCGGTGCTTCTCATGCAACAACACTGCTCCATGCGCAGGTAAACACGAAGTGCGTTACTTCGAAGATTGACTATGAGATGTCGATGGCGAGTACTCGAACCGATATTTGCTTGTTAGGGAGTCCATACTTCCCTGCGGTGTAGTCGACATTGACCAATTCGCTCGATGTCAGCGTTAGATTCGCGCCTGCGGCAAACAAGACCTCGTTCTCATGGCCGAGGTTCGTGCCTTTGCGCTTATATGCGAAGACATTGGTCCTCGGGTTGGTCGCTCTTAGTACGAACAGATCAATACGGCCTGCGTCGTATCCCTTGCCCTTATGGTCTGCGTTCCGCAGCGCAACTTGGGGGCAAAATGACGAAGATAGAGGGCGATCTGTGGTCAATCTGTCGCCCCCCGGCCACAACCCTGCATGAAAGAGGCATTGACCTTCACTAAGCACCTGCCCGATTCCTTCGATCTCTGCTGAGACCTGTGCAAAGTCGCAATTTGGGTACGACTTCTGATATTGCGACAGTGCATCAGGAGTTTTGGATGGCATAGCTTGCCGCCAATGCTTATAGGCGACACTGTTATCCAGTGCTCTGTTGATGGAATCCCCAAGGCCGTTGTCGGCACCGACGCGGCCCATGTAGGTGGCGGCGTCGTGAGCGTTCGCGACGGTCGCCTCTAATCTGACCCTTATCCACATGTGCGGATTGCCGGATGACAGCATTTCCTCAAAGGAGGGACGCCTCATTTCCCATTTCTGGTAAGGGGGGACGAACGTGTCTACAAAAGGAAGGCTCATTAAAAATCCTTTTTCAATAGTGGTTCTGAGATGCGATTCCACGTCCTTACTGATTGAGATCGGACAAGGAGAAAAGGGATACAGAATGCCATCATTCATCCCCATTATCACTTTAATGAGGCATCGAGGCGCGTGGGATCGGCACGCTTGTTGAGCTTTTCAGACGCGGGGCGATTCACCGAGGCTCAAAAATGACATTAGATGGATGCTCTCCACTAAAGGATAGTTTAATGGTGTTTTTCATGGTACTAGAATGCATCGCGTTGGTAAGTACCATGTTTTTATAGGTTTCCTGCTGTTATTTATAATAGAGTGGGAATGATCCCTCTCTGGCGTTGAACGAAAAGGGCCGCATTGCAGGCCCTTTTCTTTTGCCTGGGAAAACCTGCTATTCGCTGCCAGGCGGGTGGCCGAAATAGGCCTTGTAGGCATGGCAGAAATTGGCAGGGTTGGCATAACCGACCTGGTAGGCCACCTGCGACACGTGCCAGCGCCTTTCCAGCAGCAGGGTGCGGGCCTGCTCCAGGCGTTGCTGGCGCACGTACTGCAGCATTGGCCGGCCGAATTCGTCGCGGAACGCCCGGCGCAAGGTGGTCTCGCCCACGCCCAGTTGGCGTGCAAGGCTGGCGGCGGTGGGTGGGGTGGCCAGTTGGGTGTCGAGCAGGCGCCGCGCTTCGATGGCCAGGTCGCGCAGCCCGCGGTCCGGGTTTTTCTTGCCCTGTGCAGGGCCTATCAAGTGGCGCGCCAGCTCCAGCACCACGGCCACGCTCAGGCTTTCGCAATGCAGGCGCCGTAGCCCACCGGTATAGGGTGACAGGTACAGCTGCTGCAGCAAGCGGCTGACGGCGGGGCATTGGGGGAGTTGATCGAAGCGCATGCCGTCTGCGGTCAAGGCCAGCAGGGGTAGCAATTGCGCATCGTCCCGCGCCAGCTCATGCAGGTAGTCGCCGGCAATGCGCACGCCAGCCATGCGCGCATGGCTGTCTGCAGGCAACTGGTCCTGCGCTTCCAGGCTTTCGCCCAGGCCCAGCAGGTGCAAGTGGCCGGGGGCGTAATGGTTGAGCGTGCCGTCGACCTTGTGCTGCCAGGCACCGTCGAACACGTGGACGATGCACAGGCTTTGCGGCAGCAGTTTGTCGATTTGCAACGGTTCGGGAAACTGCAGGTTGCAATCGAAGTACTGCAGCCCCGCGTGCACGGTCTGCGCCCGATAATGCCCGGTTGCACGCCCCATGATCTGCGCCTTGCCGCTGTCCAGCACGCCGGCGTCGGCGAGCGAGCCGGGGCTGTCGAAGGAAAAGGAGGTGTCCAGGTAGGGGCTGGTCGATCGCATGGGCGCTACGTCCTTGGTTGGCGGCGGCATGAGCGTAAATGGTAACGCGCGCACATTTTTGGCAACAGCCATTGTGCGCGGCGGCCCATCTTTTGTGCGAACCGGCCACAGGGGTTGGCAGTGCCGGCGTAGCTGTCTTCAATGATCGATCGTTTCGCATCATGGTGGAAAAAATGTTCGCTTATCGTAAATGGGCTGCCTTGCTGGTGGCATCGCTCACGCTTTGGCTAGGCCAGGCACACGCCGAACAACGGCCTGCAGTAGCCGAACAGGTCAAGGCCTATATGGGCACCGAGGGCGTCAAGGTATGGACGCTGCGCATTGGCGAGCGGGCCGCCAATGAGGCGCTGGTCCAGGTCGAAGGTGTCGATCACGACTGGAACATGCGCATTCAGAAAATGCAGGTCGAGAAAACCGCCAAGGACACCCGCTACTGGACGACGGTCGATGGCAACAAGTTTGTCGTGTTGATCGTGCAGGGCGGCTGGGGCGGCGAGCTCTACCTGCCAGGTGAGCCGCAACCGTTGCCGGTTGGCTACTCCGAGGGTCTGTCGCGCCAAGGTGATGCGCAGGCTTTTCTGACCGATTACCTGGCCAAGCAGCAGTGAACGGGGAGCACATCTGATCATGGCTAAACCCGACGATCCGCTGGCCGACCTTTCCGGCGCGCTTGGCGAAGACTATGAGCAAGCCCGTGCCGCCCAGCGCGAGCGGGTGGTTGCCGAACTCAAACAGGTAATCGAGCGCGTCCCGGAGCAAAGCGAATTCACCAACTCCCGGCGTTACAAGGTCTGGGGGCCGATACTGCTGGTGGGCGCCCTGATTCTGCTGGTCACCACGTTCAACCCGCAACGCCTGGGCGCGGTCGCACTGGTGCTGTTCGTGGTGTGCATGGCGGCAGCGGTGACCTGGCAGCACCGCAACGCGGGCACGCAGGTGTTCATGCGCCTGACTCGCCGACAGCTGTTCGTCGATACCCTGGACGCCCCTGTCGACATGGCTGAAGTCGAGGACATCGCGGTCAAGGACGAAGGCCTGGTCATGGTGCAGACGCTGGAGATGAGCAGCGAAGCTGCGCTGCCTAAGCATCGCGTGGTCAAGCTGCAGTTTTTCGGAAACCAGGCGATGGCCCTGAAAAAGCCGCGACCGCAGATTCGCATCATGTCTGCCGGCCTGGCCTTGAAGGGTCGCAAACTGGGGAACGACGAAGTGCTCGAGCTGTTGGCGGCCTACCGCAATGCGGCCCATGCCCAACGGCAACTGGAGTTGATGCAGGTAGATGTATAGCGGGGCGCTGCAATGAGGCGCCTGGGTTGGGGCCTGGTCATGCTGCTGTTGCCGCTGCTGCTGGTCGGCTGGGGCTGCGTGCAGCAATGGCGGGCCGAGACGGCACAAGAGCAGGCGGGGATCATCCGGCAGTGGCTGGCAACGCCCAGCGAGGACTTGTTGCGCACACTGCCTTGGGCGGCGCGCAAGGAGCTGGCTGGGCGGCTGGACACGCGTGAAGTGCTGCAACGGCAGTTGGATGAACTCGATACCGACCGCCACTGGCTTAGCGTGCGTAGAACGCTGGCCGGTGTCGGCGGCTGGCTGGCATGGGGCGCGCTGGTCGCTGGCATCGGCGCTTGGCTCAGGCTCAGGTACGACGCCTGGCGGGCCTTGCGCTCGGCGCATTACCTGCACCAGCGCATGACCGCCAGCTGGCGGGTGCTGGGGCGTTGGCTAAGCGTCTACATGGGGCTGCTGGCTGGCTCGCTCGGCCTTCTGCTGCTGTATGAAGTCAGCGCCGGCTTCAGCCATGCGGCACAGGGCGGGTTTACCGTGCTGATCGTGGTGCTGCCGCTGGCGTCATTACTGCTCGTGTGCCTGCGTACCGCCTGGCGAATGCGCCAGCAATGGCCGCGCATCGGGGCGTCGAACGCGAGCTTTCTCGGCCGACAGCTTCACCGGCAGGAGGCTCCGGCGCTCTGGCAATGGGTCGAGGGCCTGGCTGCGCAGCTGCATGCGCCAGTACCGGACAATATCGTGGTCGGCATCGACCAAAGCTTTTTCGTCACCAGCGTACCAGTCGTGCTGCAGCCCTGTAAGTCGGTACTCAATGGCCGAACCTTGTACCTGTCGTTACCGTGTCTCGGCGCCTTGAGCCAGCGGGAAACCGCCGCGATCATTGGCCATGAGCTTGGCCATTTTCGCAGCCGCGACACGGAGCAGGCCAGTGCGACCAACGCACGCTTCAGCTTGATGTGCGCCCAGTTCTCGACCCTGGTCGACGCTGAGCGCGGCGCCGCCTGGGTCGCTCGCCCGGTGGTATGGGCAGCCGGTCAGTTCCTGCACCACTTTCAGGTCGCGGTCCATCACTGGGGGCGTGAGCAGGAATTGCTGGCTGACCGGGCCGGTGCCGAAGTGGCCGGACCGGAGCTGTTCATGCAGGCGTTGTTGCGGGCGATCGCCCTGGACAGCGTGGTCGATGCCTTGCTGCACGAGTGCGGCGGCCAAGGCCTGCTGGCAGCGCTGCCCCGGCATTTGCAGCGCGTGCCGTTGCGCCTGGATGAGGACGTGCTGGGCCTGACCATGCCCCATCCATTCGACTCCCATCCGCCACTGGCTGCGCGCCTCGACAACCTTCGCGTCAGGCTGGACGGTGCACTGCTGCAGGCTGCCATGCGCCAACCTGGCGACCATGACCGGCAGTGGTTCAATCAGTTGTGTGGCGGCGCCGTGGAAGCGGAACGCCAGGGTCTCTAGAGACTTCACTTAATATTTCCCATTTGCAGGTGTATCGTATTCGCCCTTCATCGTCAGCCGAGGCTGGCAGCTTGATCGCACCGAACACGAGGTACCCGCACCAATGTCCTTCACCCGTCGACAAATGCTCAAGGGCCTGACCGGCCTGGTTGTGGTTGGCCTGGGCGCCGGTGGCGCGGCGCGTTACTGGCTGGGCAAGGTCGAGGACGACAACGCCGGCCATGACTACGAGCTGATCGCCGCGCCGCTTGACGTCGAGCTGGTGCCGGGCTTCAAGACCGAGGCCTGGGCGTTCGGACCGTCAGCACCGGGCACCGAATTGCGTGTGCGCCAAGGCACCTGGCTGCGGGTGCGCTTCATCAACCACCTGCCGGTGGAAACCACCATCCACTGGCACGGTATCCGCCTGCCGCTGGAAATGGACGGCGTGCCTTATGTGTCGCAACTGCCGGTCAAGCCAGGCGAGTACTTCGACTACAAGTTCCGCGTACCGGATGCGGGCAGCTACTGGTACCACCCTCATGTCAGCAGTTCCGAAGAGCTGGGCCGTGGCCTGGTCGGCCCGCTGATCGTCGAGGAGCGCGAGCCCACCGGCTTCCGCCATGAGCGCACACTCAGCCTGAAGAACTGGCACGTGGACGAGGAGGGTGGCTGGCTGCCGTTCAGTATCCCGCGCGAGGCCGCGCGCAACGGCACCGCCGGGCGCCTGATCACCATCAATGGCCAGGCCGACGCGGTCACCGAACTGCCGGCCGGGCAGGTGGTGCGCGTGCGTCTGCTGAACCTGGACAACACCTGGACTTACCGGGTGAACCTCAAGGGCAACTGCGAGGCCCGGATCTACGCGCTCGATGGTAACCCGGTGACCCCTCGCCCCCTGGAGGACGACTACTGGCTCGGCCCTGGCATGCGCATCTGCCTGGCTATCCGCATTCCCCAGGCGGGGGAGGAAATCTCCCTGCGCGATGGCTTCGTGCGCCTGGGCACCCTGCGCTCGGTGGCCAGTACCGATGCCCCGGGGGACTGGCCGCCAGCGCTGCCGGCCAACCCGATAGCCGAACCGGACCTGGAGAATGCCGAAAAGCTCAACTTCAATTTCGAATGGGCGGCGAAGGTTTCGGTCACCTCCGACCAGGACAAGCCACCGAGCCTTTGGCAAATCAACGGCCAAGCCTGGGACATCACCGACAAGACCTGCGCCGACCGCCCCATCGCCACGCTGCAAAAAGGCAAAAGCTACATCTTCGAGTTGAAGAACATGACCCAGTACCAGCACCCGATCCACCTGCATGGCATGAGTTTCAAGGTGATCGCCTCCAACCGGCACGACATCAAGGAACCGTGGTTCACCGACACCTACCTGCTGGGCAAGAACGAGCGCGCCCAGGTGGCCCTTGTGGCGGATAACCCGGGCACCTGGATGTTCCACTGCCACGTCATCGACCACATGGAAACCGGCCTGATGGCCGCTATCGCGGTGGTCTGATGCGCCCGCAGATCATCGATCGCAGCCGCGATCAGGAATTCATGCGCCTGGCGTTGTCGCTGGCAGCCGAGGGTGCAACGCTGGGCGAGGTACCGGTGGGGGCCGTGCTGGTGCAGCATGGCCAGGTGATCGGCCAGGGTTTCAACCGGCCGATCATCGACAGCGACCCCAGTGCCCATGCCGAGATGGTGGCGATTCGGGCGGCGGCCAAGGCGGCCAGCAACTACCGCCTGCCAGGCAGCACCCTGTACGTCACGCTGGAACCGTGCAGCATGTGTGCAGGCCTGATCGTACATTCACGGGTGACGCGGGTGGTGTTTGGCGCGCTGGAGCCCAAGGCGGGGATCGTGCAAAGCCAGGGGCAGTTCTTCGGCCAGGGCTTTCTCAACCACCGGGTGATGGTGGAGGGCGGGGTGCTGGCGCAGGAGTGTGGGCAGATCCTCAGCGATTTCTTCAAGGCCCGCCGGGCCAAGGGCTAGCCTGGCCCGGCCTGTTCGCGGGCACGCCCGCTCCCACAGGAATCCCACCCCCTCAGGCTTGTGGTGTGCCCGCGAACAGGCCGCACAGGCTCACATCGGGGGTGACTGGTCCGCCGGCTTGTCCTTGTTCACACCAGGCACATGCAGGTTGCCTTCGGCGACCTGGCCTTCGAGCTGCGGCTGGGTGACCCAGGTGAGGATGTCGTAGTAGCGGCGGATGTTGGCCACGAAGTGCACAGGCTCGCCACCGCGGGCATAGCCGTACTTGGTCTGCCGGTACCACTGTTTCTGCGACAGGCGCGGCAGCATCTTCTTCACATCCAGCCACTTGTTCGGGTTGAGCTTTTCGCGCTTGGCCAGGGTACGGGCGTCTTCCAGGTGGCCGCTGCCCACGTTGTAGGCAGCCAGGGCGAACCAGGTGCGGTCGGGCTCCTTGATGCTGTCGTCGAGCTCTTCCTTGATTTTCATGAAGTACTTGGCGCCCCCCTGGATGCTCTGCCGCGGGTCCAGGCGGTTGGATACGCCCATCGCCTGGGCAGTGCGCTGGGTCAGCATCATCAGGCCGCGCACGCCGGTCTTGGAGGTGACCTCCGGCTGCCACATCGATTCCTGGTAACCAATGGCCGCCAGCAGGCGCCAGTCCACCTGCTCGACCTTGGCGTAGCTCTTGAAGTGCTTCTCGTACTTGGGCAGGCGTTGCTGCAGGTGTTGGGCAAAGGTGTAGGCGCCCACGTAGCCCAGAACATCGACATGGCCGTAGTAGCGGTCCTTCAGGCGCTGCAGGGTGCCGTTTTTCTGCGCCTTGTCGAGAAATTCATTGATTTCGTTGAGCAGGCTGTTGTCTTCACCGGCCGCGACTGCCCAGCGTTGATCACGGGTATCGCCCACATCGAAGGCAACCCGCACGTTGGGGAAGTAGACCTGGTTCATCGCCAGTTCGTTGGAGTCGACCAGGGTCAGGTCGATCTGGCCCTCATCGACCATGCGCAGCAGGTCGACCACCTCGACCGCATCGGACTCTTCATATTCCAGGCCCGGGTTCTGCTTTTTCAGCTCGGCCAGAAGGTCGGCATGGCTGCTGCCCTTGAGCACCATGATTTTCTTGCCGACCAGGCCCTTGGCGTTGGTCGGGCGTGGGCGGCCGTTGCGATAGACCACCTGCGGGGTGACTTCCAGGTAGGGATGCGAGTATTTCACCTGGGCCTTGCGCCGTTCACTGCTGACCAGGCCGGCCGCGGCCAGCACCGGGCCGGCAGGTTTGCCGAGCGAATCGTATAGTTCGTCGAGGTTGTCGGCGGTTTCGATCTGCAGTTTTACGCCGAGATCATCGGCGAAATGCTGGACAAGTTCGTACTCGAAGCCGGTTTCGCCGTTGCGGTCCTGGAAGTAGGTGGCCGGGCTGTTGCGGGTGATCACGCGCAGCACGCCGTCCTCCTTCACGCGCTCGAGGGTGCTGGGTTTTTCAACGCAGGCACCGAGCAGCAGAAAGAGTCCGGTTGCGAGGAGCCATTTGGCGCAACGCTGGCGCAAAGCAGTGTGGGCGAACATAGCTTGCAGTATACGCAAAGGACCGGCGCAACCATATCTCGACAACTGTTAGGTTGTCTGGTAGCGGATTATGTGCTGCAAGCTTCAAGCTGCAAGCCACAAGAAAAAGCAGCCGGGCAGGGCATGTTTTTTCTTGTGGCTTGCAGCTTGCGGCTTGTCGCTTTTTTTGACCCCAAAGTCCGGTTCCGCCGCCCGGCAGCCATGGCTTAGAGCGGGTGCCGAAAGCCAACGAATTAGGCTAGAATGCACGGCCTCTAAGCACACCCCTTCCTGAGGCTGTCCCGACGATGTTGATCCTGCGCGGCGCTCCTGCCCTTTCTGCCTTTCGCCACGGTAAATTACTCGAGCAACTGAGCCAGAAAGTCCCCGCTGTTACTGGTTTGTATGCCGAATTTGCCCACTTCGCCGATGTTGAAGGCGAACTGACCGCCGACCAGCAGCAGGTGCTGGGCCGTCTGCTCAAGTACGGCCCGAGCGTGCCGGTACAGGAGCCGAGCGGCCGCCTGTTCCTGGTCGTACCGCGCCTGGGCACCATCTCGCCATGGGCCAGCAAGGCCAGCGACATCGCTCACAACTGCGGCCTGCAGGCGATCCAGCGCCTGGAGCGTGGTATCGCCTACTACGTTGCCGGCGAGCTGAGCGACGCTGACGCCGCCCTGATCGCCGCCGAGCTGCACGACCGCATGACCCAGCGCGTGCTCGGCCAGCTGGAGCAGGCCGCTGACATGTTCAGCCACGCCCAGCCCAAGCCGATGACCTCGGTCGATATCCTCGGCGGCGGCCGCGAGGCGCTGGCCAAGGCCAACATCGACCTCGGCCTGGCCCTGGCCGAAGACGAAATCGACTACCTGGTCAATGCCTTCCAGGGCCTCAAGCGCAACCCGAACGACATCGAACTGATGATGTTCGCCCAGGCCAACTCCGAGCACTGCCGCCACAAGATCTTCAACGCCAGTTGGGACATCGACGGCCAGGCGCAGGAAAAAAGCCTGTTCGGCATGATCAAGAACACCTACCAGATGCACAACGAAGGTGTGCTGTCTGCATACAAGGACAACGCCTCGGTGATCGTCGGCAACGTTGCCGGCCGGTTCTTCCCGAACCCTGAAACCCGCCAGTACGGCGCGGTGCAGGAGCCGGTGCACATCCTCATGAAGGTGGAAACCCACAACCACCCGACCGCCATCGCCCCGTTCTCCGGTGCGTCCACCGGCTCGGGTGGCGAAATCCGTGACGAAGGTGCTACTGGCCGTGGCGCCAAGCCCAAGGCGGGCCTGACCGGTTTCACCGTGTCCAACCTGCGCATTCCGGGCTTCGAGCAGCCCTGGGAGCAGGCCTACGGCAAGCCAGAGCGGATCGTCGACGCCCTCGACATCATGATCGAAGGCCCATTGGGCGGTGCTGCTTTCAACAACGAATTCGGTCGCCCGGCGCTGACCGGCTATTTCCGTACCTTCGAGCAGGCCATCAACACCCCGCACGGTGAAGAAGTACGCGGTTATCACAAGCCGATCATGCTCGCAGGCGGCATGGGCAACATCCGGGAAGACCACGTGCAGAAGGGCGAGATCACGGTCGGCGCCAAGCTGATCGTGCTCGGTGGCCCGGCCATGCTGATCGGCCTGGGCGGCGGCGCTGCTTCGTCGGTGGCCACCGGCGCCAGCTCCGCTGACCTGGACTTCGCCTCGGTACAGCGCGAAAACCCGGAAATGGAACGCCGTTGCCAGGAGGTCATCGACCGCTGCTGGCAACTGGGCGATGCCAACCCTATCGCCTTCATTCACGACGTGGGCGCCGGCGGCATCTCCAATGCCTTCCCGGAGCTGGTCAACGACGGCGGCCGTGGTGGCCGCTTCGAGCTGCGCAACGTGCCCAACGACGAGCCGGGCATGGCCCCGCACGAAATCTGGAGCAACGAGTCGCAGGAGCGCTACGTGCTGGCCGTCAGTGCCGTCGACTTCGAGCGCTTCAAGGCCATTTGCGAGCGCGAGCGTTGCCCGTTTGCCGTAGTCGGTGAAGCCACCGAAGAAAAGCACCTGACCGTCAGCGACAGCCACTTCGGCAACACCCCGGTGGACATGCCCCTCGACGTGCTGCTGGGCAAGCCGCCGCGCATGCACCGTTCGGTCACCCGTGAAGCCGAGCTGGGCGATGATTTCGACCCAAGCGAGCTGGACCTGGACAGCGCCGTGCAGCGCGTGCTGAACCACCCGGCAGTGGCCAGCAAGAGCTTCCTGATCACCATCGGCGACCGCACCATCACCGGCCTGGTTGCCCGCGACCAGATGGTCGGCCCGTGGCAGGTTCCGGTTGCCGACTGCGCCGTCACGGCCACCAGCTTCGATGTGTACACCGGTGAAGCCATGGCCATGGGCGAGCGAACCCCGCTGGCCTTGCTGGACGCCCCGGCATCCGGCCGCATGGCCATTGGCGAAACGCTGACCAACCTGGCGGCATCGCGCATCGAAAAACTGTCCGACGTCAAGCTGTCGGCCAACTGGATGTCCGCTGCCGGCCACCCAGGTGAAGACGCGCGCTTGTACGACACCGTCAAGGCGGTCGGCATGGAGCTGTGCCCGGAGCTGGGCATTACCATTCCGGTCGGCAAAGACTCCATGTCGATGAAAACCAAGTGGAGCGACGAGGGCGTCGAGAAGAGCGTGACCTCGCCGATGTCGCTGATCATCACCGGCTTCGCCCCGGTCACCGATATTCGCAAGACCTTGACCCCGCAACTGCGCATGGACAAGGGTGAAACCGACCTGATCCTGGTCGACCTCGGCCGCGGCAAGAACCGTATGGGCGCCTCGATCCTGGCCCAGACCTACGGCAAGATCGCTGCCCAGGCACCGGATGTCGACGATGCCGAAGACCTCAAGGCCTTCTTCGCCGTGATCCAGGGCCTGAACGAAGATGGCCACCTGCTGGCCTACCACGACCGTTCCGACGGTGGCCTGGCCGCCACCGTGCTGGAAATGGCCTTTGCTGGCCACTGCGGCCTGGACCTGCACCTCGACCCGCTGACCGACAGCAAGGCCGATGTGGCGGCCATTCTGTTCAACGAAGAGCTGGGGGCGGTCATCCAGGTTCGCCAGGACGCCACCCCCGACGTACTGGCACAGTTCAGCGCCGCTGGCCTGGGCGAAGGTTGCGTGGCGGTGATCGGCAAGCCGGTCAATAACGCCGAAGTGTCCATCAGCCTCAATGGCGAAGTGCTGTTCGACGACGACCGCCGCATGCTGCAGCGCCAGTGGGCCGAGACCAGCTACCAGATCCAGCGCCTGCGCGACAACGCCGACTGCGCCGACCAGGAATTCGACCTGCTGCTCGAGGAAGACAACCCGGGCCTGTCGGTCAAGCTGGGCTTCGACGTCAACGACGATATCGCCGCACCGTACATCAAGAAAGGCGTGCGCCCGCAAGTGGCCATCCTGCGTGAGCAGGGCGTCAACGGCCAGGTTGAAATGGCTGCAGCCTTCGACCGCGCCGGCTTCGCCGCCATCGACGTGCACATGAGCGATATCCTTGCCGGCCGCGTCGACTTCGAGGCCTTCAAGGGCCTGGTGGCCTGCGGTGGTTTCTCCTACGGTGACGTGCTGGGCGCCGGTGAGGGCTGGGCCAAGTCGGCGCTGTTCAACAGTCGCGCCCGTGATGCCTTCCAGGCCTTCTTCGAGCGTACAGACAGCTTCGCCCTGGGCGTGTGCAACGGTTGCCAGATGATGTCCAACCTGCACGAGCTGATCCCGGGCACCGAGCACTGGCCGCACTTCGTGCGCAACCGCTCGGAGCAGTTCGAGGCACGCGTGGCCATGGTCGAAGTGCAGAAGTCCAACTCGATCTTCCTGCAAGGCATGGCCGGTTCGCGCATGCCGATCGCCATCGCCCACGGTGAAGGCCATGCCGAGTTCGCCAGCGAAGAAGCGCTGCTGGCCGCCGACATGTCCGGTTGCGTGGCCCTGCGCTATGTCGATAACCACGGCAAGGTCACCGAAGCCTACCCGGCCAACCCGAACGGCTCGCCGCGCGGTATCACCGGCCTCACCAGCCGCGACGGTCGCGTGACCATCATGATGCCGCACCCGGAGCGTGTGTTCCGCGCCGTGCAGAACTCCTGGCGCCCTGACGAGTGGCACGAAGATGCCGCGCTGATGCGCATGTTCCGCAATGCGCGGGTGTGGGTGAACTAAGGCGTGTACAAGCTCGCCTTCTTCGTCCCCGCCAGCCATGTCGACGTGGTCAAGGCCGCTGTGTTCGCCGCCGGTGGCGGGCGCATCGGCGACTATGACCACTGCGCCTGGCAAACCCTGGGCCAGGGCCAGTTTCGCCCGCTGGACGGCAGCCAGCCGTTTCTCGGGCAAACTGGCCGGGTCGAGGTGGTGGAAGAGTGGAAGGTGGAGCTGGTGGTGGCAGACGAGCTGGTAGCCCAGGTCGTCGCTGCGCTCAAGCAAAGCCACCCGTATGAGACGCCAGCCTATGAGGTGTGGCGGCTCGCCGAGTTCTAGACCGCATCAGGGCTATTCGCGGGCACGCCCGCTCCCACAGGGGTTACACAACTTGTGGGAGCGGGCGTGCCCGCGAACAGGCCAGTAAAGCCAGCGCAAGGCTGGCTGTACCACACCGGTCAGACGGTGCCGATCTCCCCGCCATCAACCCGCTGAATCACCACCGTCGCAGCCCGCGGCCGTACCTTGGTACCCGCTGGCGTCACATCCGTAGCGTTGTCGGTGCATGGCCAGTTCCCTGGGTGCTGAATGTTGACGAACAGCGTCTTGTTGTCCGGGGTAAAGGTAATCCCGGTCACTTCGCAACCATTCGGGCCAACGAAGAAGCGCCGCAGGTCCACCTGGTTCTGCGCGTTCACCGGCACCTGTTTGCCGCCGGCGTCCACCAGGTTGGTGGGGATCACCGCCAGTAGCTGGTCATTGGTGTAGTCGGTGACAGTGCTTTCGCCGTTGTCGGTCTCGAACCACAGCACGCCACGGCTATCGAAGCTCATGCCGTCCGGGCTGGCGAACTGGTTCAGTTCGGTGAGGCCGGAACGGTTGATGTCGGCGGTGCCGGCCGCGTTGGCGCCAAACACGAAGATGTCCCAGGCGAAGCTCAACTGGTCGTCGCTGTCGTGCCAGCGGATGATATGGCCATGGCGGTTCGGCCCGCGCGGGTTGGCGGCATCGGCTTTCTCCGGGGTGCGCGCACTGTTGTTGGTCAGGGTCAGGTACACGTCGCCGTTCAGCGGGTTGACCGTGGTCCACTCCGGGCGGTCCATTGGCGTTGCGCCCACGGCATCGCCGGCACCCCGGGTGTTGAGCAGGATGCCCGGCAGGTCACCGTACAGCGCGCCCAAGGTGCCCCCGCCAGTGGTGGGGGTAGTCACGTCCAGCAGCAGCCAGACGCCAGTGCCGTCGGCATTGAAGCGGGCGACGTACAGCTTGCCTTGGTCCAGGTACTTGGCACCAGTGGCCAGTCGGTCGGCCGGGTTGGCATCGGCGGCATCCCACACGGCGCTGGACACCCACTTGTACACGTATTCGTTGTTGGAGTCGTCACCCATGTACCACACCAGTGGCTTGCCCGGCACCGGCAGGCCCGGGGCGCAGCCTTCGTGGCGGAAGCGGCCCAGTGCGGTACGTTTGGTGGCGAGGGTGCTGCTGTCGTAAGGGTCGATCTCGACGATGTAGCCGTAGGTGCTGGCTTCGTTGCGGTAGTCGTCGGTGGCGCTGGCGCCCTTGGCGGTCACGTCGAAACGGGCGAACTCGTCGGCTTCCTCGCCGGCGTCGCCGGCTGCACTTTCCCATTTGAACTGGCCGCTGGAAGTGCCCACGCCAATGCGCTGCTGGTCTTCAGGGCGGGTGCCCTTGTTGACGAAAATGCCCGGCCAGTTTTCTTCACAGGTGAGGTAGGTGCCCCAAGGCGTATAGCCGTTGCCGCAGTTGTTGTTGGTGCCTCGGCAGTGGGTGCCGGCGGGGGAGTACTTGGTCTTGACGTGTTCGGTGCCACGCAGCGGGCCGCTGATGGCCATGCGCGATGCGGTGGTGAAGCGGCGGTTGAGCGGGTCGTTGTCGACCACCTGCCAGCGGCCATCGGTTTTCTGCAAGCGCACCACGCCAGCGCCGTGGGCGTTGATTTCCTTGCGCACTTCTTCGGCCGGGCGTTTGCCATTGATATCGGTCGTTGGGCCGGCCGGGTGCAGGGCGGCAGTGTCGATGTACTCGAAGTTGATCGCCAGCAGGCCGTCTTCCGAGCTGCCGTTGATGGGGAAGAAATGCATGCCGTCATGGTGCATGCCCATGGCGTTGGCTTGATCGGTCGAGGTATTGCTGCCATCGGCTCGCCACGGCTTGGCGTTGCTGTTCAGCGGCGTACCCCATGGGGCGAGCACGTAGGCGCTGTAGCCGGCGGCGACTGCGCAGGCGTCGGTGCGCGATCCGGGGATGGACTGGAAACCCAGCGCCATTTTCGGCTTTTCCGGCTCGCTAACGGGCGGCTGGGTGAGCGGATCATCGTTGGCGGAGCCGCCGCTGTCGAAGCAGCCTGCCAGGCCTGTACCGGCGATCATGGCGATGGCTGCGCCCAGGCTGCCGCGCATCACACTGCGGCGGCTGAGGTAGACGTCCATGACAGAGGCCATCGGCAGGTTGCCGCTGTGGTTCCGGTCCAGATTGTCGCCGGTATCTCGACTCATCAGAGTGTCCTTGTACTCGCTGGGTTGAAACAAACCGCGACTATAAGGCGCAAATATGATGATTCGTTGGCAGAAATGTTAACGAGCTTTTAAAGCAACCGGCTCCCGGCATTGCCTGGCTGCGCTGGTAGGGCTCAGGGCCGGATTTCGATCAACGTCCCATCGCGTACCAGGTTCCACACCTCCTGCATGTCACGGTTACGCATGGCAATGCAGCCATCGGTCCAGTCCAGGGTGTGGAAATACCATTCCGGGTATTCATCGTTGATCGGTGTGCCGTGGATCATGATCATGCTGCCGGCACTCACGCCTTCACGGGTAGCGCGGGCGGCATCGTTGCTGTTCGGGTAATTGATGTGCATGGCCAGGTTGAAGCGATCGCTCTGCTTGCGCCAGTCCAGCCAGTACAGACCCTCTGGGGTCTTCTTGTCGCCCTCGCGCTGCTTGGCGCCCTTGGGCTGCTTGCCCAGGGAAATGCGGTAGGTCTTCAGCGGCTCGCCACGGCTGATCAATTGCAGGCGCCGCTCGGACTTGATCACCAGCACCTTATCGATCAGCGGTTGCATCGCCTGCTGCGAGGGCGACGGGGATGGCGCGGCCTGCACAGGCTTGCGAATGATGGTCTCGGTAAATGCCGCCTGGGACACCGAGGTAACGCAAAGGCAGAAAATGGCAAGCAACCAGCGCATGTAACGGTATCCCTGAAGGCGTCTAGGTATTGGGTGAAACGAGCATCGGCGGCAGGTATTCATGGCCTATGGGGTAGTGCGCCCCGATGCGGTCGCGATAGTAGCATTCTAGTGTGCGCGTGACTGTGCGGAAAGCCAGCTCACCCCAGGGAATCTCGTGTTCCTCGAACAGCCGCACCTCCAGGCTCTCGACGCCCACAGCGAAATCCAGGTCTGCCAGTTCGGCGCGGAAGAACACATGCACCTGGTTGATGTGCGGCAGGTCGAACAGCTGGTACAGGCTGGTTGCGCCGACCCGGGCGCAGGCTTCCTCCACCGTTTCGCGACGGGCGGCCTGGTCGAGGGTTTCGCCGTTCTCCATGAAACCGGCGGGCAGGGTCCAGAAACCGCGGCGCGGCTCGATGGCGCGGCGGCACAGCAGCACCTGGCTGCCCCAGGTGGGCAGCACGCCGGCGACGACGTTGGGGTTCTGGTAGTGGATGGTCTGGCAAGCCTCGCAGACATACCGCAGGCGGCTGTCGCCTTCGGGGATCCGCAGGGTGACCGGGTGGCCGCACGCGCTGCAGTAGTTCATGGCACTATCCTTTATGTTCCGGGCTATCTTGGCGCGGCCGCAGGCGCGCCGCAAGCGCGGGGGCTTGGGTGCCACGCGGCTTTGGTGCATCATGCAAGGCAGGCCTTGGATACGAGCGTGCGCAATGCTGGACGAGCTACTTCGCCGAATGAGCAACCACCAACCCGCGTCACTGGAAACCGACCGGCGGTTCCCCGAAGCGGCGGTTCTTTTGCCCATTACCCGTAGCGAAGCGCCCGAACTGGTCTTGACCCTGCGCGCCCAGGGGCTGTCCACCCATGGCGGTGAAGTGGCTTTTCCCGGAGGCCGCCGCGACCCGGAAGACCCGGACCTGGTGTTCACCGCGCTGCGCGAAGCCGAAGAAGAAATCGGCCTGCCGCCGGGTCTGGTGGAGGTGGTCGGCCCGCTCAGCCCGCTGATTTCACTGCATGGCTTGAAAGTGACACCATTCGTCGGCGTTATCCCCGACTTCGTCGAATACCGCGCCAACGACGCCGAGATCGCGGCAGTATTCACCGTGCCGCTGGAATTTTTCCGCCAGGACCCGCGTGACCATACCCACCGTATCGATTACCAAGGCCGCAGCTGGTATGTACCCAGCTATCGCTATGGCGAATACAAGATCTGGGGCTTGTCGGCGATCATGATCGTCGAACTGGTCAACCTGCTGTTCGATGCCGGCATCAGCTTGCATCAACCCCCTGAGCGGTACATCGAAAACTGAGCGGGGCCAACCCCGTCGTCTGCGTTCCAGCCTGAGGAGCAAGCATGAAGTACCGCCTGGGCGACCTGCGGGTCGAGAGCCACCCCACCAGTTGGGCCGCGCCTAACGCCACGCTGATCGGCAACGTGCGCCTGCAAGCCAATGCCAGTGTGTGGTTTGGCGCAGTGCTGCGCGGCGACAACGAGCTGATCGAGATCGGCGAAGACAGCAACGTGCAGGACGGCACGGTGATGCACACCGACATGGGGTCGCCGCTGACCTTGGGCAAGGGCGTGACCGTCGGTCACAATGCCATGCTGCATGGCTGCACGGTCGGTGACTACAGCCTGGTCGGCATCAATGCGGTGATCCTCAATGGCGCGCGTATTGGCAAGCATTGCATCATTGGCGCCAACGCGCTCATTCCCGAAGGCAAGGAAATTCCTGACGGTTCGCTGGTGATGGGGTCGCCGGGCAAGGTGGTGCGCGAGCTGACCGAACAGCAGAAGCGCCTTCTGGAAGCCAGCGCCGCCCATTACGTGCACAATGCCCGGCGTTATGCGCGGGAGTTGGTAATTGACGATGAGTAATGTTGTGGAACGGCCGGTGGCCTCGCCCTGCGTGAGCATCTGTGCGTTGGACGAGCAGGACATCTGCACTGGCTGCCAGCGTAGCGTGGCCGAGATCGGCCGCTGGGGGCGGATGGACAATGACGAGCGCCGCGCGGTGCTCAAGCGTTGCCATGAACGGGCTGTAGAGGCTGGCCTGATCCTCTAGTCTGATGCAGAACCCTGTGGGAGCGGGCATGCCCGCGAAACCGCCACCGCGGTACATGGCACCGGCTGCGCCGGTGTTCGCGGGCACGCCCGCTCCCACAGGTACAGCATGAGCCTCGAGGGTTACGGATCATCTTCAGGAGCGGGTTTACCCGCGAACGGCTCGACGGTAATCTGTACGGCTTGCCCACAGATTACCCGCCATGTTCTATCTGCTTGCCTATATCAGCAGCGTAGTGCTGATCAACTACGCTTTCTCCAGTGCTCCGCACCTGGACATCATCTGGTCCGCCTGGGGCGGCCTGGTGTTCATCCTGCGCGACATGGTGCAAACCCGCTTCGGCCACGGCGCCCTGGTCGCCATGCTGGGGGCGCTGGTGCTGTCGTATGTGACCTCGGAGCCGGCCATCGCCCTGGCCAGCGCCACCGCGTTCTTCATATCCGAACTGATCGACTGGCTGGTGTTCAGCGTCACCCGGCGGCCACTGCGTGACCGCCTGTGGTTGAGTTCGGCGTTGAGCATTCCGGTGGACACCTTCATCTTCTTCGGCATGATCGGTGCCTTGGCCCCGGCTGTGGTCGGCACGGCCATGGCCTCCAAGTTCACCGGTGTCACCGCGGTGTGGCTGGCCATGGCATTTCGCGCCCGGCGGGCTGCTGCGGCCAGCTGATGGTGTAGAATAGTGGTCCTTTTTCAGCGGGTCGCGCCAAGCCGGGTGCGGCCCCGGATGCCTTCGAGGACCTGAAATGACCCGTATCGGAACCCCCTTGTCGCCTACTGCGACCCGTGTATTGCTGTGCGGCTGTGGCGAGCTGGGCAAGGAAGTGGTGATCGAGCTGCAGCGCCTGGGCGTCGAAGTGATCGCCGTCGACCGCTATGCCAATGCCCCGGCCATGCAGGTTGCGCACCGCAGCCACGTGGTCAACATGCTCGATGGCGTGGCCTTGCGTGCCGTGATCGAGGCCGAGAAGCCGCACTACATCGTTCCGGAAATCGAAGCCATCGCCACCGCCACCCTGGTCGAGCTGGAAAACGAAGGCTTCAACGTGGTGCCCACCGCCCGCGCGACCCAGCTGACCATGAACCGCGAAGGTATCCGCCGCCTGGCCGCCGAAGAGCTGGAGTTGCCAACTTCGCCGTACCATTTCGCCGACACCTACGAAGACTTCGCCAAAGGCGTGGCCGATGTAGGCTACCCGTGCGTGGTCAAGCCGGTCATGAGCTCGTCGGGCAAGGGCCAGAGCCTGCTGCGCAGCGACGCCGACCTGCAGAAGGCCTGGGACTATGCCCAGGAAGGCGGCCGCGCCGGCAAGGGCCGCGTGATCGTCGAGGGCTTCATCGACTTCGACTACGAAATCACCCTGCTGACCGTGCGTCATGTAGGGGGCACCACCTTCCTCGAACCGGTCGGCCACCGCCAGGAGAAGGGCGACTACCAGGAGTCCTGGCAGCCCCAGGCCATGAGCGAGAAAGCATTGGCCGAGTCGCAGCGCGTGGCCAAGGCGGTCACCGATGCGCTGGGCGGCCGGGGCCTGTTTGGCGTGGAGCTATTCGTGAAAGGCGACCAGGTGTGGTTCAGCGAAGTCTCGCCGCGCCCGCATGACACCGGCCTTGTGACCCTGATTTCCCAGGACCTGTCGCAGTTCGCCCTGCACGCCCGTGCCATTCTCGGGCTGCCGATTCCGGTGGTGCGCCAGTTCGGCCCTTCGGCCTCGGCGGTGATCTTGCCGCAGGGGCAGTCGCAGCAGACCAGCTTCGCCGACCTGGGTGCAGCCTTGAGCGAGCCGGATACTGCCATCCGCCTGTTCGGCAAGCCGGAAATCAACGGTACCCGCCGCATGGGTGTGTGCCTGGCGCGCGACGAGTCGGTTGAAGCGGCGCGGGCCAAGGCGACCCGCGCTTCGCAGGCTGTCAAGGTCGAGTTCTAAGCTGGAAGCTTCAAGCTTCAAGCTTCAAGCTTCAAGCTGCAAGAGAATGCGCGTCGCTTGCAGCTTGTAGCTTGTAGCTTGTAGCTTGTAGCTTGTAGCTTGCAGCTTGAGACTCACAGCTGTGTATTGCGGGTCTCTTTCAGGCACAGCACAGCGATCAAGCTGATCACTGCGGCTGCCGACACGTAGCCCCCCACCCAGCTCAAACCGCCCATGCTCACCAGCTTCTGGGCGAAGAACGGGGCCGCCGAGGCGCCGACAATCCCACCCAGGTTATACGCCGCCGAAGCGCCGGTGTATCGCACATGGGTTGGGAACAGCTCCGGTAGCAAAGCCCCCATCGGTGCAAAGGTCACGCCCATCAGGAACAGCTCGATGGCCAGGAACAGTGCCACGCCGGCGGTAGAGCCCGAGGTCAGCAAAGGCTCCATGGTAAAGCCCGACGCCACCGCCAGCAGGCCGCCGACGATCAGCACCGGCTTGCGCCCGTAGCGGTCGCTGAGCCAGGCCGACAGCGGCGTCGCAAGCGCCATGAATACCACTGCAAAGCACAGCAGGCCGAGGAACGTCTCCCGGCTGTACCCCAGCGTGGTCACGCCGTAACTCAGCGAGAACACGGTCGAGATATAGAACAGCGCATAGCACACCACCATGGCGGCAGCGCCCAGCAGGGTAGGGCGCCAGTGCCTGGCGAACAGGTCGACCACCGGCATTTTCACCCGCTCATGGCGGGCAACAGCCTTGGCGAACACGGGGCTTTCCTCCAGCTTCAGGCGCACATACAGGCCTACCAGCACCAGGGCGGCGCTGAGCAGGAACGGGATACGCCAGCCCCACTCACGGAACTGCTCGTCGCTCAGGGTCAGGGCCAGGGTCAGAAACAGGCCATTGGCCGCCAGGAAGCCGATCGATGGCCCCAATTGCGGAAACATGCCGAACCAGGCGCGCTTGCCCTCCGGGGCGTTTTCAGTAGCCAGCAGCGCCGCACCGCCCCATTCGCCGCCCAAGCCCAGGCCTTGGCCGAAACGCAGTAGGCAAAGGATGATCGGTGCCCATACACCGATGCTGTCGTAGCCCGGCAGCACGCCGATGGCCGTGGTAGACACACCCATCAGCAGCAACGAGGCGACCAGGGTCGATTTGCGGCCGATCCGGTCGCCAAAATGACCGAACAGTGCCGAGCCCAGCGGCCGGGCAAGAAAGGCAATGCCAAAGGTCAGGAAGGCCGCCAGCATCTGTGCGGCGCCCGAGCCGGAGGGGAAAAACACCGGGCCGATGACCAGGGCGGCCGCCGTGGCGTAAACGTAGAAGTCGTAGAACTCGATGGCGGTGCCAATGAAGCTGGCAGTGGCGACCCGCGCGGGCGAGTTGACCGGCGCCGCAGGGGCTTGGGCATACGTGCTGCTTGTCATTAAATAGGTCCCTAACAGTCTGGTCCGGCTCCATGGGCTTGGTCCACGACGGGTGCGCTGCAAAGGCAGGCACGGCGGCGCGGGCGCCGGAGCGTTTTGTTGTTGTGTGCGCCCGACTGACGATAGCCCAAGGGGGATAGGGGCGGGGGCGGGCACTGTTCAGGGTGTGGAAGCAGGACCGCGGGGCGTGTCAGTGGGGCGGACTGGCCGTGAAACGCCGGGTGCGGGTAGCAGGCGTGGCGGCGGGGCTGGGTAAGCGTGGGACGAGTATAGCTAGCGCGCCAGGGTCCACACCAGTACTTTGCTGGCACAATTGTCCTCGGTTTCGAGGATCTCCAGGCGATAGCGGCCGATCTTCAGGCAAACGGCACTTTCGGGAATGCTTTCCAGTGCTTCGGTCACCAGGCCGTTCAGGGTTTTCGGCCCGCCGTCGCAGGGCAGGTGCCAGCCAAGGCTGCGGTTGATTTCACGCAGCGAGGCAGTGCCGTCGATGACGAATGTGCCATCGGGCTGCGGATGCACGTGCGGGTTTTCCAGGCTCTGTTCGTCTTCGAACTCGCCGACGATTTCTTCGAGAATGTCTTCCAGGGTGACGATACCCAGGACTTCGCCGTACTCGTCCACCACCACACCCAGGCGCCGTTGCTGCTTATGGAAGTTCAGCAGCTGCATTTGCAGCGGTGTGCTTTCGGGCACGAAATACGGCTCGTAGCAGGCCCCGTGCAGCGCCTCCAAAGTCAACTCGGCCTTGAGCAGCAAATGGCTGATCAGCTTGGTGTTGAGGATCGCCTCAACCTGGTTGATGTCGTTGTGGTACACCGGCAGGCGGGTGTGGCGGCTGACGATCAGCTGTTCGATGATGCGCTCGATCGGCTCGTCGAGGTTAATGCCGTCCACTTCGCTGCGCGGCACCAGGATGTCATTGACGGTGACCTTGTCCAGCGCCTGCAGGCCGTCGAGCAGGCCGTGGCGGGGCGCTTCGTGGCGCTCATCATCATCCAGGTCGTCATCTTCCTGCGGGTGCAGGGGCACTGCGGCCGGTTGCGCGCGAAACGGGCGCAAGATCAGTTTGGCGCAGCCGTCGAGCAGGCAGGCGAACGGCTGCAGCAGCGTCAACGGCGCTTTCAGCAGGCTTATGCCAAGGCTGGCCAGTGCTTGCGGGTTGCGCCGCGCCAGGCGCCGCGGCAGAAACTCGGCAAACACCAGCAAGGCCACGGCAGCGGCCAGCCCGGCCAGCCAGAAGCCGTGTTCCCCGTCGTAGCGCTGCCCGATCAGGCACGCCAGCCCCAGGACCAGCAGTTTGCCAAGGCTGGCGCACAGCACCAGCGCCTGTGCGGGCAACGCTGGCTGGCCGTCATCGCCACTGCGTAGCGCGCCAGTGAGTTGCAGGCGCGCAACGTCCACAGCAGTGAACAGCGCTGCCCAGAGCAGCGCCAATGCCAGCGTGACCAGTAGCGGTGCGTACGGCAGGGTGTCCATGGGTGGCCGTCAGATATGCAGAATGAATTCGCGAACCAGCTTGCTGCCGAAATAGGCCAGCATCAGCAGGCAGAAACCGGCCAGCGTCCAGCGAATGGCCTTGTGGCCGCGCCAACCCAGGCGGGTTCGCCCCCACAGCAGCACGCTGAACACGACCCAGGCAACGCAGGCCAGCAAGGTCTTGTGCACCAGGTGCTGGGCGAACAGGTTTTCGAGGAACAGCCAGCCGGAGATCAGCGACAGCGACAGCAGGCACCAGCCGGCCCAGAGGAAGCCGAACAACAGGCTTTCCATGGTTTGCAGCGGCGGGAAGTTGCGGATCAGCCCCGACGGGTGCTTGTTCTTCAACTGGTGGTCCTGCAGTAGCAGTAGCAGCGACTGGAACACGGCAATGGTGAATAGCCCATAGGCCAGGATCGACAACAGGATGTGCGCAAGAATGCCCGGCTCTTCGTCGATCAGTGGCACCGTGCCGGGTGGCGCGAACTGCGCCAGCAAGGCCGTTACCGCGCCCAGCGGGAACAGCAGCACCAGCAGGTTTTCCACCGGTATGCGCAGGCAGGCGAGCAGGGTCAGGGCAATCACTGCCACGGCGATCAGGCTGGCTGCGCTGAAGAAGTCCAGGCTCAGGCCCAGTGGGGTGATCAGCTGAAAGAACAGTGCGCCGGCCTGGGCCAGCACCGCAACGGCACCGAGCAGGCCAAGCAGGCGCTTGTCGGCCTTGCGGCCTTGGGCGAGGTATGAGCCCTGGTAGATGGCCGCTGCTATATAAAGGCCGGCGGCGATCAGGTTGGGAACGAGGCTGGGTGAGGAGAACATAAGTCCTGATTGGCGAGCCTTAAAGAGACGGAGTTTGGCATAGTGAGCTGCAAGCTGGAAGCTGCAAGCTTTAAGCTGCAAGCTTTAAGCGGCAAGCTTCAAGAAAAAGCAGCCATCCCGCGCCTCGGCTCTTGCTTGTAGCTTGTAGCTTGTAGCTTGTAGCTTGTAGCTTGTAGCTTGTAGCTTGCCGCTTGCCGCTTGCCGCTCGGAAGCCAAGGTGGGCGCCGCCGCCGCACTTCGCTATAATCGCCGCCTTGCTGTGCCTGGCGGGTATGCTTTTCCCTGCAGGCGCCTGACAAACCTCGGCTTTACTGGGCCTGAAAGGATCACCATGTTCGAAAACCTGACCGACCGCCTGTCACAGACGCTGCGCCACGTCACCGGCAAGGCCAAGCTGACTGAAGACAACATCAAGGATACGCTGCGCGAAGTGCGCATGGCCCTGCTCGAGGCCGACGTCGCCCTGCCGGTGGTCAAGGATTTCGTCAACAGCGTCAAGGACCGTGCGGTCGGCACCGAGGTGTCGCGCAGCCTCACCCCTGGCCAGGCGTTCGTCAAGATCGTGCAGGCCGAGCTGGAAAGCCTCATGGGCGCGGCCAACGAAGACCTGGCGCTCAATGCCGCCCCGCCTGCCGTGGTACTGATGGCCGGTTTGCAGGGTGCCGGCAAGACCACCACCGCTGGCAAGCTGGCGCGCTTCCTCAAGGAGCGCAAGAAAAAGAGCGTGATGGTGGTGTCCGCCGACGTCTATCGCCCAGCGGCGATCAAGCAGCTGGAAACCCTGGCCAACGACATCGGTGTCACCTTCTTCCCGTCCGACATCAGCCAGAAGCCGGTGGCCATTGCCGAAGCGGCCATCCGCGAAGCCAAGCTCAAGTTCATCGACGTGGTCATCGTCGACACCGCCGGCCGCCTGCACATCGATGCCGACATGATGGCCGAGATCAAGGCGCTGCACGCTGCGGTCAAGCCGATCGAAACCCTGTTCGTGGTCGACGCCATGACCGGCCAGGACGCCGCCAACACCGCCAAGGCCTTTGGCGAGGCGCTGCCGCTGACCGGCGTGGTATTGACCAAGGTCGACGGTGACGCCCGTGGCGGTGCTGCGCTGTCGGTGCGTGCCATCACCGGCAAGCCGATCAAGTTCATCGGTATGGGTGAAAAAACCGAGGCCCTCGAGCCGTTCCACCCCGACCGCGTGGCCTCGCGCATCCTGGGCATGGGCGATGTGCTCAGCCTGATCGAGCAGGCCGAGCAGACCATCGACAAGGCCAAGGCCGACAAGCTGGCCAAGAAGCTGAAGAAGGGCAAGGGCTTCGACCTCGAAGACTTCCGCGACCAGCTGCAGCAAATGAAGAACATGGGCGGCCTGGGTGGCCTGATGGACAAGCTGCCGAGCATCGGCGGGGTCAACCTGTCGCAGATGGGCAACGCCCAGGGCGCGGCCGAGAAGCAGTTCAAGCAGATGGAAGCGATCATCAACTCCATGACCCCGGCCGAGCGCCGCGACCCTGACCTGATCAGCGGTTCGCGCAAGCGCCGTATCGCGCTGGGTTCCGGTACCCAGGTGCAGGACATCGGCCGGCTGATCAAGCAGCACAAGCAGATGCAGAAGATGATGAAGAAGTTCTCTGCCAAGGGCGGCATGGCCAAGATGATGCGCGGCCTGGGCGGTATGCTCCCGGGCGGCGGCATGCCCAAGCTGTAACACGTATTCCGGGTGCCTGCCTTTCGTCGGGCAGGCGCCCAGAATCCCCGCCATGGCGGGGCAACGGCCGCGAATTTCGCGGCGCAACCGGCAAATCTGGACGGCGGGGCGGTGCCTTGCCGAAAAAGTCATTTGCAAATGTCCGTGTATTCCCCGAGAATATGCGGCCTTTTGGGCACCCGTGTGCCTATTTGGCATTCAGATTTGCAGTAAAAACTGCAACACCGACTATAGGAACGATGTTCACATGGTAACCATTCGTCTGGCCCGTGGCGGCTCGAAAAAGCGCCCATTCTACCACCTGACCGTGACCAACTCGCGTAACGCCCGTGACGGCCGTTTCGTTGAGCGCGTTGGCTTCTTCAACCCGATCGCATCGGGCGCCGAAGTCAAGCTGTCGGTCAACCAGGAGCGCGTCACCTACTGGCTGAGCCAGGGCGCACAGCCGTCTGAGCGCGTTGCTCAGCTGCTGAAGGACGCTGCCAAGGCCGCTGCCTGAAACGTATGAACGCGACGCCAGAAAAGGCTGACGACCTCATCGTCGTTGGCAAGATTTTTTCGGTTCACGGCGTTCGCGGCGAGGTGAAGGTGTATTCCTTTACCGATCCGATTGAAAACCTGTTGGATTATCCGCGCTGGACGCTTCGGCACGAAGGCAAGGTAAAGCAGGTCGAGCTGGTCAGCGGTCGTGGCTCCCAAAAGGGCCTGGTCGTGAAACTGAAAGGCCTCGATGATCGTGATGAAGCCCGGCTTCTGAGCGGTTACGAAATCTGCATTGCGCGGAGCCTTTTGCCCAACCTGGCTGCCGACGAGTACTACTGGTACCAGTTGGTGGGTCTGAAGGTCATCAACCAGGACGAACACCTGTTCGGCAAGGTCGATCACCTGTTGGAGACTGGCGCGAACGATGTAATGGTGGTCAAGCCCTGTGCGGGCAGCCTGGATGATCGCGAGCGGCTGTTGCCCTATACGGAGCAGTGCGTGCTGGCAATCGACCTGGAAGCAGGCACGATGCGGGTTGAGTGGGACGCGGATTTCTAAACGATGGGTAACCTTCGCGTAGATGTCATTACGTTGTTCCCCGAGATGTTCTCGGCCATCACGGAGTACGGCATTACCAGCCGCGCGGTGAAACAAGGGTTGCTTCAGGTGACTTGCTGGAACCCGCGGGACTACACCACAGATCGTCACCATACGGTAGATGATCGGCCGTTTGGCGGTGGTCCGGGCATGGTGATGAAAATCAAGCCTCTGGAAGATGCACTGGTTAGCGCCAGGCAAGCAACCGGAGCTGCGGCGAAGGTGATCTACCTTTCGCCACAAGGCCGCAAGCTAACTCAGCAAGCGGTCAAAGGCCTGGCCGAACAGGAGTCGTTGATCCTGATCGCCGGTCGTTATGAGGGCATCGACGAGCGCTTTATCGAGGCTCATGTCGATGAGGAGTGGTCGATTGGTGACTATGTGCTTTCCGGTGGCGAGCTGCCGGCCATGGTACTGATCGATGCGGTTACGCGGCTGCTGCCCGGAGCTTTAGGGCATGTGGACTCGGCGGAAGAGGATTCCTTTACCGACGGTCTGCTTGATTGCCCGCATTACACCCGGCCTGAGGTGTATGCGGATCAGCGTGTTCCCGACGTGTTGCTAAGTGGCAACCATGCACACATCCGGCGTTGGAGGATGAAGCAGTCCCTTGGTAGGACCTTCGAACGACGCGCCGATCTTCTGGAAAGTCGCTCGCTTTCTGGAGAAGAGAAGAAGCTGCTCGAGGAATATCTCCGCGAGCGGGACGATAGTTAAACGTATCGATGGTGGATCGCGTATCCATCTTAGGAGCACAGCATGACCAACAAGATCATCCAGCAGCTCGAAGCCGAGCAGATGAGCAAGGAAATCCCGACCTTCGCACCAGGCGACACCGTTGTCGTTCAGGTTAAAGTGAAGGAAGGTGAGCGTTCCCGTCTGCAGGCGTTTGAAGGCGTCGTTATCGCCAAGCGTAACCGCGGTCTGAACAGCGCCTTCACCGTGCGCAAGATCTCCAGCGGCGTTGGTGTAGAACGTACCTTCCAGACCTACAGCCCGCAAATCGATAGCCTGGCCGTGAAACGTCGTGGTGACGTGCGTAAAGCCAAGCTGTACTACCTGCGCGACCTGTCCGGCAAAGCCGCTCGCATCAAGGAAAAACTGTCCTGAGTACAGTTTGCCCGGTGGCCGAGGCCGCCTAGCGAGAGAAAAGCAGCCTTCGGGCTGCTTTTTTGCTTTTTCAACCTTCAGAAGATCGAATTGCGATGACTACCCGAGACCAGGAAATTCAGCGCCGCACCGAGCTGTCGGTTACCCGCGTGACCAAGGCGGTGTTCCCCAACACCACCAACCACCACAACACCCTGTTCGGCGGTACCGCGCTGGCCTGGATGGACGAGGTGTCGTTCATCGCCGCCACGCGCTTCTGCCGCCTGCCGCTGGTGACCGTGTCCACCGACCGCATCGACTTCAAGCACCCGATCCCGGCGGGCTCGATCGTCGAGTTGGTGGGCACGGTGATCAAGGTCGGCAACACCAGTTTGCAGGTGCAAGTGGATGTGTTCGTAGAAAACATGTACCTGGACGGCCGTGAGCGTGCGATCCACGGGGTGTTCAGCTTTGTCGCGATCGACGAGGACAAGCGCCCGGTGCCGGTTTTGCCCCAGGCCTGAGTTCTCCTGCGCTAGCCCTTCCGCCGGCGCGCCCGCTTCTACAAGCCATGCAAAGCATTCAAAGCCTGTGCAGGCCCTGTGGGAGCGGGCGCGCCCGCGAAGAGGCCGGTACAGACAACCCCCAGGCTGCTGTGAAACACTAGCCCCATCTCCAACACCCAGCAGCCCTGAATGCCCGCCCTAGACCACCCCCTGATCGACCAGTTCCTCGACGCCCTGTGGCTCGAGAAAGGCCTGTCCGATAACACCCGCGTGTCCTACCGCAGTGACCTGGCCCTGTTCAACGGCTGGCTGCATGAGCGCTCCGTGGCGCTGCCCGACGCTGGCCGCGACCTGATTCTCGACCACCTGGCCTGGCGCCTGGAGCAAGGCTACAAGCCGCGCTCGACAGCACGTTTCATCTCCGGCCTGCGCGGCTTCTTCCGTTACCTGTTGCGGGAAAAGCTGGTGGCCATCGACCCGACCCTGCAGGTCGACATGCCGCAACTGGGCAAGCCTTTGCCCAAGTCGCTGTCGGAAGCTGACGTCGAAGCCTTGCTGCAGGCCCCGGACCTGGGCGAGGCCATCGGTCAGCGTGACCGCGCCATGCTCGAAGTGCTGTACGCTTGTGGTCTGCGCGTCACCGAACTGGTCAGCCTGGCCCTCGACCAGGTCAACCTGCGTCAGGGCGTGCTGCGGGTCATGGGCAAAGGCAGCAAAGAGCGCCTGGTTCCCATGGGCGAAGAAGCCGTGGTATGGCTGGAGCGCTACCTGCGCGATGGCCGTGCCGAACTGCTCAATGGCCGCCCTAGTGATGTGCTGTTCCCCAGCCTTCGCGGCGAGCAGATGACCCGCCAGACCTTCTGGCACCGCATCAAGCACCATGCCCGTGTGGCCGGTATCGACAAGCCGTTGTCCCCGCATACGCTGCGCCATGCGTTTGCCACCCATTTGCTCAACCATGGCGCCGACCTGCGCGTGGTGCAGATGCTGTTGGGCCACAGCGACCTGTCGACCACGCAGATCTACACCCATGTGGCCAAGGCTCGCCTGCAACAGTTGCACGCCCAGCACCACCCGCGTGGATGAATGTTTTTCATGTTCCGCCGACCGGTCCTTGCCAGGCCCTTCACCAGCAGCGTGATGTGGTAGGCTTGGGCGGTTTGCACCAAGGGCCGCACGCTCACCGCTCTTTTTCGCCGGTGGCGCCCTCCGGTCCCTGTCCGCCTTCAGGAGTTCCCATGCGCGTGACCCAGTTTTTCGCCGCCGCCGCGTTGGCGCTGGCCAGTACCTTTGCGCTTGCCGCGGCAACCGACAGCAATCCCGGTGCCGAGCAGGCCATCCGTAAATCACTGCAAAACCTTGAGCTGGAAGTACCCGTGGAAAGCGTGGCCAGCAGCCCGCTGAACGGCCTGTACGAAGTCAAGCTGCAGGGCGGCCGGGTGCTCTACGCCAGCGCCGATGGCCAGTTCGTGATGCAGGGGTATCTGTTCCAGATCCAGAACGGCAAGCCGGTCAACCTTACCGAAAAAACCGAACGCCAAGGCGTTGCCAAGCTCATCAACGGCATTCCAGCCGCCGAGATGGTGGTTTATCCTGCCAAGGGCGAAACCAAGTCGCATATCACTGTTTTCACCGACACCACTTGCCCGTACTGCCACAAGCTGCACGCCGAAGTGCCTGAACTGAACCGCCGCGGTATCGAAGTGCGCTATGTCGCCTTCCCGCGCCAGGGCCTCGGTTCGCCGGGTGACCAGCAATTGCAGGCGGTGTGGTGCTCCAGCGACCGCCGCGCGGCGATGGACAAAATGGTCGAAGGCGAGGAAATCAAGGCGGCCAAGTGCGCCAACCCGGTCGGCAAGCAGTTCCAGCTGGGCCAGTCGATCGGTGTCAACGGCACGCCGGCCATCGTGCTGGAAAGCGGCCAGGTCATTCCGGGCTACCAGCCGGCACCACAGGTCGCCAAGCTGGCACTGGCCAAGTAATCCAATTCAGTACGCCGTCGTCATGGGGTGACGGCATGTTTCACGGTCGGCAAGGTGCCGGCCGTTCAATGGGGAGTTCACAGTGAAACCGGTCAAAGTAGGCATCTGTGGGTTGGGGACCGTCGGTGGCGGAACCTTCAATGTACTTCAGCGCAACGCCGAGGAGATTGCCCGTCGTGCCGGGCGCGGTATTGAAGTGGCACAGATCGCCATGCGCTCGCAGAACCCGAACTGCCAGATTACCGGTACCCCCATTACCGCTGATGTGTTCGACGTTGCGAGCAACCCCGAGATCGACATCGTCATCGAGCTGATTGGCGGCTACACCATTGCCCGCGACCTGGTGCTCAAGGCCATCGAGAACGGCAAGCACGTGGTCACCGCCAACAAGGCGCTGATCGCCGTGCACGGCAACGAAATCTTTGCTAAGGCCCGCGAAAAAGGCGTGATCGTCGCCTTCGAAGCGGCCGTGGCCGGCGGTATCCCGGTGATCAAGGCCATTCGTGAAGGCCTGTCAGCCAACCGCATCAACTGGCTGGCCGGCATCATCAACGGTACCGGCAACTTCATCCTCACCGAAATGCGCGAGAAGGGCCGGGCCTTCCCCGACGTGCTAGCCGAAGCCCAGGCGCTGGGCTACGCCGAAGCCGACCCTACCTTCGACGTCGAAGGCATCGATGCTGCGCACAAGCTGACCATCCTCGCCTCCATCGCGTTCGGTATTCCGCTGCAGTTCGACAAGGCCTACACCGAAGGCATCACCCAGCTGACCACCGCTGACGTGAACTACGCCGAGGCCCTCGGCTACCGCATCAAGCACCTGGGCGTGGCTCGGCGCACCGCTGAAGGCATCGAGTTGCGCGTGCACCCGACCTTGATCCCTGCCGACCGCCTGATCGCCAACGTCAACGGCGTGATGAACGCCGTGATGGTCAACGGTGACGCCGCCGGTTCGACCCTGTATTACGGTGCCGGTGCCGGCATGGAGCCAACCGCCTCGTCGGTGGTTGGCGACCTGGTCGACGTGGTTCGTGCCATGACCTCCGACCCGGAAAACCGCGTACCGCACCTGGCCTTCCAGCCCGATTCGCTGTCGGCCCACCCGATCCTGCCGATCGAAGCCTGCGAGAGCGCCTACTACCTGCGTATCCAGGCCAAGGATCACCCAGGCGTGCTGGCCCAGGTCGCCAGCATCCTTTCCGAGCGTGGTATCAACATCGAGTCGATCATGCAGAAGGAAGCCGAGGAACAGGACGGCCTGGTACCGATGATCCTGGTCACCCACGGTGTGGTCGAGCAGCGCATCAATGACGCCATCGTCGCCCTGGAAGCCCTGCAGGACGTGGTCGGCAAGGTTGTGCGCATTCGCGTCGAGCAGCTCAACTAAGCGGCAAGCCTCAAGCTGCAAGGTGCAAGTGAGGGCAGTGCAGTTTTGAGGCTTCGAACAGAGTAAATTCGCGGCAACAGCGAGATGCAGAGCACAAGAGCAAGGCCAGCCGGCTTTTCTTGTAGCTTGCCGCTCGCAGCTTGCCGCTCAAATCAAAGGTTTGCACCCATGCGCTATATCAGTACCCGCGGCCAGGCACCGGCCCTGAATTTCGAAGACGTGCTGCTGGCTGGCCTGGCCAGTGACGGCGGCCTGTATGTGCCGGAAAACCTGCCACGTTTCACCCAGGAAGAAATCGCTTCGTGGGCCGGCCTGCCGTACCACGAACTGGCCTTCCGGGTCATGCGCCCGTTCGTTGAAGGCAGCATCGCCGACGCCGACTTCAAGAAGATCCTCGAAGAAACCTACGGCGAGTTCGCCCACGCAGCGGTGGCCCCGCTGCGCCAGCTGAACAGCAACGAATGGGTACTCGAGCTGTTCCACGGCCCAACCCTGGCGTTCAAGGACTTTGCCTTGCAACTGCTCGGGCGCCTGCTCGACCACGTGCTGGCCAAGCGCAACGAGCGCGTGGTGATCATCGGCGCCACCAGTGGTGACACCGGCTCCGCGGCCATCGAAGGCTGCCGCCGTTGCGACAACGTCGACATCTTCATCCTGCACCCGCACCAGCGCGTGTCGGAAGTACAGCGCCGGCAGATGACCACCATTTTCGGTGACAACATCCACAACATCGCCATCGAAGGCAACTTCGACGATTGCCAGGAAATGGTCAAGGCCAGCTTCGCCGACCAGTCGTTCCTCAAGGGCACCCGCCTGGTGGCCGTGAACTCGATCAACTGGGCGCGCATCATGGCCCAGATCGTCTACTACTTCCATGCCGCCCTGCAGTTGGGTGGGCCGTCGCGTTCCGTGGCGTTCTCGGTGCCGACCGGCAACTTTGGCGACATTTTTGCCGGCTACCTGGCGCGCAACATGGGCCTGCCGGTCAGCCAGCTGATCGTCGCCACCAACCGCAACGACATCCTGCACCGCTTCATGAGCGGCAACCAGTACGTCAAGGAAACCCTGCACGCTACCTTGTCGCCGTCGATGGACATCATGGTGTCGTCCAACTTCGAGCGCCTGCTGTTCGACCTGCACGGCCGCAACGGTGGCGCCATTGCCGAACTGATGGCCAACTTCAAGCAGGGTGGCGGCTTCAGCGTCGAGCAGGACCGCTGGACCGAAGCCCGCAAGCTGTTCGATTCGTTGGCCGTCAGCGACGAGCAGACTTGCGAAACCATCGCCGAGGTGTTCGCCGCCACGGGCGAGGTCCTCGACCCGCACACCGCGATCGGCGTCAAGGCCGCCCGTGAGTGCCGCCGCAGCCTGGACACGCCGATGGTGGTGCTGGGTACCGCGCACCCGGTCAAGTTCCCTGAAGCGGTAGAAAAGGCCGGTGTGGGCAAGGCACTCGAGCTGCCGGCGCACCTCAGCGACCTGTTCAGCCGTGAAGAGCGTTGCACGGTACTGGCCAATGACCTGAAAGCGGTACAGGGCTTTGTCAGCCAGCATGGCAACCGCGGCAAGCCATTGTAATGGGTGTGCCTGGGGCTGCTGCGCAGCCCCATCGCGATACAAGCCCGCTCCTGCAGGCGACCGCGTTGGCTTTAGCTGACGCGGTATAGCCAGTTCCCGCAGCTTAATCAGAATCATCCTATTCAGGCGGCATTCACCAGCGCCTAAATTAGCCGGTCCTCCCATCAGGAGCGGCTCATGCACCAGACCGTCGTGTTGATTCATCAAGCACGCCCATCGCACCAGATCCTGCTGCACCAGGCCCTCAACGCCCAAGGCGTGTTCGCTGTGCGCATCAGCGCGACCACGGCTGAACTGGATGCCGGCCTTGGCGCCGAACGCCGCCCGGATCTGCTGATCCTCGACCATGCCATGCCAACCAGGGCCGGCCGTGCCTTGCTTGCCCGGCCGCCCCAGGCCCGTGCCCTGTTGTTCGTCGGCCAGCCTGCGCCGCAGCGTTTCGACCTGGCCCAAGAGGCGCGCAAGCAAGGCCTATGGGTACTCGCCGAGCTGCCCTGGCCGTTGTCGATGCCGCGCCTGCAGCGCGCCCTGCAAACGCTGCAGCCACGCCTCTAGCGCGGGCATTCGGTCAACAGCCACAGCATGGCGAACTTTCCGCTGTTCGCGCGGGTCAGTTGCTCTATATCCCACCACGCAGCGAGTGAACCGGATGGAAAGAATCTGCAGCCTGCTCAACGATGCACTGAGCCCTTATCAGACCCACCTCGGCGTTGCCGATGCCAACGGTAATCGCCAGCTCACGGTTCAAGGCGGCCTCACAGGGGTGACCTTGCAGCGTACTGTCAGCGAGCGCCAGTTACAGGAACACCGGCTGTTGATCGACCTGGTGGACGGTTTGCACCGTGACCTGCAGATCGCCGAAGGGCGGTTGCAGCCTTGCGTGATCGCTGCGCTGCAACAACGCCAGCAACCGCAGGGAACCTTTGCCTAAAGGATTCATCTGACACAGTAGGGGCAGCCAGCCAGCGCTTTGCTCCGGCGTTGGCAAAGCTGCCACGGGAAGTCCTCAAGGGCTTTCGCTTGACCCCGGGCGTCCTTCCCCAGCGCCCGGGGTTTCTTTTTTCTGGGTTCTCTACCGGCCCTGTCGCCGCGGACTCAATTCGTAAGCGCGACGCGGCCTGTGTGGGAGCGGGCGTGCCAGCGAACACCGGCGTAGCCGGTGCCAGCCACCGCGCTGGATTTTTCGCGGGCATGCCCGCTCCCACAAAGTCCCTGCTAGATCAATAAGTGATGCATTGCCTATAACGGCTAGTTTGCCGGCGATAGGGCCGGTGCAGGCGTTTAATGTGCTTCAAAGAACCGCTGGCTTTCTTCCAGGTAGTTCTTGCGCGAGATCGGATCCAGCCAGTGGGCATACAGCCCAGGCAGCACGTCCCGTCGCAACGCAGGCAGCAACTGGTCGATATGCGCCACTGCAGCGCGCCCCAGTTCGCTGTCCGAGCACCCCACGTGCAGAAACTGGTAGCGCTCCACCCCCTGCACTGGATAGAACTGATAATCGGCCAGCGCGGCGCCTTGCTGCTGGATCAGGTAACGCACCTCAGGCCAGTAGCCGAGCACCAGGCGCAGGCGCCCCAACTGCTGCATCTGCAGCAGGTTGGCGGTGGCTTCGTTACCGTAATGGCGGCTGAGCGCAGTGTCTGGCAGCTGATGCAGAATGCTGTCGATCTGCACGCCATAACTGCGTTCGGCAACGACTCCCAGTTTCAGTGCGGTGTTGCTCAGCACGCCATGCAGGTCCACCTGCTGGCCGTGCAGATAGAGGCGCAGCAGTGCCTGGTTTTCCTTGCGGACCACCAGGCCGCCACTGAGCACGCCCAGGAAGGGCAGGGAGAACCGCACATATTCCTCACGTTGGGGTGTCCACAGCAGCGTCGGGTCGCAGGTGAAGGTGTTGCGGTCCTGCAGCATCTGGATTCCGCGGGCACGGTTGACGCGCTGGATGATGTGATCGTACTCGGGCATCTGCGCAATCAACAGGGGCAGCAGTTGGTCGATCACCCCTCGGCCTTGCTCCGGGCCGTCGAAAATGGTGAATGGCGGCAGGTCACGCACCAGCCAGGTCAGGCGCTCCTTGGCACTGGCAGGGTGCACCAGCAATGCGGCCATCAGCCCGCAAAGCAGGACCACCGGGCGTAGGTGGCGGGCGGCGCGCATGCGGCCGGGCTGCGCCTGGTTCAGACCGTGCCTGCGGCGCGCAGGCTGGCGATGGCTGCCGCGTCATAGCCAAGGCTGGCCAGCAGTGCCTCGGTGTGCTCGCCCAGGGCCGGACCTACCCATTCGCTGGAACCTGGGGTTTCCGACAGCTTGGGCACGATGCCAGGCATCTTGAATGGTTTGCCGTCGGGCAGCTTGGCCTGGAGGAACATTTCCCGTGCCAGGTACTGCGGGTCGCTGAACATGTCCTCGGCGGAGTAGATCCGGCTGGCCGGGACCTCGGCGGCGGTCAGCACCTGCATCAGCGTGTCCAGCGGCAGGCTGTTGGCCCAGCGGTCGATCACCCCGTACAGTTCATCACGGCGAAGGTCACGGCCATCGTTGCTGGCCAGGCCTGGGTCGTCGGCCAGGTCGGCACGCCCGATGGCCTGCATGAAGCGCTTGAAGATCGCATCGCCGTTGGCGCCGATCTGTACATGCTTGCCGTCGGCGCTGGTGTGGATGGAGGAGGGGGTAATGCCGGGCATGATGTTGCCGGTGCGTTCACGGATAAAACCGAATACATCGAATTCCGGGACCATGCTTTCCATCATGGCGAAGATGGCTTCGTACAGCGCGACGTCCACCACCTGGCCCTGGCCGCCGTTGACCTCCCTGTGGCGCAGCGCCATCAGCGCACCGATAACGCCCCACAAGGCGGCGATCGAGTCGCCGATCGAAATGCCGGTGCGCACCGGCGGCCGGTCGTCGAAGCCGGTGATGTAGCGCAGGCCGCCCATCGACTCGCCTACGGCACCAAAACCTGGTTGGTCCTTCATCGGCCCGGTCTGGCCAAAGCCCGACAGGCGCACCATGACCAGCCCCGGGTTGAGCGCATGCAGCACATCCCAGCCCAGGCCAAGTTTTTCGAGCACGCCCGGGCGGAAATTCTCGATCAGGATATCGGCGTCGGACAGCAGCCTTTGCAATACCTCACGGCCTTCGGGGTGCTTCAGGTTGAGGGTCAGCGACTTTTTGTTGCGCGCCTGCACGAACCACCACAGGGAGGTGCCTTCGTACAGCTTGCGCCACTTGCGCAGCGGGTCGCCGCCATCGGGCGATTCGACCTTGACCACCTCAGCACCGAATTCGGCGCAGATGCGAGAGGCGAATGGCCCGGCGATCAGTGTGCCGAGTTCGACAACTTTGAGGCCGGCGAGGGGTTTGCTGGGCGTCGACATGAGGCATCCGTGGCAGTTGGGCAGAGCGGTGGTTTTATCACACGGCGGTTTCGCCGGGTACTGCTGCGGCGCATGGCGAGTGCGGATGGGTTAGACTGTGCGACTTTTCTTTTGCACGAAGCCCGTCGACCATGGCCCAGCCGTCCACCACCTACAAGTTCGAACTGAATCTCACCGATCTTGACCGTAACGTCTACGAAAGCGTCAAGCAGACCATCGCGCGCCACCCCTCGGAAACCGAAGAGCGCATGGCGGTGCGGTTGTTGGCCTACGCGCTCTGGTACAACGAGAACCTGTCGTTCGGCCGTGGCCTGTCGGATGTGGATGAGCCGGCACTGTGGGAAAAGAGCCTGGACGACCGCGTGCTGCACTGGATCGAAGTGGGCCAACCCGATGCCGAGCGCCTGACCTGGTGCTCGCGGCGCACCGAACGCACCAGCCTGCTGGCCTATGGCAGCCTGCGCGTGTGGGAAGGCAAGGTGGTCAGCGCGGTCAGGAACCTCAAGAACCTGAACATCGCCGCAGTGCCGCAGGAGGTGCTGGAAACCCTGGCCGCCGACATGCCGCGCGCCATCAAGTGGGATGTGATGATCAGCGAAGGTACGGTCTTCGTCACCGACGACCGTGGCCAGCACGAAGTGCAACTGCAGTGGTTACTGGGTGAGCGTGGCTGAAGCAACCCATGCGTATCGAACCTCGCCCCCTGCCTGCGCCCCTGCCTTTTCTGGGTAACCTGCCACCCTTGCTCACCCGTTTGTATGCCGCACGCGGCGTGCTAAGCGAGGCCGAGCTGGACAAAAGCCTTGCGCGGCTGTTGCCCTACCAGCAGCTCAAGGGCATCGAGGCCGGCGTCGACCTGCTGGTCGCTGCCATAGACCAGCGCCAGCGCATTCTCATTGTCGGCGACTTCGACGCCGACGGTGCCACCGCAAGTACGGTTGGGGTGCTGGGCTTGCGTTTGCTGGGGGCTGCCCATGTCGACTACCTTGTGCCCAACCGTTTTGAATACGGTTACGGCCTGACCCCGGAAATCGTCGAAGTTGCCCTGCAGCGCCAGCCGCAGTTGCTGATTACCGTGGACAACGGCATTTCCAGTGTCGACGGGGTGGCCGCTGCCAAGGCCGCTGGGCTGAAAGTGCTGGTGACCGACCATCACCTGCCGGGCGAACAGCTGCCCGATGCCGACGCCATCATCAACCCCAACCAGCCGGGTTGCAGCTTCCCGAGCAAGGCATTGGCCGGGGTCGGGGTCATCTTCTATGTGCTGATGGCCCTGCGCGCGCGGTTGCGCAGCCTGGGCCGCTACGCGACACAACCCCAGCCAAACATCGGTGAACTGCTCGACCTGGTCGCCCTGGGCAGTGTGGCCGATGTGGTGCCGCTGGATGCCAACAACCGCATCCTGGTGCACCAGGGCCTGGAGCGCATCCGTGCCGGCCGTGCCCGCCCGGGCTTGAAGGCCATTCTTGAGGTGGCCCGCCGCGATCACCGGCGCATCACCTCCACCGACCTGGGTTTCATTCTTGGCCCACGCCTGAATGCTGCCGGGCGCCTGGACGACATGAGCCTGGGCATCGAATGCCTGCTGTGCGAAGACCCGGCGCTGGCCCAGGACATGGCGCAGCAGCTGGATGACCTGAACCAGGACCGCAAGTCCATCGAGCAAGGCATGCAGCGCGAGGCGTTGGCCCAGCTCAAGGACCTGCCGGTCGAGTCGATGCCTTACGGCTTGTGCCTGTTCGATGCCGACTGGCACCAGGGCGTGATCGGTATCCTGGCGTCGCGGCTGAAGGAGCGTTACCACCGGCCGACCATTGCCTTCGCCGATGCGGGCGCTGGCATGCTGAAGGGCTCGGCGCGTTCTGTGCCAGGGTTCCATATTCGCGATGCGCTGGATGCCGTGGCGGCGCGCCACCCGCAATTGATCAGCAAGTTCGGCGGCCACGCCATGGCCGCTGGCTTGTCGTTGCCAGAGGGAAATTTCGCGGCCTTTGCCGAAGCCTTCGACGAAGAGGTACGGCGCCAGCTGCGTGAAGACGACCTGACCGGGCGCTTGCTGTCCGATGGCAGCCTGGCGGTGGAAGAATTCCACCTCGATCTGGCCAAGGCGCTACGCAATGCCGGGCCATGGGGCCAGCATTTCCCTGAGCCGCTGTTTCATGGCGTGTTCCAATTGGTGGAGCAGCGCGTGGTGGGCGAACGGCACTTGAAAGTGGTACTGAAGAGCGAGTGTGGCTCGGTGCGGCTGGATGGCATTGCCTTCGGCATCGACCGTGAAATATGGCCGAACCCGACGGTGCGCTGGGTCGAGTTGGCGTACAAGCTGGATGTGAACGAGTTTCGTGGCAATGAAAGTGTGCAGTTGATGATTGCCCACATGGAGCCGCGTTGACCGCAATCCTGAGGTGCGCCCCATGAAGGCGGCAGCGGCTGGCCACAGGTGTCTGTGAACAACTTGCCCAAAATCCCATGGAACCTTCCCCCCAGACATTCTGGTCTAGTCTGAAGTATGACCGGACCCAGGCCAGGGACGTGCTATTGAGTGTCCGGGCCGGATCACCATTGGAGTTCTTGGGAGGTGCCCTCATGAGCCTGCTGCTCGAGCCTTACACCCTGCGTCAACTGACGTTGCCCAACCGCATCGCCGTTTCGCCGATGTGCCAGTATTCTGCAGTCGATGGCCTGGCCAACGACTGGCACCTCGTTCACCTGGGCAGCCGCGCCGTGGGTGGCGCGGGCCTGGTGATCACCGAGGCCGTGGCGGTTACCGCCGATGGCCGCATCACCGCCGAAGACCTTGGGTTGTGGGAGGACGCACAGATCGCCCCGCTGCAACGCATCACCCGCTTCATCACCGCCCAGGGCGCCGTGCCCGGCATCCAGCTGGCGCACGCCGGGCGCAAGGCCAGCACCTACCGCCCCTGGCTGGGCAAGCACGGCAGCGTCAAACCCGAGGAGGGTGGCTGGCAGCCGGTGGGGCCCTCGAAGATTGCCTTCGACCCGCAACATACAGCGCCACGCGAGCTGACCCCGGGCGATATCCAGGAGGTGGTCGGTGCCTTCGTTGCCTCAGCCGAGCGCGCGTTGCAGGCCGGCTTCAAAGTGCTCGAGGTTCACGCCGCCCATGGCTACCTGCTGCACCAGTTCCTGTCACCGCTGAGCAACCAGCGGCGTGACGAATACGGCAGTTGCTTCGAAAACCGCATCCGCCTGACCCTGCAAGTGGTGGAAGCGGTGCGCAAGGTATGGCCTGCCGAATTGCCCCTGTTCGTGCGGGTATCGGCAACCGATTGGGTGGAAGACGGCTGGAACCCGGATGAAACCGTCGAACTGGCCCGGCGCCTGCGTAACCTGGGCGTCGATTTGATCGACGTGTCCTCTGGCGGCACTTCGGTAAACGCCGAAATACCTACCGGCCCCGGCTACCAGACCCGTTTCGCCGAGCGCGTGCGCAAAGAGTCTGAAATTGCCACCGGCACCGTGGGCATGATCACCGAACCGGCGCAAGCCGAGCATATCCTGCGTACCGGCCAGGCCGACCTCATCTTCCTTGCCCGCGAACTGCTGCGCGACCCTTACTGGCCGCTGCATGCCGACGACGACCTGGGCGGTAACAAGGCCACCTGGCCGGCGCAGTACCAGCGCGCTACCAGCCGGGCCAACCCGATTCATGAGTCGGATCTGCGCGACTGATTCTGAAGGAGCGGCCTTGTGTGGCGAAAGGGCCGCGCAGCGGCCCCAGGGCCTCAGTCTAACCACGAAAAATACCTGGGGCACTGCGCGCCCAATTCGCGACTGAAGACCGCTCCTACAGCAGGCGGGGTGGCCGGTAGCCCTGCGGGGCCGGGCCGGCATCATTGATCGATGTAGGAGCGGGTTCACCCGCGAATACGGTGGTGCCGGCAACGCACAATACCTGGCAGAAATCGGCTAGCAGGCCCGGTCCTTTCGCGGGTAAACCCGCTCCTACAACGGGCTGGGGTGGCCGGCAGCCCTGCGGGGCCGGGCCGGCATCATCGATCGATGTAGGAGCGGGTTCACCCGCGAATACGGTGGCGCCGGCAATGCACAATGCCTGGCAGAAATCGGTCCGCAGGCCCGGCCCTTTCGCGGGTAAACCCGCTCCTACAACGGGCTGGGGTGGCCGGTAGTTTTGCGGGGTTGGGCCGGCATTGTCGATCGATGTCGGGGCGGGTTCACCCGCGAATACGGTGGTGCCGACAATGCACAATGCCTGGCAGAAATCGGTCCGCAGGGCCGGCCCTTTCGCGGGTGAACCCGCTCCTACAACGGGCGGGGGCGGCTGGTAGTTCTGCGGGGCCGGGCCGGCATTATCGATCGATGTCGG
>NZ_JBICMS010000030.1:0-1181 GCF_043106615.1 Pseudomonas sp. CJQ_9 | reverse complement strand
CCACCGGTAGCATTTTCGATGGTGACGCTGACGGTCGACCCATTGTTGTAGACGTCGTTGGCCGGCGTCTGGAAATCGACACTACCCTGGGTTTTGCCAGCTTCAACGGTCACAGTCTGGCCGTTGGACAGGGTCACAGTAACCGGCGTCTGAGCAGGGTTGCTCAGGGTCACGGTATAAGTGATCACGCCACCTTCGGTCACGCTCGGCGATGCAGTGAGGGTCGCGGTGGTGGTGTCGACCGAATCATTGATCGTGGTTTGAGCTGGGGTCGGGTTCGGCGTCAGTTGCTCGAAGTTACCGCCGGTGGCGTTTTCGATGGTGACGCTGACAGTCGAGCCATTGTTGTAAACGTCGTTAGCCGGCGTCTGGAAGTCGACACTGCCTTGGGTCTTGCCAGCTTCAACGGTCACAGTCTGGCCGTTGGACAGGGTCACAGTAACCGGCGTCTGGGCAGGATTGCTCAGGGTCACGGTGTAGGTGATCACACCGCCTTCGGTCACCGACGGGCTCGCGGTCAACGTTGCAGTGGTGGTGTCGACCGAGTCATTGATCGTGGTTTGAGCCGGGGTCGGGTTCGGCGTCAGTTGTTCGAAGTTACCGCCTGTGGCGTTTTCGATGGTGACGCTAACGGTGGAGCCATTGTTGTAAACGTCGTTAGCCGGCGTCTGGAAATCGACACTGCCCTGAGTCTTGCCCGCTTCAACGGTCACGGTCTGGCCGTTGGACAGGGTCACGGTTACCGGGGTCTGAGCAGGGTTGCTCAGGGTCACGGTATAGGTGATCACGCCGCCTTCGGTCACGCTCGGCGATGCAGTGAGGGTCGCGGTGGTGGTGTCGACCGAATCATTGATCGTGGTCTGAGCCGGAGTCGGGTTCGGGGTCAGTTGCTCGAAGTTACCGCCAGTGGCGTTCTCGATGGTGACGCTGACGGTCGAGCCGTTGTTGTAGACGTCGTTGGCCGGCGTCTGGAAATCGACACTGCCCTGAGTCTTGCCCGCTTCAACGGTCACGGTCTGGCCGTTGGACAGGGTCACGGTTACCGGCGTCTGAGCAGGGTTGCTCAGGGTGACGGTGTAGGTGATCACGCCACCTTCGGTCACGCTCGGCGATGCAGTGAGGGTCGCGGTGGTGGTGTCGACCGAATCACTGATCGTGGTCTGAGCCGGAGTCGGGTTCGG
>NZ_JBICMS010000002.1:0-66419 GCF_043106615.1 Pseudomonas sp. CJQ_9 | reverse complement strand
TGCTCCCCAAAAGTCCCCTGGCCTCACAACAATCCCTGTGGGAGCGGGCGTGCCCGCGAACACCGGCGCAGCCCGTGCCATGCCCCACAGAGAACGCATCACGCGTGATATCGTTTCCCTCCATCAACCTCAGCACCTGCCAGAGAGTTTCCGATGCCCCACACCACCCATCTGCACCCCGGCTTCATGATCGTCCACGGCAACCGCCTCGACGATCTGCGCAGCCTTGTGGTGAGCTGGATGCGTCGCTACCCGCTGGCACCGTTGGAAAACGAAATCGCCTTGGTGCAGAGTAACGGTATCGCTCAATGGCTCAAGCTGGCTTTGGCGGAAGACCCGCTGGAGGACGACCAAGGTGGCTGCGGCATCGCCGCTGCAATTGAGGTTCAACTGCCCGGCAGCTTCATGTGGCAGTTGTACCGCAGCGTGCTGGGGCGCGATGAAATTCCCGAGGTGTCCCTGCTCGACAAAGCGCCGCTGACCTGGCGCCTGATGCGTCTGCTACCGGCGCTGATCGAGCGCCCGCATTTCGAGCCGTTGCGCCGCTTCCTGATGGACGACGGTGACCTGCGCAAGCGCTACCAGCTGTCCGAGCGCCTGGCCGATCTGTTCGACCAGTATCAGGTCTACCGGGCCGACTGGCTCAGGGACTGGGCAGCAGGTGAGCACGTGCTGAACACCGCCCGTGGCGAACGTAAGGCACTGCCCCCGGCTAACCGCTGGCAGGCCGAGCTGTGGAAGGCCTTGCTGGAAGACGTCGGAGAAAAAGGTATGGCGCAAAGCCGGGCCGGCGTGCACCAGCGCTTCATCGAACGTATCAATAGCCTGGAACAGGCTCCCCCCGGGTTACCCTCGCGGGTGATCGTGTTCGGCATTTCATCGCTGCCGGCCCAGGCCTTGGAGGCATTAGCCGGCCTCGCACGCTTCAGCCAGGTGTTGTTGTGCGTGCACAACCCTTGTCGCCACCACTGGGCGGACATCGTTGCCGACAAAGACCTGCTGCGCCACCAATACAAGCGTCAGCAGCGCAAACAAGGCATGCCCTTGCAGCTCGACGACCAGTCCCTGCACCAGCACGCACACCCATTACTGGCTGCTTGGGGCAAGCAAGGCCGAGACTACATCAACTTGCTCGACAGCTACGACGACCCGGGTAGCTACCAAGGCGTGTTCAGCGATGGTCGCATCGACCTGTTCAGCGACGGTTCACCCGCCACGCTGCTCAGCCAATTGCAGGACGACATTCTCGAACTGCGCCCGCTGGCAGAAACGCGCGCGCTGTGGCCGCCAGTCGATCCCGCCAACGACCGCTCGATCCGTTTTCACATTGCCCACAGCCCCCAGCGCGAAGTAGAGATTCTCCACGACCAGCTGTTGGCCCGCTTCAGTGCCGACCCCACATTGCGCCCGCGTGATGTCATCGTCATGCTGCCGGCCATCGATACTTACGCGCCGCACATCCGCGCCGTTTTCGGCCAACTGCAGCGCAATGACCCCCGTTACATACCGTTCACCCTGACCGACCAAGGGCAGCGTGGCCGGGAGCCTCTGCTGATTGCGCTGGAACACCTGCTCAAACTGCCGGACAGCCGTTTCGCCGTCAGCGAAGTGCTCGACCTGTTGGATGTCCCCGCGGTAAGAGCCCGGTTTGGTATCCGCGAAAACGACTTGCCTACCCTGCACCGCTGGATCGAAGGCGCAGGCATTCGCTGGGGCCTCGATGCCGAGCAGCGAGCCAGCCTTGGCCTGCCCGCCGGGCTTGAACAGAACACCTGGCGCTTCGGTTTGCGTCGCATGCTGTTAGGGTATGCCGTAGGCGTGGGCGAAGCGTGTGACGGTATTGAGCCGTACGATGAAATCGGTGGTCTGGACGCAGCCCTGATCGGCCCGCTGGTGGCCCTGCTCGACGCACTGGATGTCGCCTGCCAGGCCCTGGCCGAACCGGCCACCGTCAGCCAGTGGGGCGAGCGCCTGCATGCCCTGTTGCATGTGTTCTTCCTGGCCGAGGACGAGCACGACGAATTCCTGCTGATCCAGTTGCAGGATCTGCGCGATAGCTGGCTTGAAGTATGCGAAACGGTCGGCCTGCAGGACCCTCTGCCATTGACCGTGGTGCGCGAGGCCTGGCTGTCGGGGCTGGACCAAGGCAAGCTGTCACAACGTTTCCTGGCGGGCTCGGTGAATTTCTGCACGCTCATGCCCATGCGCGCGATCCCATTTCGGGTGGTGTGCCTGCTGGGCATGAACGATGGTGATTACCCGCGCGCCCAGCAGCCACTGGACTTCGACCTGATGGCCAGCGACTACCGCCCCGGTGACCGCTCACGCCGTGAGGACGACCGTTATCTGCTGCTCGAAGCGCTGCTGTCGGCACGGGACCAGCTGTACGTCAGCTGGGTCGGGCGCAGTATCCGTGACAACAGCGAACGCCCGGCCTCGGTGTTGATCGGGCAATTGCGCGACCACCTTGCGGCGGGTTGGCAGCTGAACGGCGCACAGCAGGGCCAGGCGACGCAGGCGGGCGAGCAGTTGCTGCACGCACTGACCCAAGAGCACCCGCTGCAACCGTTCAGCCCGCGCTACTTCCAGAAGGGCAGCCCGCTGTTCAGCTATGCCCACGAATGGCAAGTGTTGCACCAGCAGAACGAGTGCGACCCGCAGGGCGAACCAGCCCTGGCGCCCTATCAGGATGATGAAGCGCTTACCCTGACCCAGCTGAGTGACTTCCTGCGCCATCCAGTTCGGCATTTCTTCAGTCAGCGCCTGAAGGTGTACTTCGAAGCGCTGGAAGCGCCGACCCCGGACGAAGAACCCTTCACCCTCGACACCCTGCAGCGCTACGGCGCCAGTGAAAGCCTGCTCGGTGTCGCCTTGGCCGCACCGGGCAACGCCGAGCAGGCCCTGCAGGCCCAGGCCCGGCGTTTGCAGGCTTGCGGTGTGCTGCCGCTGGCTGGGTTCGGCGAGCTGCTGCAAAGCGAGTTGATCGAGCCGTTACCCGACCTGCTGCAACGCCACCAGCAGTTGCTGCAACGCTGGCCGCGCTTGGTCGAGGGCGCTTTGCCCGTGCATTTCGAGCACGGCCGGCACCGTCTCGAAGGCTGGCTGGGGCGGGTATTCCAGGCCGACGAGCAAAGCCTTCTGAGTATTACCACCGTGCCCAACACCATCAGTGCCGGGCGCAACAACTTGAAGTGGCACCGCCTGATCGCGCCCTGGGTCACCCACCTGGCGGCCTGTGCCGCAGGTTACGCGTACCATAGCGCCCTGGTCGCCAGCGACCTGACCCTGTTGCTGGCACCGCTCCCGCAAGGCGCCGCCGGGCAACTGTTGGGCGACCTGTTGGTGGCGCGCCAGGCCGCGATGAACGCGCCCCTGTCGGTTGCCGCCAAAACCGCTTTTGCCTGGCTGGCCCACGACGATGCCGACAAAGCCCTGGCCGCTGCGGCCCGCGCCTACGAGGGCGATGAACGCAGCAGTTTCGGCGAGCGCAGTGAAAGCACTGCCTTGGCTCGGCAGTTCCCTGATTTCGCCGCACTCACCGCCGACGAAACCTTTGAAGGCTGGTGCGAAACCTTGTACCGCCCATTGTTCACCGCACCCTGGCAGACCCTGGGCAACCCGGAGAAAGGCGCATGACCCAGGCCCGCCCCTTGGCGTTGAGTTTCCCCTTGCATGGCAGCCAGCTGATCGAGGCCAGTGCCGGCACCGGCAAGACCTTCACCATTTCCGCCCTGTACCTGCGCCTGATCCTCGGGCATGGCGGCGAGCAGGGTTTTGCACGCGAACTGCTGCCACCGCAGATTCTGGTGGTGACCTTCACCGACGCCGCCACCAAGGAGTTGCGCGAGCGTATCCGTGCGCGCCTGGCAGAAGCTGCACGCTTCTTCCGTGGCGAGCTGGAGGGCGCCGACCCTTTGCTGCACCAACTGCGTGACGACTACCCGCAAGAGGCGTGGCCGCGCTGTGCCGGGCGCCTGGAAATTGCGGTGCAGTGGATGGACGAAGCAGCGGTATCGACCATTCACGGCTGGTGCCAGCGCATGCTGCGCGAGCACGCTTTCGACAGCGGCAGCCTGTTCACCCAGACCCTGGAAACCGACCACAGCGAGCTGCTGGGCCAGGTTATGCGCGATTACTGGCGGCGCTTCTGCTACAGCATGCAAGGCCAAGCGCTGGCGTGGGTGCGTAGCCATTGGGTCAGCCCCGACGCCTTGCTCCCGCGCATTCGCCCCTTGTTCGGCCGGGTGCGGGCCGAGCAGCACGGCGCCGAACCGGCGGCACTGATCGAAGCATCGCTGCAGCAGCGCAGCGAACAGTTGGCCCGGCTCAAGGCGCCTTGGCTACAGTGGGCCGAAGAGCTGCGGCAGATCTGCCGCGATGCCCTGGCGGCCAAGCAGGTCGACGGTCGCAAGATGCAGGCGCGCTATTTCGAACCCTGGTTCGACAAGCTTCATGCGTGGGCTGCGGACGAACAGCAGGTGGAGCTCGACCTGGGTACTGGCTTCACGCGCCTGACCCCGGCCGGCATGGCCGAGGCCTGGAAGGGCGAGCCACCCGCGCACCCGGGCCTGGCTGCCATGCAGACCCTGGCGCAACACCTGCAAGCCCTGGACAGCCCGGATGCCCCCCTGCTCGAGCATGCCGCCCATTGGGTCTCGGCACGGTTTGAAGTGGAGAAGCGCCGGCGGGCAGAAATGGGCTTCGACGATATGCTGGTGCGCTTGCAGCACGCACTGGCCAGTGAAGCCGGCGAGCGCCTGGCCGGGCTGATTCGTGAGCAGTTCCCGGTGGCCCTGATCGACGAGTTCCAGGACACCGACCCGGTGCAGTTCGGCATTTTCGAGCGTATCTACCAGATCAGCGAAAATCGCCCGGACACCGGCCTGTTCATGATTGGTGACCCGAAGCAGGCGATCTACGCCTTCCGCGGTGCCGACATTTACACCTACCTCGCCGCACGGCGGGCCACCAGCGGTCGGCTGCACAGCCTGGACACCAACTACCGCTCCAGCAAGGCCATGGTGGCGGCGGTCAACCAGGTGTTCCTCCAGGCCGAGGCACGTCAGGGAGGGCGCGGGGCGTTCCTGTTCCGCAGTGCCGATGACAACCCGTTGCCGTTCATCGAGGTGCGCGCCAAAGGCCGCAGCGAACAGCTGGTGATCAACGGCGAAGCCAGCGCTGCCCTGCAATGCTGGCAGCTGCAGAGCGAAGAGCCGGTATCCGGCAGTGTCTACCGCCAGCAACTGGCCGCCAGTTGCGCCAGCCACATTGTCGATTTGCTCAATGGCGGCCAGCAAGGCACGGCTGGTTTGCGCAATGCCGAAGGCGAACTGCGCCCCTGCCTGCCGTCAGACATCGCCATTCTGGTGCGTGATGGCCACGAAGCGCAGCTGGTGCGCGCCGAGCTGGCCGCACGCGATGTACGCAGTGTGTACCTGTCCGACAAGGACTCGGTGTTCGCTGCCCAGGAAGCCCATGACCTGCTGGCCTGGCTCAAGGCCTGCGCCGAGCCCGATTCGGAGCGCCTGCTCAAGGCGGCCCTGGCCAGCCTTACCTTAGGCCTGTCGTTGCCCGCACTGGACCGCTTGAACCAGGACGAGCGGGTCTGGGAGGGCTGGGTCATGCGGTTCCGCTACTACCGCGAAACCTGGCAGCGCCAGGGCGTACTGCCGATGCTGCGCCACCTGCTGCATGACTTCCAGCTGCCGCGCACGCTGATCCGCCGCAGCGATGGCGAACGGGTGCTGACCAACCTGCTGCACCTGGCCGAGTTGCTGCAGCAGGCAGCTGGCGAACTGGATGGCGAACAGGCGCTGATTCGCCACCTGGCTGAGCACTTGGCCAGTTCTGGCCAGGCTGGCGAGGACCAGATTCTGCGCCTGGAAAGCGACGAACAGCTGGTCAAGGTGGTGACCATCCACAAGTCCAAGGGCCTGGAGTATCCGCTGGTCTACCTGCCGTTCATCTGCACCAGCAAACCTGTGGACGGTAGCCGGCTGCCGCTGGCCTGGCACGACCCTGAAGGCCACGCCCACCTTACCCTGACCCCAGACCAGGAGCAGATCGAACGCGCCGACGATGAGCGCCTGGCCGAAGACCTGCGCCTGCTGTATGTGGCCCTTACCCGTGCCCAGCATGCCTGCTGGCTGGGTGTCGCCGACCTCAAGCGCGGCAACCAGAAAACGTCGCAGTTGCACCGCTCGGCGTTGGGGTATCTGCTGGGTGGCGGCCTTGCCCTGGCCAGTTCGGCGCAGTTGGCCGACTGGTTGCAGGCCCTGGCCGCGCGTTGCCCGCACATCGCCTGCACAGGCCTGCCGCCGGCCCAGCCGCAGGTGTATCGCATGCCCCATGCCGCGCGTGAATTACTGCCGGCACGCAAGCCACGCCGGGCCGCCGCTGAGCACTGGTGGATCGCGTCCTACAGCGCCCTGCGCGTGGGTGACCAAACCCTCGGTGCCGACAGCTCGCAGGCCCAGCAACTGCAGGATGACGAAGTCGTCGATGTGCAGGTGCTGCGTGAAGTCCCGGCCGACAGCGGTGATATCCACCGCTTCCCGAGGGGGCCGAACCCCGGCACCTTCCTGCACGGTCTGCTGGAGTGGGCAGGCCGCGAAGGCTTTAGCCTGGTAAGCCGTAACCCGCAGTTGATCGAGCGAACCGTTGGCCAGCGCTGCAACCGCCGAGACTGGACGGGTTGGATCCCCACCCTCAGCCAGTGGATGCAGCGCTTGCTGAGCGAGGCCTTGCCGTTGCCCGGCAGTGGGCAGAGCGTGACGCTCGGGGAGCTGTGCACTTACCAGATCGAAATGGAGTTCTGGTTCGCCAGCCAGCGCGTCGACGCCGAGCAGCTGGATCGTCTGGTAGCACGCCACACCCACCCCGGCCTGGCGCGCCCGGCGGCGCAGCCGACGCTGCTCAATGGCATGTTCAAAGGGTTCATCGACCTGGCATTCGAGCTGGACGGCCGCTATTACGTGACCGACTACAAATCCAACTGGCTCGGCCCGGATACCCAGGCCTACGATGCCCTGGCCATGGAGAAAGCCATCCTCGAACACCGCTACGACCTGCAGTACGTGTTGTACCTGCTGGCCCTGCACCGGCAACTGCGCGCGCGGCTGCCGGATTACGATTATGACCGCCACGTGGGCGGTGCCTTGTTCATCTTCCTGCGGGGTGCCAGCAGCAGTGGGCACGGCGTTTACTTCACCAAGCCACCGCGTGAATTGATTGAAAGCCTGGACGCGCTGTTCCGTGGCGAGCACCCGCCCACCCAGCAGGACCTGTTTGCCGGAGCCATGCCATGAGCCGCAACCTTGTCGACCTGTTGCCCACCCCATTGCACGCCGAGTACCTGCTGGCGCTGGCGCCGCAAACTGACAGCGGTGACCTGCTGCAACTGCTCGACCGCTGGGTCGAGCGCGGCTGGCTACGGCCGCTGGACCGTGCGTTCGTGTCATTTCTGGAAGAGCGGGCCCCAGGCAGTGACCCCTTGCTGCTGCTTGCCGCAGCGTTGGCCAGCCATCAACTGGGCCACGGCCACGTCTGCCTCGACCTGCAGCAAACCCTGGCCGAGCCCGACTTTGCCCTGTCGTTGCCGCCAGAGGGCGACGCACTGACCGGCCCCTTGCTGTTGCCTTCGCAGTTGTTGGCCAACCTCGACTTGCAGGCCTGGCGCCAACGCATCGTAGCCAGCCCGCTGGTGGCCGCTGGCGACGCCCCGGGCCAGCAGGCGCGCCCCCTGGTGCTCAGCGGCCAGCGCCTGTACCTGCGCCGTTACTGGAGCTACGAGCGGCGTATCGACCACACTTTGCGCCTGCGCCTTAGCCAGGCTGAAGCACCGCCGGCGGACTTGCCACAACGCTTGGCGCAGTTGTTCGAGGGTGGCGCCCCGGCAGGCCAGGTGGATTGGCAGAAGCTCGCCTGCGCCCTGGCCACCCGCGCCGGCTTCAGCATCATCACCGGCGGCCCCGGTACGGGCAAGACCACCACGGTGGTGCGCCTGCTGGCGTTGTTGCAAGCGCCGGCGGTGGAGCAGGGCAGGCCATTGCGTATCCGCCTGGCGGCACCTACCGGCAAGGCCGCTGCGCGCCTGACCGAGTCCATTGGCCAGCAGGTCGAGCGCCTGCAGGTCAGTGCCCAGGTACGCGAGCAGGTGCCGACCGACGTCAGCACCGTGCACCGCCTGCTCGGTAGCCGCCCAGGTTCGCGGCACTTCCGCCACCATGCGGGCAACCCGTTGCCGCTGGATGTGCTGGTGGTCGACGAAGCCTCGATGATCGACCTGGAGATGATGGCCAACCTGCTCGACGCCTTGCCTGCGCGGGCACGCCTGGTATTGCTGGGTGACAAGGACCAGCTGGCCTCGGTCGAGGCCGGTGCCGTGCTGGGTGACTTGTGCCGGGACGCCGAAGAAGGTTACTACGCGCCGGCCACCGCCAGCTGGCTCGAACAGGTCAGTGGCGAATCGCTGGCTGACAGTGGCCTCAAGGTTGGCGATGAACAGCGCAACCCGCTGGCCCAGCAAGTGGTGATGCTGCGCTTTTCGCGGCGCTTTGGCGAAGGCAGCGGCATTGGCCAGCTGGCGCGGCTGGTCAACCGGCAGGACGCCCATGCGGCGCGCAACCTGCTGGCCATGCCACCGGCTGATGTGCACAGCCTGGTGCTCAGGCACGAGCAGGACCGCGCCTTCGACCGCCTGCTGCTCGATGGCTTGAACCAGGGCAGTGAAGGGCCACAAGGGTACCGCAGTTATTTGCGTACCCTTGGGCGCTATCGGCCACTGCTGGATACCCCGTTCGACGACCCCGCCTGGGAGCAGTGGGCAGGCAAGGTGTTGCACAGTTTCGAGGCCTTCCAGTTGCTGTGTGCGGTACGCCGGGGTGCCTGGGGCGTCGAAGGGCTCAACGAGCGGGTGGCGCGGGTGCTGCACGGCGCCGGCCTGATCGACAGCCAGCAGCCTTGGTACGAAGGGCGCCCGGTGCTGGTCACCCGCAACGACTACGGCTTGGGCCTGATGAACGGCGACATCGGCATTGCCCTGCGTTTGCCGGACGAGCGCGGCGAGCCGCTGCTGCGGGTGGCCTTCCCGCGTAATGACGGCAGCGGCGGCGTGCGTTTTGTCCTGCCCAGCCGCCTGAATGAAGTGGAAACGGTATTTGCCATGACGGTGCACAAATCCCAGGGTTCGGAGTTCGGCCACACCGCACTGGTACTGCCCGACACACTGAACCCGGTGCTGACCAAGGAGCTGGTCTATACCGGGATCACCCGCGCCAAGCACTGTTTCAGCCTGGTCGAGCCGCGCCAGGGCATTTTCGAGGAGGCGGTGGCACGCAAGGTAATGCGCATTTCCGGCTTGATGCTGGAGCAAGTCTGACCCCGGCCGAAAAGCAGTTGGCGATCCCCAGTGGGAGCGGGCGTGCCCGCGAACACGGGCGCAGCCCGTGCCAACCACCGCGGTGCCTGCCTTTCTACAGTGATGCGGCCATGTGCTATCGTTGCGCCGAGACCAGAAAGGATTTTGAGAGATTCCCCACATGCATGTGGCCGCAAGACGTGTGACAAGCTGTGCGGTTTCGCTATTGCTGGCCGTCCTGTTTATCGCTACGGGGCCTGCCCGGGCGGACACCGCAACCACCAACGCCCAGGCGCAGCAACGGGCCAAGGCCGTCACCCAGGTCGTGCTGGGCATTTTCAGCTACGCGCGCTGGCCGGTGGAGCCGTCTCCATTGCGCCTGTGCCTGGTCGGCCCCACCGAATACGCTGATGACCTGATCAAGGGCCAGGTGCAGGCGTCTGGCCGCCCGCTGCAAGTGAAGCGCTTGCTGGCAGATGACAGTCAGGTCGCTCAGGCGTGTGATGCGATCTACATCGGCAAGCTCGACCAGCGCCAGCGTGACAAGCTGTTCGAGCGGGTCAGCGGCTACCCGGTCCTGAGCATCAGCGAATCGAATGACCCATGCACCATCGGCAGCCTGTTCTGCCTGCGGGTCAGCGACCAGCAGGTGGCCTTCGAGGTCAACCTTGACTCGGTGGCGCGCTCCGGGGTGCGCATTCACCCCAGCGTGCTGCAGCTGTCGCGGCGCCGGGCGGTGCAACCATGAAGCCGACCCGCAAGCGCAGCCTGCGCCCAACCCTGCGCTCGGTGCTGGGCCGTGCACACTTGAATGTCGCCTTGCTGGCCGTGGGCCTGGCCGGTATTTCCTTGACCCTGTTGGGCGTGCTGGCCTTGAGCGTCTATGCCAATCACAACCTGCAACTGATTGCCCGGTCGATCAGCTACACCGTGGAGGCGGCGGTGGTGTTCGATGACAGTGCCGCCGCCAGTGAGGCGCTGGCGCTGATCGCCAGCGCCGAGGAAGTGGCCGAGGCCAGGGTATTCAATGGTGAAGGCGAGCAACTGGCGCGCTGGCAGCGTGCCGATTCGGGCATGCTTGCCCTGCTGGAAACGCAGGTCGCCCGCGCGTTGCTGGACGAACCGGCCAAGCTGCCGATCATGCACCAGCAGCAACAGATCGGGCGCATCGAACTGGTTGGCCAGGGGCGTAGCCTGTTGCTGTTCATGCTGGGGGGGCTGGCCGGTATTCTGTGTTGCACGGTCCTCAGCGCCTTGGCTGCCCAATACCTGTCGCGGCGCCTGCTCGGCGATATCACCCGGCCGCTGCGCGGCCTGGCCAGCGTCGCCCACGCCGCCCGCCGCGAGCGCAGCTTCGACCGGCGTGTGCCGGAAACGGCGATCGCCGAACTCAACGAGCTGGGGAATGACTTCAACGCCCTGCTGGACGAACTGGAAGTATGGCAAAGCCACCTGCAGAGCGAAAACCAGACCTTAGCCCACCAGGCCAGCCACGACAGCCTGACCGGCCTGCCCAACCGCGCCTTCTTCGAAGGGCGCCTGAGCCGCAGCGTGCGCAACGCAGCCAGCCAGCAGGATCACATGGCGCTGCTGTTCCTTGACAGTGACCACTTCAAGCAGATCAACGACACGCTGGGCCATGCGGTGGGGGACGAGGTGCTGATCAGCGTGGCCGAGCGCCTGCGTGCCCAGTTGCGTGAGCATGATCTGGTTGCACGTTTGGGCGGCGATGAATTCGCCGTGCTGCTGACGCCTTTGCAAACGCGCCGGGATGCCGAGCACATTGCCGAAAAAATCGTCGCCAGCATGAAGTTGCCGGTGCAACTGGACAGCGGCCGCAGTGTCGCCACGTCGGTGAGCGTCGGTATCGCCTATTACCCGGAAGACGGCGCCGACCCGGCCAGTCTTCTGAATGCCGCCGATGCGGCCATGTATCAGGCCAAGCGCAAACGGCGTGGCCATTGGCAAGTGGCGCAGACGGAACGGTCCGCCAACCCTATCGACAACAGGAGCTGAACCCGTGATACAGGCTTTACGTTTTCCACTGTGGGCCGTGTTGCTCGCTGTGCTGGCGCTGACCGGCTGCCAAAGCGCGCCGCCCAAGGGGCTGACCCCGGAACAGATTGCCGTGCTCAAGCGCGAAGGCTTTACCCCCACCGATGAAGGCTGGGCGTATGACTTGTCTGGCAAAGTGTTGTTCGGCAGTGACCTGGACAGCCTCAACAGCCAGAGCCAGGCGATTGTCGAGCGGATCGGCAAGGCACTGCTGGGCGTGGGTATCCAGCGTGTGCGGGTAGACGGGCATACCGACTCGTCGGGCAAGGCGGCCTATAACCAGGAGTTGTCCGAGCGCCGCGCGCAGAGCGTGGCCAAAGCCTTGGTCGGCGTGGGCATGCAGCCGCAGAACATCCAAAGCCAGGGCCTGGGCAGCAGCCAGCCGGTGGCGAACAACCGCACCAGCGCCGGGCGGACCGAAAACCGGCGCGTGTCCATCGTGGTGGCGTCTTACTGAGCCCCGTCAATGCTGGGCAAAGCGCATTTCCCGGGTTTGCCCCATCAACAACGGCGCATTCGCCTCGGTCACCCCGCGAATGTAATCCCACAACAGGGTGATCCGCTTCAGCTTGCGCAGGTCCTCCCGGCAATACATCCAGAATTGTCGCGTTACCTCGATATCCTCTGGCAACACCCTGACCAGCCGTGGATCCTGTGCAGCCAGGAAACACGGCAGGATCGCCAGCCCGCGCCCCTGCAGCGCCGCCGTGTACTGGGCAATCACACTGGTACTGCGCAAGTGCGCGCTGGCGCCGGGAATCAGGTTGGCCAGGTACAGCAACTCCGAGCTGAACGCCAGGTCGTCCACGTAACTGATGAACGGGTGCCTGGCCAGATCAGCCACCTGGTGTATCGGTGCATGGCTGGCCAGGTAGTCCTGCGTCGCATACAGCCGCAAGCTGTAGTCGCACAGTTTGCAGCACACATAAGGCCCGTGCTCCGGCCGCTCCAGGGCGATGACGATATCCGCTTCGCGCTTGGACAGGCTGATGAAGTGCGGCAGCGGCAGGATATCCACCGAAATGGCCGGGTAGGCGTCGACGAAGTGGCTCAACTGCGGGGTAATGAAGAAACTGCCGAAGCCTTCTGTGCACCCCATTCGCACATGCCCCGACAACGCCACGCTCGACCCGGATACCTGCTCGCACGCCATGTGCAGCGTACTTTCGATCGACTCGGCATAGCCCAGTAGACGCTGGCCCTCGGCAGTGAGAACAAAGCCGTTGGTGCGCGACTTTTCGAACAGCAAGGTACCCAGCGCACCCTCCAGCGAGCTGATGCGGCGCGACACCGTGGTGTAGTCCACACTCAGGCGTTTTGCCGCGCTACTGGCCTTGCGGGTGCGGGCCACTTCGAGGAAGAACTTCAAGTCGTCCCAGTTGAGCGCGCTCAGGGATGTGAGATCTTTTTGCATGATGATCCGGTTTTTTTGTGCGTTCTTGTTGGATGTTTGCACATCTATACTCGAAACAAGCCTCAGGACGCCACCTCGCGTTTGCTTGGCGCTGGCGATCTCGTCCCGACAATAATTCCAAGGAGAACGCAGATGAACGCACCGCAATCCCCGAACCCGACCAAGGTCGAGCAGGTGAAGCTGCTGATCGACGGCCAGTGGGTCGAGTCTGTGACCACCGAATGGCGCGACATCGTCAACCCGGCCACCCAAGAGGTGCTGGCGCGGGTACCGTTCGCCACGGTAGATGAAGTCGATGCAGCGGTAGCCGCTGCCCACCGTGCTTTCAAGACCTGGCGAGACACCCCGATTGGCGCGCGCATGCGCATCATGCTCAAGCTGCAGGCGCTTATTCGCGAACACACCAAGCGCATTGCCCAGGTGCTCAGCGCCGAGCAGGGCAAAACCCTGGCTGACGCCGAGGGTGATATCTTCCGCGGCCTGGAAGTGGTGGAACACGCTGCTTCTATCGGCACCCTGCAGATGGGTGAATTCGCCGAAAACGTCGCCGGCGGCGTCGATACCTACACCCTGCGCCAGCCTATCGGTGTATGCGCTGGCATCACGCCGTTCAATTTCCCGGCGATGATCCCGCTGTGGATGTTCCCCATGGCCATCGTCTGCGGCAACACCTTCGTGCTCAAACCATCCGAGCAAGACCCGCTGTCGACCATGCTGCTGGTCGAGCTGGCGCTGGAAGCTGGCGTACCGGCCGGGGTGCTGAATGTGGTGCACGGTGGCAAGCAGGTGGTGGATGCCATTTGCACTCACCAGGACATCAAGGCGATTTCCTTCGTCGGCTCCACCGAAGTGGGCACCCATGTGTACAACCTGGCCAGCCAGCACGGCAAGCGCGTGCAGTCGATGATGGGCGCCAAGAACCACGCCGTGGTGCTCCCCGATGCCAACCGTACACAAACCATCAATGCACTGGTGGGTGCCGCATTCGGGGCGGCCGGCCAGCGCTGCATGGCGACCTCCGTCGCGGTACTGGTGGGCAAGGCCCGTGAGTGGTTGCCAGACATCAAGGAGGCCGCCAGCAAGCTCAAGGTCAACGCCGGTTGCGAGCCCGGCACCGATGTCGGGCCGGTGGTTTCCAGGCGGGCCAAGGAGCGCGTGTTGGGCCTGATCGAAAGCGGCATCAGGGAGGGCGCCAAGCTGGAGCTCGATGGCCGCGACGTTCAGGTCCCGGGCTACGAGCAGGGCAACTTTGTCGGCCCGACCCTGTTCTCAGGCGTGAAGACCGACATGCAGGTGTACACCCAGGAAATCTTTGGCCCGGTGCTGGTCACCCTGGAGGTCGATACCCTCGACGAAGCCATCGCCCTGGTCAACGCCAACCCGTTCGGTAACGGCACCGGCCTGTTCACCCAAAGCGGCGCGGCCGCGCGCAAGTTCCAGAGCGAGATCGACGTGGGCCAGGTGGGTATCAACATCCCGATCCCGGTGCCGGTCTCGTTCTTCAGTTTCACCGGCTCGCGTGGGTCCAAACTCGGCGACCTTGGGCCATACGGCAAGCAAGTGGTGCAGTTCTACACGCAGACCAAGACCGTCACTGCCCGCTGGTTCGACGACGACAGCGTCAACGACGGCGTGAACACCACCATCAGCCTGCGCTAAGGAGTTCCTCATGCGTATCGCATTCATTGGCCTGGGCAACATGGGCGCGCCCATGGCCCGCAACCTGATCAAGGCCGGGCACACACTGAGCCTGTTCGACCTGAACAAAGCCGTGCTTGCCGAGTTGGCCGAACTGGGCGGGCAGATCAGCCCTTCGCCCAAGGCCGCGGCCGCCAGCAGCGACTTGGTAATCACCATGCTGCCGGCCGCGGCCCATGTGCGCAGTGTTTACCTGAACGACGACGGTGTGCTGGCGGGCATACGCCCCGGCACACCGACCGTGGACTGCAGCACCATCGACCCGCAGACCGCGCGCGAGGTGTCCAAGGCCGCGGCGGCCAAAGGCGTGGACATGGGCGATGCGCCGGTGTCCGGTGGCACCGGCGGTGCGGCAGCCGGCACGCTGACGTTCATGGTCGGTGCCAGCGCCGAGCTGTTCGCCAGCCTCAAGCCGGTGCTGGAGCAGATGGGCCGCAACATCGTCCACTGCGGCGAGGTGGGCACCGGGCAAATCGCCAAGATCTGCAACAACCTGCTGTTGGGTATCTCGATGATCGGCGTGTCCGAGGCCATGGCGCTGGGTAATGCGCTGGGCATCGATACCCAGGTGCTGGCCGGCATCATCAACAGTTCGACCGGGCGTTGCTGGAGCTCGGATACCTACAACCCATGGCCCGGCATTATCGACACGGCGCCGGCCTCGCGGGGCTATACCGGTGGGTTTGGTGCCGAGCTGATGCTCAAGGACCTTGGGCTGGCGACCGAAGCGGCACGCCAGGCACACCAGCCGGTGATCCTGGGGGCTGTGGCCCAGCAGTTGTATCAGGCCATGAGCTTGCGTGGCGAGGGGGGTAAGGATTTCTCGGCTATCGTCGAGGGGTATCGCAAGAAAGATTGACGCAAGAGGTGGGCTTCATCGCGGGCCAGGTGGCCTTCCCTCTGTAACTGCGCACCAGAGGGAAGGGCACCTGCCCCGCGATTTTTTTGCCCCGATTCTGCAGGCGCCACATAACCCTGTGGGAGCGGGCATGCCCGCGAACACCGGCAAAGCCGGTGCCATCCACCACACTGCCTGTTTCGCGGGCGCGCCCGCTCCCACAGAGTTAGTTGTAGAGTGTCGGATCAGGCAAAGACGAAATACTTGCGCACGGTCTCGACCACTTCCCAGGTGCCTTTCATCCCCGGTTCGATCACGAACACGTCACCGGCCTTCAGGTGCTTCGGCTCTTCGCCTTCCGGGGTGATGATGCAGTAGCCATCGAGGAAGTGGCAGAACTCCCACTTGTCGTAATTGACCTCGAACTTGCCCGGGGTGCAGATCCAGGTGCCCATGATCTTGCTGCCGTCTGCCGACAGGTAGGCGTTGAGGTTCACGGTGTGCGGATCGCCGCCGATGCGCTTCCACTTGGTGGCGTCCACGACCGGCGTGGGGCAGGTTTCGCGCAGGACGGTGATGAAATCGGACATGGCACAACTCCTGGTGACTGGCTGAATGACTGGTCACCATAGGGCCATCGGCCGAGCCGCAGTTGCCTGGGCTCGACGTCCAGCTGTCTGGTCGCGCTATGCCCACCAATACCGCACAAAGTGGAAGAACACTGGCGCCGCAAAGCACACCGAATCCATGCGGTCGAGCATGCCGCCGTGGCCTTCGATCATGTGGCCCCAGTCTTTCACCCCACGGTCACGCTTGATGGCCGACATCACCAGCCCGCCGAAGAAGCCCATGGCGTTCACGGCCAAGGCCATGAGCGCGGCCTGCCAGAAGCTGAAGGGCGTGATCCAGCACAACAGGGCGCCGATCAAAGTGGCCAGCGCTACGCCGCCGGCCAGGCCTTCGACGGTCTTGGAGGGTGACAGGTTGGGCGCCACCTTGTGTTTGCCAAACAGCTTGCCGCACACGTACTGCAACACGTCGCTGAGTTGCACCACCAGAATCAGCCAGGCGATCAGCAGCAGGTTGCGGCCCTCGTAGCCGGGGATGTCCAGGGTCATCAGGGCCGGCACTGAAGACACGCAGTACACGGCGATCATCAAGCCCCATTGCACTTTTGACGCACGCTCGAGGAAACGTGTGGTGTCACCGCCCAGGCTGGCGAGGATCGGCAGCAGCAAGAACAGGTACACCGGAATGAAAATGCTGAACAGGCCGTACCAGTCCATGGCGATCAGCACGTACTGCACCGGAAGTGCCACGTAGAAGGCTGCCACCAGTGCCGGGTAGTCGCTGCGCCGGGTAGGGGTGAGGGTCATGAATTCGCGCAGGGCATAGAACGACACACCGTAGAACAGCACGATCACACCGTACTTGCCGAACACGAAGGCAATGCCGATCACCACCACCATCACCCACCAGGCATTGATGCGGGCGTTGAGGTTGTCGATCACGGCGTGCGGCGCCGGGCCGGCGCGCCATTTGAGCAGGCGGCCGATCACGCTGGCCAGCAGCAGCAGGGCGCCGATGCCGGCAAACAGGGAAAGGGTATTGTTGTCCATGTCAGGCATCCTTGGGGGCCAGGTTCAGCAGGGCCTGGCTGGCCCGCTCGAGAAACGCCTGCTTGCTTTCATCGGCGTGCAGGTGCAGCGGTTCGCCAAAGCTCAGGGTGCACAGCAACGGCAATGGCAGGGCGCGCCCTTTGGGCATCACCCGGTTGAGGTTGGCGATCCATACCGGTACCAGTTCGACCTGCGGGTGGGCTGCTGCCAGGTGATACAACCCGCTTCTGAAGGGCAGTAGCGGTGCGTCGCCAAGGTTGCGCGTGCCCTCCGGGAAGAAGATCAGCGAGTCGCCCTGGGCCACCGCGTCGAGCACCGGCTGCAAAGGGTTGCCTTGCCCTTCGCTGCGCTGGCGCTCGATCAGTACCCCGTTGAAGACCTTGCGGATAAGAAAGTCGCGGATGCCCGGCCTGGCCCAGTAGTCTGCGCCGGCCACCGGGCGCGTGCGCTGACGCAGCCCTTGCGGCAGCGAGGCCCACAGCAGCACGAAGTCGCCGTGGCTGCTGTGGTTGGCGAAATACAGGCGCTGCACCGGCAGCGCCGAGCAACCCAGCCAAAGGGCGCGGGCACCGGTAATCAGGCGGGCGGCCGAGGTGATGACGTAAGCAGTCAGGTTGGCGAGCATAGGCAGGTGGTCATCCCTTGAAAGGCAGTGTCAGCAGGGTAGCCAAGGCTAGCGACAGCTGCAGGCCCAGGCATACGGCCTGACGGCGCAACAGGCCTAGTGCGGCCTGGCTGCGGGCAGGCCAGGCGCGGCCGTCGGTGGCCTGTGGTTTGAGTTTCAGTTCGAACAGGGCGCGGTCTAGGGCCTGAGTGTCGGCCGGCAGGTCTGCGCTATTGGCCAGGTGGGCAAATAGTTCGGCATCGATTGCCACGCGGATGGCCCAATATTTGTGGAGCACGCCGAGCACCAGCAGCACGCTGCACAGCAGGCTCGCCAGCGGATGCAGCGGGGCGTTGAGCAGAGGTGCAAGGCCGTAGGCCAGGGCCAGCAAGGTGAGGCCGTCGGACAGGCGCTCCAGCTGTTTGCCTCGGCCCAGCAGGCTGGCGGCCACGCACAGGTTCATGGCTGTGCTCCAAGTTGCTGGAGCACATGGCGGTGGGCACTGTGCAATACGATGCCGGGGCGGGCTTTGCGGATAAGGGATTCTGCCTGCTGGGCGTCAACGCACCGGCCGGTCACCACCAGCCAGGCCGCCACGGCGCTGGCGCTGCGTGAATAACCCAAAGCGCAGCACACCAGCACGGGACCCTGAGCGCGCAGGTGCTCGATAGCGCTGGCGGCTTGTTGTAACAGCGCAACGTCTGGCGTTAACAGATCCAGGGTCGGGAAACACTCATAGGCAACAGCTGACGCGCCCGTCGTAGGAGCGGCCTTGCGTCGCGAAAGGGCGCTCCCACAACGGTCGATGTATGGTAGCTCGGCGCATAAATCTACAATTGCAGCGAACTGCGTGTCGCGCCCTGGGATTCTCCCCAGGTACACACCATCACACACCTCGTCGGCCTGTGGATGGCGCCGGGTCCACAGCCGCGAATTGAGCCACGCGCCCGCCAGGTAGGGTGCCAGCAGCCACCGGCTTGCAGGCGACAAGCGCCCGTCATTACCCTTCTGAAAACCACCCGCCCCGAACACGGTGTAGTTCAGCGCCACCAGCCCCAACGACACCGCCGGCCAACTCAACCACAGCCAAGCCCCGCCCATCGCAGCGGCAGGGAGTACACACAGCAGCGCGCCCAAGGCATAACAAGCGGCAACCTTCCAGCGCTTGGCATCCTGAGCAAGACGGGCCGCCTGAAAGGGCAGGCGCCCTTGCTGCGGCCACAGCCACAGGCAGGCAAACCCCGCCAGCGCCCCCGTGGGCACATCGATGAAATGGTGCTGCCAGGTGGTCAGCACCGACACCCCGATCAGCGCCATCCAGCCATGCATCAGCCAACGCCAGGGCTGGCGTTGCACATGCCGGGCAAACATCGCCCAGATGATCACCAGCAAAGCGATGTGCAGCGAAGGCGCCTGGTTGAATGGCTTGTCGAAGCCCATCAACACATCGAACAGCCAGCCGAACAGCCCGTCCAGGCCCGGCCGCTCGAAGGTGAACCGCAGCGGCCACAGCAGGAAACAGCAGACGCTGATCACCTGTGCGCTGAGTAGCGCCAGCGCGTGGCGGTCCATTTCCTGGCGTGTGCGCGGCAGCAGGAAGGACAACCCGTACAGCAGGTCGATCGACCAGTACGGGATGATCGTCCAGGGCCACAGCGGCATGCCGTGCTCCCAGCCGAACACCAGGCTGCCGACATCACTGCGCCCAGCCGTGTAATTGTTCGCCAGCCCATAGCTGAGGAAGAACAACGGCCCCAGCAGCAGAAGCCAGAACACGCCCCGGCGAATCAGCCCGTGCTCGCGTGGCGGGCTCACTCAGCGCACCCGCTGTGCCAGGCTGACGCTGAAAATGCCCCATTCATCGATACGCTGGGCCAGCTTGCGGAAGCCCGCGGCCTCAACCAGCTGGTCCATCTCGGCCTGGCTGCGCCGGCGCATTACCCAAGCCTCGCCACCGCGGTGGCTGGTGAGGGCGCGGGCAATCATCTCCAGTTGCGGGTGCCATGGCTGGCCGGTGTAGACCAGGTAGCCGCCATCTTCTACGGCGTCGGCCAGCCCGGCCAGGGAATTGCCCACCAGTTGGTTACTGGGGAAGAGCTCGTATAGCCCCGAAACCACGGCCAGCGTTGGGGGCTGTTCAAGTGTGGCCAGGCTCTGGCGATCGAAGGCGTCGCCCTGGACGAAGCGGGCGATGTCGGCCAGGCCCTTCTCGCGGATCAGCGCGCTGCCTTGCTGAACGTTCAGTTCGCTGTAGTCGCGCAGCAGGATCGAATCTGGCAACTGCTCAAGGCCTTGAAGGGCTTCGAGGATATAGCGGCCATGGCCGGCCGCGATATCGACAATGTGCACGGGCCGTTGCTGTTCACGCAGGTGGGCGATGGCCAGGCGTAGCAATTGCTCGACGTGCAGTTTGCGTTGGCGTATGCCACGCCAGCCGATGGCGTCGAGGTAGTTCTGGTCCATCAGGCGCCCCAGTTTGCCCTTGCCGGTCGGCTGGTTGCGGTACACGTAGTCGAGGGTGCTGCCAGAATCGAAGCCGGTGTCAAACCCGAGCTTCACCCCCGCAGACAGCCCCTTGCCCAGGCTCAAGCCGGCGCGGGTGGCGCGCCAGTAAAGGTCGCGTGGCGAGTTGCGCGGCAGCGGCGCAGCCAGGCTTTCTGCCTCGGCGCAACTGGCCCCGGTCTTGTCGGCATCCAGCAGTGAGGGCAACGCGGCGGGGCTGGCAAAGCAATGGTCGACAAACCGTTCGATGCGCCTCAGGGCATGGGCCCGATCACGTTCCCCCAAGGTGTCGTGGAAGAACCCGGGCAGTATGTGCATTTCCTTTCGTGTGCTGCCAAGCCGGTCGAAAAACCGTTCTTGCGGTTGGCGCTCGACCACGAAATCAGCCCCGGACACCAGCAACTGGGTCGGCACCTGGATGGCCTGGGCGTCCGCCACCACGCGGTCGGCGGCCTCGTACAGGCCCAGCAGCATGGTTACCGAAATGGGCCGGCTGATCAGCGGGTCGGCCACGTACGACATCACCCGCTCAGGGTCGTGGGTGAGCAGGCGCGGCTTGACGTAGCTGTTGACGAAGAAATTGCCGCGCAAGGCCTTCAGCAGCTTCAGGCCTGGGCGGGCAAACGGCACGTACAGCTTGACCTTGAACGCTGGCGAGGCCAACACCAGGCAGCGCACTTTGGGCGCGTAGTCGTGGGCCCAGGTGGCGATCAGCACGGCGCCGACGCTCTGTGCCAGTACCACCAGGTCCTGTTCGGCGATGCCGTGGTGGGCCTGGATGTGTTCGATGAAGGTTTGCACGTCGCGCACACTGGTAGCGAACCCCGGGCTGTCGCCACGCGCGCCTGGCGAGCGGCCGTGGCCGCGGGCATCCCAGGCGAAGAAGTCGTAGCCCGGCATATCCAGCTCATCGGCCAGGTGGGCCATGCGCCCGCCGTGCTCATGGCCCCGGTGGAACATCACCACGGCGCGGCGTGGCTGGTGTTCGTTGCGGGTGGCAGGCCAATGACGGTAATGCAGCTCGACACCGTCATGGGTGGGGAAGTGCAGCGCTTGCGCTTGGCGCATGGTCAACGTCCTTTTGCGACGACGATAGGCTCAGCGGGTTTCGGCCAGGCCCTGGCGAACCCGGTTGTAGAGGGTATAGAGCGAGAGCGCGAGGATGACCAGCAACAGGCCGTCGATCCAGGCGCCATCGAGCAGGCCAAAGGCGACGCCGGTGCCCAGCACCCCGAAGGCGAAGGCCCTGTCGCTCTTGCCCATAGGCCCGTCGTAGCGCCGCGAGGCGCCTGCCAGCGGGCCCATGACACCGGCGTACTCGCTGAAGGTGGCGCACAGCACCACCAGTACCACCAGCGTAGGCGACACCCCGGCCAACAAGGCGAAGGGCAGGTACAGCGCTGCATCGGCAATCACGTCACAGAGTTCGTTGAGGTAAGCACCGAGGGTGGATTGCTGGACGAACTCCCGGGCCAGCATGCCGTCGACCGCATTCAGCGCCATGCGCAGCAGCATCCAGATCGGTACCAGGATGAACAGCCAGGTGATGTGCGGCAGGGCGGCCAGCAGCAGGCCCACCAGGAGCGATACCACGGCAGCGGTGACAGTGACCTGGTTGGCGGTGACGCCTCGGTCGTAAAGGCGTTGCACGGCCGGGCGCAACAAGGCCTGGAAGCGTGGTTTGAGCTGGTAGATCGAGGCCACTGGAAAATCCTTTTTAGTGGGGCGTCATGGCGCCATTGTGTGTGAGCCTTCTTCGCGGGTAAACCCGCTCCCACAGGTATAGCGTCAACTCGCAAGTCTCCCAGCCCTTCAGGCTGCGCTGTCGTGCATAGCACTGATGCTGGGCACTGTGGGAGCGGGTTTACCCGCGAAGAATCCAACGCAGTGCATGGCACCGGCTGCGCCGGTGTTCGCGGGCGCGCCCGCTCCTACAGGGATCGCGCCAGCTTTTAGTAATTGAGCATGACAGTTGCTCCCACCAGCCGGTCAACCAACCCCGACGCATACCCTGGCAACGCCGCAAAGTCCCGCGCGCACACCAGCAACCGGCGGTTGGCCCAGGGTTCCGCCAGGGCCACCCAGTGCAGCGGCAACAGCCCTTGCCAACGCTTCACCGCCGCCAGAGGCACCACCCCGACCCCAGCCCCGCCTGCAACCATGCGGATCACGCCATCAAACCCTTCGGCCCGCACTATCACCTGCATGCGCCGCCCTTCCCGCAATGCCTGTTCCTCCAGGTACAACGCCAATGCACTGCCTGCTCCAAGCCCGACATGACCATGCACCAGGCTGTCGATGAAGCTGGGGGCAGCCTCGCTGGCCAGCGGATGGCCAGGCGGCGCTACCAGCACCAGTGGGTCGTCACGAAACGGCCGGGTTTGCAGGTGCCCGAAGGGCGCGGCTGATGAAACAATGCCAAGGTCTGCCATGCCTTGCGTAATCGCCTGCACGATGCGCAGGCTCGGCAGTTCCTGTATGTCCACGCTGATGCCGGGGTTTTCAGCCAAATAACCGGCCACGAGTTCTGGCAGGTACTCCGTAAGTGCTGCGGTGTTGCACAGCAGGCGCACTTGACCGTGCTGCCCCTGAGCGTACTGGCCCAGGTCGAACTGCAAGCGTTCGACCTGCTGGGCAATCAGGCGGGCATGCAGCAACAGCGCCTGGCCGGCCGGGGTCGGCTGAACACCGCGGCGGTTACGCTGTAGTAAAGGGATGCCCAGCGACGCTTCCATGGCCCGGATGCGCGCACTGGCTGCCGGCAGCGAAAGATGGCTGCGGCTGGCACCGGCGGTGATGTTGCCGCACTCCAGGGTGTGCTGGAACAGCTTGAGGTCGATCAGGTCGAAATGCATGTGCCTCTGCCTTAGCAAGAGTCTGGGTAAGGGTATGGCAGATTTTCAGCCTGCCCGCCACGGGCCATTATCGGCCCATGAATACCTTGCTCGCTTTCTACCACAACATGGGCCCTGCTCTGTCGCTGCTGGTGGTGCTGACGTTCCTGCTGGCCGGCGCAGTGAAAGGCGTGATCGGCCTGGGGCTGCCCACCATCGCAATGGGCCTGCTGGGCCTGGCTATGCCTCCGGCGCAGGCTGCAGCGCTGCTGATCGTGCCGTCGACCCTTACCAACCTTTGGCAGTTGGCCAGCGGCGGGTACCTGCGAGCGTTGCTGGTGCGGCTGGGCCCGATGCTGGCGCTGATCTTCATTGGCACCTTGCTGGGCAGTGCCTGGCTGGGAATCGACAGCGGGCCATGGGCCGCGCATGCGTTGGGTGCGGCCTTGCTGGCGTACGCGGTGTACGGGCTGGTTGGGCCGGGCTTGCACTTGGCAGCGGCGCACGAGCGTTGGCTGGGGCCTGCGTGCGGGCTGGTGACGGGGGTAATCACGGCGGCAACCGGGGTATTCGTGATACCTGCGGTGCCCTACTTGCAGAGCCTGGGCCTGAGCCGCGAGCAGATGATCCAGGCGCTGGGCCTGTCGTTCACGGTATCGACCCTGGCACTGGCTATTGGCCTGGCCGGGCAGGATGCCCTCGGTGGCCAGGCCTTGGGTGCTTCATTGCTGATGCTGGCGCCAGCCTTGCTCGGCATGCTGGCCGGGCAGTGGTTGCGTCAGCGCATCAGCGCGTTGCTGTTCAAGCGTTGTTTCTTCATCGGCCTGGCCGCACTGGGCGGCCACTTGCTGATCAACGGTTAGCGCTGGATGCGCTGAGCATGTTGACCCGCTGGATATCGAAATCACGCTCCAGGTAGTCCATGCGTTTTTCGAAGAAGGCGGCCATGTGCGGCAGGGCCGAGTGCACATCCAGCGCGGCCTGGTCGGCCCACACTTCGAAAAACACGAACAGGCTGGGGTCCTGCTGGTCGCGCAGCATGTGGTACTCGATGCAACCTGGCTCCTGGCGGCTTGGCTCGACATAAGGGCGGAACAGGTTTTCGAACGCATCAGCCATTTCCGGGCGGGTCTTGGCTTTGAGAATGAAGGCGATCTGCTCAGTCATGGGGCGCTACTCGGTGAGGGACGGTGAACCGATTCTACGGCAATAATTTGATGCTGATTCGTGACTTCTGGTCAATTGTATTTTGCCCGGTGACTTCTGTATCCCGCCCCAGCGAACCTCTAACCTGCCGACATCAAATTTTGACTCGGCCGGGGAGGCCAGCATGAAAAAGATTCTTCTGCTCAATGGTGGTAAACAGTTCGCTCACTCTGATGGCCGCCTCAACACGACCTTGCACGAAGCGGCCATCGCCCACCTGGACCGCGCCGGTTTCGATGTACAGCAGACGTTCATCGACGGTGGCTACGACGTGCAGGCCGAGGTCGAGAAGTTTCTCTGGGCCGATGTGATCATCTACCAGATGCCGGGCTGGTGGATGGGCGCGCCGTGGACGGTGAAGAAGTACATCGATGAAGTGTTCACCGCAGGCCATGGCAGCCTGTACGCCAACGATGGCCGCACCCGCTCGGATCACACGCAGAAGTACGGCAGCGGTGGCTTGGTGCACGGCAAGCAGTACATGCTTTCGCTGACCTGGAACGCGCCGCAGCAGGCCTTCGATGACTCGAGCGATTTCTTTGAAGGCAAAGGCGTGGATGCGGTGTACTTCCCGTTCCACAAGGCCAACCAGTTCCTTGGCATGGCCGGCCTGCCGACTTTCCTGGCAACGGATGTGATGAAGCGCCCGGATGTGCCGGCGGCGTTGGCAGCCTATGAGGCCCATCTGGACAAGGTGTTCGGCAAGGCAGCGTGATGGGTTACCTGTACTGGCCTCTTCTCGGGCTGGCTCGCTCCCACAGGTGAGGTGGGAGCAGCCGCACTTGGCCTGTACATGCGATTATCTGATCCTTGCACAGACCCATCACAGGCCCGAATGTGAAAACCCGATCCGAAGAACTCCAGGTATTCGTCGCCGTCATCGATTGCGGCTCGATCTCCGCCGCTGCCGAGCAGATGGGCCAGACCCCGTCCGCCGTCAGCCGGACCTTGTCACGCCTGGAGGGCAAGCTCGGCACCACCCTGGTCAATCGTACCACCCGCCGTATGGACCTCACCGAGGAAGGGCGTTTTTTCCTCGACCGCGCGCGGTTGATCCTGCAGCAGATGGACGACATGGAAGAGCGCCTGTCGATGAACCGCCAGACCCCTACCGGGCGCCTGCGCATCAACGCTGCCGCCCCTTTCATGCTGCATGCCATCGTGCCGTGGATCGGCGAGTTCCGCCGCCAGTACCCGGGCATAGAGCTGGAGCTGAATACCGACGACCTGATCATCGACCTGCTGGAGCACAGCACCGATGTGGCGATTCGCATCGGCGAACTGGCCGACTCCAGCCTGCATGCACGCAACCTCGGCTGCAGCCCGGTACAGGTGCTGGCAAGCCCCGCCTACCTGGCGCAGCATGGTACACCCCAGCGTGTCGAGGACCTGGCCAACCACTGCCTGCTTGGCTTCAGCCAACCCGACTCGCTCAACCAGTGGCCGCTGCGCCATGCCCAGGGTGACCGCTTCGGCATCCGCCCCGCGTTGCTCGCTTCCAGCGGCGAGACCCTGCGCCAGCTGGCGCTGGCCGGGGAGGGCATCGTCAGCCTGTCGCATTTCATGACCCACGAAGACATTCGCAGCGGGCGCTTGCAGGTGCTGTTGGGTGAAGCCAACAACGGTTACCGGCAACCGATTCACGCGGTGTACTACCGCAACACGCAGCTGGCCCTGCGTATTCAGTGCTTTCTGGATTTCATCCAGCGCAAGCTGGCCATGTACGCCTGCTGAGTTGCCTGAACGCGACAAATTCTGCCCACGGGCGGCGAAACGCCCGGCGGTCGATTGCACAGTCGAGGCGCATCGGCCTTACTGACTGCTCGACAAAAACAACACCAAGGAAGTGTCATGCGTATTGTCCCGTTTCAGTACCTGGCTCTCGCAGCCGCGATCCTGAGCTGTTCCTCGGTTTACGCTGCTGATCTGGAAGGCGGTGCAGTGGCTGCCCCCGATCAATATGGTGCACAGGTTGCCGCCGATATCCTGAAAAAGGGCGGCAACGCAGTCGATGCCGCCGTGGCCACGGCCTTCACCCTGGCGGTGACCTATCCCGAGGCCGGCAATATCGGCGGCGGCGGTTTCATGACCCTGTTCGTCGACGGCAAGCCGTATTTCCTCGACTACCGCGAAGTGGCGCCCAAGGCCGCCACGCGCAACATGTACCTGGACGACAAGGGCGAGGTCATCGAGAACCTCAGCCTGGTCGGGGTGCGCGCCGCTGGCGTACCCGGCACGGTAATGGGGTTGTGGGAGGCGCATCGCAAGTTTGGCAAGCTGCCCTGGAGCGAGCTGCTGACCCCGGCCATCGGCTATGCGAAAAATGGCTTCAAGGTCGCGGAAAAGCAGTACCAGTACCGCAACGATGCACAGGGCATGTTCAAGACTGCGACCAACTTCAACGACTACTTCGGCAACATGAAGGTTGGCGAGCTGTTCAGGCAGCCCGAACTGGCCCAGACCCTGGAGCGCATCGCCGACAAAGGCGTCAGCGAGTTCTACCAGGGCAAGACTGCCGATTTGCTGGTGGCGCAGATGCAGGCCGACAAGGGCCTGATCACCAAACAAGACCTGCAGGACTACAAGGCCGTATGGCGTGAGCCGATGGCCGTCAGTTGGCGTGGCAACGTGGTGTATACCGCGCCACCACCCAGCTCCGGCGGGGTAGCGCTGGCCCAGCTGCTGGGCATCAAGGAAGACCGCGCGGCGGACTTCAAGGGGGTGGCGCACAACTCGGCGCAATACATCCACCTGCTGGCCGAGATCGAGAAACGCGTGTTCGCCGACCGCGCCGACTATCTCGGTGACCCGGCCTTTACCCAAGTGCCGGTGGATAAACTGGTGGCCAAGGACTACCTGGCCAAGCGCGCTGCGCAGGTCAACCCGAAAGCCATTTCCGACACTGACAAGGTCAAGCCCGGGCTGGAGCCGCACCAGACCACGCACTTTTCCATCGTCGACAAGCACGGCAACGCGGTCAGTAACACCTACACCCTCAACCTCGACTATGGCAGTGGCGTGGTGGTGAAAGGGGCGGGCTTCCTGCTGAACGACGAGATGGACGACTTCAGCGCCAAGCCGGGGGCTGCCAATGCCTTTGGCGTAGTCGGCGGTGATGCCAACGCGATCGAGCCGGGCAAGCGCATGCTGTCATCGATGAGCCCCAGCCTGATGACCCGTGACGGCAAGGTCGAGCTGGTGATCGGCACCCCGGGTGGTTCGCGGATCTTTACCTCGATCTTCCAGGTGATGAACAATCTGTATGACTACGGCATGCCATTGGACAAGGCGGTGGCGGCGCAGCGTGTGCACCATCAGTTGCTGCCCAAGGACACCATCTACTTCGACAGCTATGCACCGTTGACCGGGCCTGTGGCTGACGGCCTGAAGAAGATGGGGTATGTGCTGGAAGACCAGGGCTGGGAGATGGGTGATATCCAGGCGATCCGGGTGGACGGGGCAAAGCTGGAGACTGCCTCTGATCCACGGGGGCGTGGAGTGGGCATGATCGTCAAATAAGCTGTCGCCTGTGCTGGCCTCATCGCCAGCAAGCCAGCTCCCACAGGTACGGCGCTGTTTCTGATCCTGGACCGTTACTGTGGCAGCCTGGCTTACCGGCGCTGGGCAGCTCAGCGGCCCCGGGGCTTGCAGTCAGACGCGGAACTGGCTGACCAGCGTCTGCAACTGCCCACCCAGGCGCGCCAGTTCGACGCTGGACGCTGCCGTTTCATTGCTGGCCGCCGCCGTCTGCTCAGACACATCGCGCACATTGAGGATGCTGCGGCTGATCTCCTCGGCCACCGCACTCTGCTGCTCTGCGGCCGCGGCAATCTGCTGGTTCATCGACTGAATGCCCGACACCGTGCTGGTAATGCTTTCCAGCGAGGCCCCGGCCTTGCGCGCCAGTTCCACGCTGCTGTCGGTCAGGGTACGGCTGCCTTGCATGGCGCTGGCCACTTGCTGGGTACCCTGCTGCAGGCCGGCAATCAGCTCTTCGATCTCTTCGGTGGACTTTTGCGTGCGCTGCGCCAGGCCGCGTACTTCATCGGCCACCACGGCGAAGCCGCGCCCGGCTTCACCCGCCCGCGCCGCCTCGATCGCCGCGTTCAGCGCCAGCAGGTTGGTCTGTTCTGCCACCGACTTGATCACGTCCATCACGCTGCCGATCTTCTGGCTTTCCTGTTGCAGCAGGCTCATGGCTTCAGTGGAGCGATGCATGTCCTGGGCCAGGCGCTCGATCTGGCCGATCGCTTCACCGACCACGCGGTCGCCGGCGCGGGCCTGTTCGTCGGCACCGGTGGCGGCGTGCGAAGCCTGTTCGGCATTGCGCGCCACTTCTTGCACGGTGGCGGCCATTTCGTGCATGGCGGTGGCCACCTGGTCGGTTTCGACCTTCTGGCTATTGGCCCCGGCACTGGTCTGTTCGGTCACTGCCGACAGTTCTTCGGCAGCGCTGGCGATTTGGGTCACGCCGTCGCGGATGCCGCTGATCAGCTCGCGCAAGGTGGTGCCCATGCGCGCGATGCCTTGCTGCAGCACGCCCAATTCGTCGCGGCGGGTGACGCGCAATTGCTGGGTCAGGTCGCCACTGGCGATTTTTTCCACCGCCAGCAGCGTCTCGCGCAACGGGCGGGTGATCTGCTGGGTGATCAACACCGCGCCCAGCACGCCGACCAGCAACGCCAGCAGCGTGGCGATGGCCTGCAGGCTGCGGGCCTGGCTGCTTTCGATGTCGCGACGCTGCAGCTGGATCTGGTACAGCGCATCGCTGCGCTTGACGATATCGGCACCCTGTACGGTCATTTCCGCACGCGCGGTGGTGATGCTGGCGACTGCATCGCGGAACTGGCGTACGGCATCACGGTAGGCCAGTACCGCGCTTTCCAGTTGCTGCAGGCGTGTGCCTTCACCCGGCATCTGGCGTTTGAGGTTGCCCACATTGGCCAGTGCCGCATCCAGCTGGCGCAGGGCGGCCTGCTCGTTGCTGGCACTGTTGTCGGCAATGTAGCCGCGCACGTCGATGCGCACTTGCAGCAACTGCTGGCGCGCCTGGCTGATCAGTTGGTACTGGGCCAGGCGTACGCTGTCGGCTTCCGGGCGGGCCATGACTTCCTGGCTCAACAGGTCCATGGCCTGGTCGGCGCCGGCGGCCGAGCTGTCCATGGTGCTACGCGCTGCGCGCGTGGCGTCGTAGCCTTGGCGCATCTTGTTCAGCGACAGCTTGTAGGCGCTGATGGTTTCCCCCAGCTCACCCAGCAGCTTGACGTTCTCGGGGCTTTTGAACGTACTGGCCAAGTAGGCCTGCTGCTTGCTGAAGGCGTTCAGCTTGGCCTGGGTGTTGGCGGCCGCGGCATCGTCGCCATTGGCGATCATGTACTGCAGGCGGGCCACGCGCAGGTCGGTCAGGTCTTTGTTCAACTGGCCGATGTCGCTCATCCAGTTGCTACGGTCGATCAGGCTGCCCAGGCTGGTCCAGCCAGTCAGGGCCAGCAGGCCGGTGAGGACAAGCACCAGGCCGAAGCCCAGGCCGAGTTTGAGGTTGACGCTGATGTTGGCAAACCAGCTGTTCATGCACGCACTCCAGAAATAGTTTTCGCTCTTTTGATGTTCGATCGCCAGGCGTTATTGTTCTGGATGCCCGCTGATTCATGCAGGGGTTATCGGCAATGCTGCGGGAAGCTGAAACGCTTTTTCAGCAATAACAACGTGCGCATTTTGGTAGGCGCGGCGTTGCCGGTGCGCCGGACCGGTCGGAAAGGGCCGCGAAGCGGCCCCAGGGTTCCAGCGGTGACGCAGCAGTCTGTTGGCGAGGTATCAGAGGCTACGGGCACTGAAGGTGTCGCAGCGGTCCACTTCACCTTCGGCAAACCCGGTCTTGAACCAGCGCACGCGCTGGGCCGAGGTGCCATGGGTAAACGAGTCCGGCACCACACGGCCGCGCCCTTGCTGTTGCAGGCGGTCATCGCCAATGGCGTTGGCAGCGTTCAGCGCCTCCTCTACATCGCCCGGCTCCAGCCAGTTCAGGCGCTTCTGTGCCTGGTAGGCCCAGACACCCGCCAGGCAGTCCGCCTGCAGTTCCTGGCGTACCAGCAACCCGTTGTCGCCCTCCATGCGCTGACCACTGCGGCGGGCGGCGTCGACCTTGGCCGAAACCCCCAGCAAGGTCTGTACGTGGTGGCCAATTTCGTGGGCGATGACGTAGGCCTGGGCAAAGTCGCCGGCCGCGGCGAAACGGGTTTCCATTTCGCGGAAGAACGACATGTCCAGGTACACACGCTGGTCGGCCGGGCAATAGAACGGCCCCACGGCCGCAGAGGCAGCGCCGCAGGCCGAATTCACCTGGCCACTGAACAGCACCAGCTTGGGGTCGCGGTACTGTTTGCCTGCTTCGGCGAACAACGCCTTCCAGGTGTCCTCGGTATCGCCCAGGATCGAGGCCACGAACTGGGCCTGCTCATCGTTGGCCGGTGGCGCCTTGGCGCCGGCACCGCTTGGCGCCGTCTGGGTCTGCTGCTGCTCCACCTGGCCGGCCAGCTGGCCGAGGATCTGCAACGGGTCCTGCCCGGTCAACCAGCCGATGCCGACGATCAGCAGGATCGCCCCCAGGCCCAGGCCTTTGCCGCCGCCAAAGCGCATGCCGCCCCCACCGCCACCTTCGCCCCGGGCATCGACCACGTTGTCGCTGCGTCGGCCTTTTCGCCATTCCATGAGTGCTCTCCCGAGCGTGAAACAAGAAGTAAAAGATTAGTTCACGACCGCGGTTGGTGTCAGGTGCAGGTGCTCATGCATAACCAAATGGATATGTTTTAAGTGCCTCATTTCAATATTCACCGCGCGCGACATGCCGGAAACTGTATGTAGGAGCGGGCTTGCCCGCGAAGGGTTCAATAAGCCCGCCTGCGCATCTCCATAATTCCAAGAGAGGAAACCGGCATGCCCGCCCAGGACAACAGCCGCTTCGTGATCCGTGATCGCAACTGGCACCCCAAAGCCCTCACCCCCGACTACAAGACCTCCGTTGCGCGCTCGCCGCGCCAGGCGCTGGTCAGCATTCCGCAGTCGATCAGCGAAACCACCGGCCCGGATTTTTCCCACCTGGGCTTCGGTGCCCACGACCACGACCTGCTGCTGAATTTCAACAACGGTGGCCTGCCGATCGGTGAGCGCATCATCGTTGCCGGCCGCGTTGTCGACCAGTACGGCAAGCCTGTGCCCAATACCCTGGTGGAAATGTGGCAAGCCAACGCCGGTGGCCGCTATCGCCACAAGAACGACCGCTACCTGGCACCGCTGGACCCCAACTTCGGCGGTGTCGGCCGCTGCCTGACCGACCGTGACGGCTACTACAGCTTCCGCACCATCAAGCCGGGCCCGTACCCGTGGCGCAACGGCCCGAACGACTGGCGCCCAGCGCACATCCACTTCGCCATCAGCGGCCCGTCGATCGCCACCAAGCTGATCACCCAGCTGTATTTCGAAGGCGACCCGCTGATCCCGATGTGCCCGATCGTCAAGTCGATCGCCAACCCGCAAGCCGTGCAGCAGTTGATTGCCAAGCTCGACATGAGCAACGCCAACCCGATGGACTGCCTGGCCTACCGCTTCGACATCGTGCTGCGCGGCCAGCGCAAGACCCACTTCGAAAACTGCTGAGGACCCCGCCATGCCAATCGAACTGCTGCCGGAAACCCCTTCGCAGACTGCCGGCCCCTACGTGCACATCGGCCTGGCCCTGGAAGCGGCCGGCAACCCTACCCGTGACCAGGAAATCTGGAACCGCCTGGCCAAGCCCGACGCCCCGGGTGAGCACATTCAGCTGATCGGCCATGTCTACGACGGCAACGGCCACCTGGTGCGCGACTCGTTCCTGGAAGTGTGGCAAGCCGACGCCAACGGCGAGTACCAGGATGCCTACAACCTGGAAAACGCGTTCAACAGCTTCGGCCGAACCGCCACCACCTTCGACGCCGGTGAGTGGACGCTGTACACGGTCAAGCCCGGCGTGGTGAACAATGCCGCTGGCGTACCAATGGCGCCGCACATCAACATCAGCCTGTTTGCCCGTGGCATCAACATCCACCTGCACACGCGCCTGTATTTCGATGATGAAGCGCCGCTCAATGCCAAGTGCCCGGTGCTCAACCTGATTGAGCAGCCGCAGCGCCGCGAGACGCTGATTGCCAAGCGTTGTGAAGTGGACGGGAAAACGGCGTATCGCTTTGATATCCGTATTCAGGGGGAAGGCGAGACGGTGTTCTTCGACTTTTGATGTAAACGTCGGGGCCGCCAAGCGGCCCCGATGCCTCAGCCTGCAACGGGTTTGAGGTCGAACGCACCGGCCTGATGTTGAAACAGCAGGCAATCGGCAGCCGCCGTGCAGCCACTTTCATGTATCAACCCGGCCGGCAGGTTGTAATAGGCGCCTGCCGGGTACTCGATGCGCTTGCCGTCGATCACCGCATAGAAGGTCCCCTTCAGCACGACCGTCGGCAGTGCCTGGCTGTGCTGGTGCAGGCCGTTGTCGGTCCCTTTGCTGAATTTCACATAGGCCGAGTAGGGCCCCTTGCCGAAGATATCGCCCTCAACGTTGGCGAAGCTGACAGCGCCATTGGTATTGGGCACGTCCTGCCAGTTCAAGGCCGTGTGGTCGGTGACTGAAACGATTGGTTGTGCCGCGTTGGCGCCAACTGCCAGGGTGCCGAGTGCCAACGCTGCGATGAATGCCTGCACTGCTTTCATGCTGGAGTACCTTTGTTGAGTGATGATCAACAAGAGGCTAACTCACGGTTGAGGGCACAAATACGGGCAGAACTAGCCATGACTTGTGTCAATTACGCACAAATCAATATTCCCACTTCGCTTGTGAATAGTACGCCTGTACGTAATCCAGCAATGCTCGCACCTTGGGCGGCAGGTAGCGGCTCTGTGGATAAACCGCGTAAAGCGTGCGTGCTGGCAGTTTCCAGCCTTCCAGCACCGGTACCAGCCGCCCGTTCTGCAGGGCATCGTGGACGATGAAGCGGTCGAAGCTGGCGATTCCGAGGGCGCCTATGGCGGCAGCGCGCAGGGCCATCGGCGAATTCGCACTCAGGCGTCGGGGCATGAGTATGTCGCGCTGTTCGCCTTGGTTGTTGGTCAGTTGCAGGCGCTGTGGGTGCGGTAGCTGGCTATAGCCGAGCAGGGGGTGGCCAGTGAGTTCGTCGGGCGTAGCCGGTGTGCCGTGTCGCTGCAGATAACCCGGGGCTGCTACCAGCAACACCTCGCTGCCCGTCAGCCGGCGCGCCACCAGGCTGGAGTTCGGTAACTGGTCGGTGACCCGCAAGCAGACATCAATTTCCGCCTCGAGAAGGTCGACGAAGCGGTCGCTGCAGTGCAGCTCGATCTGCAACAGGGGATGGCGCTCGACGAAATCCGGTAGCCAGCGACCCAGCTCCAGTTCACCAAAGGCTGTGGCCACGCCCAGGCGCAAGGTGCCAGTGGGCTGTTGCTGATGCTCCGACAATTCCAGGCTCATCGCCTGCATCTGTTCGAGAATCTGCACGCAATGGCGATAGAACAATGCGCCGGCTTCGGTGAGGTGCAAGCGGCGCGTGGTTCGGGTGAGCAATTGCGCGCCGAGGTGGCGTTCAAGCTGCTTTACCTGGCGTGACAGGACGGTATGCGAGACCCCCGCCTGACTGGCAGCGGCGCTGAAACTGCCGAGATCGACCACCCGGCGGAAAGACTGCATGGCACTGAACTGGTCCATCGGCATCACTCTCCTGGCAAGCTGCGCTGGGGCCAGCCAGGCCCCAGTGCAGCGCGGATCAGCGCCGGACCAGCAGCACGCCGCTTTCCATATGGTGCGTGTACGGGAATTGATCGAACAGCGCGCAGCGTTCGATACGGTGGGTATCTTGCAGCTGAGCGATGTTCTGCGCCAGCGTTTCCGGGTTGCACGAGATGTACAGGATCCGCTCGAAACGCCGGGTCAACTCGCAGGTATCCGGGTCCATACCCGCACGCGGCGGGTCGACGAACACCGTACCGAAGTCATAGGCTTTCAGGTCAATGCCTTCCAGCCGGCGGAACGGCCGCACCTCGTTCAGCGCCTGGGTCAGCTCTTCAGCCGACAAGCGCACCAGCCGCACGTTATCCACAGCGTTTTCGTCGAGGTTGCTCAACGCGGCATTGACCGACGTCTTGCTGATCTCGGTGGCCAGCACCTGGCGCACACGGGTGGCCAGTGGCAGGGTGAAATTGCCGTTGCCGCAATACAGCTCCAGCAGGTCGTCCTCACGCTCGCCCATTGCCTCGAACGCCCAGCTCAGCATCTTCTGGTTCACGGCACCGTTAGGCTGGGTGAACGCGCCTTCTGGCTGGCGGTAGCTGAACACACGGCCAGCCACGTCGAGTTTTTCCACCGCGTAGTCGCGGCCGATCACCAGGCGCTTGCCTTTGGAGCGGCCAATCACGCTCACGCCCAGCGCCTCGGACAGCTGCCGTGCAGCCACTTCCCAGGCCTCATCCAGCGGGCGGTGGTAGCACAGGGTAATCATGGCGTCGCCAGCCAGGGTGGTAAGGAACTCCACTTGGAACAGGCGGTTGCCCAGCGCTTCGCTGGCCTGCCAGGCTGCCTTCAGGCGCGGCATCAGTTCGTTGATGCGCAGGCTGGCAATCGGGAAGTCGTCGATCAGGATCGCCTTGTGCTTCTCGCCCGGGGCGAACATGGCGTAGTGGCGCTGGCCATCCTCGCGCCACAGGCGAAACTCGGCGCGCAGGCGATAGTGCTCGCGTGGCGAGTCGAAAACAGCCGGCTCTGGTGCGCCGAACGGTGCCAGCAGCTCGCGCAGCCGGGCGACCTTGGCGTCCAGCTGGGTGGCGTAGGAGGAGGGGTCGAAAGCAGCACTCATGCGTTGAACCAGCCCAGCTTGATGACGAACAGGATGGAAAGGATCACCAGCGCTGGGTTCAGGTCGCGATAGCGGCCGGAAATCAGCTTGACTGCAGTCCAGGCGATGAAGCCGAAGGCAATACCGTTGGCAATCGAGTAGGTCAGCGGCATGGCCAGGGCCGTCACCACCACCGGTGCGGCTTCGGTAACGTCGTCCCAGTTTATCTCCGCCAGGCCCGAGGCCATCAGCACCGCGACGAACAACAGCGCCGGGGCCGTGGCGAAGGCCGGCACGCTGCCGGCCAACGGTGCGAAGAACAGCGCCAACAGGAACAGTACGGCGACCACGATGGCCGTCAGGCCTGTACGGCCACCGGCGCTGACGCCGGCAGCGGATTCGATGTAGCTGGTGGTGGTCGAGGTGCCCAGCAGCGAACCGGCCATGGCCGCGGTGCTGTCAGCGATCAGTGCACGGCCCATTTTCGGCATGTGGCCGTCCTTGCCCATCAGCCCGGCGCGCTTGGCCACGCCGATCAGGGTGCCGGAGTTGTCGAACAGATCGACGAACAGGAAGGCGAAGATCACGCTTACCAGGCCCACATCCAGCGCGCCGGCGATATCCAGCTGCAGGAAGGTCGGGGCCAGCGATGGCGGCATGGAGACGATGCCGCCGAACGGCGTCACGCCCATCACGATCGCCGCGACGGTCACCGCCAGGATGCCGATCAGTACGGCGCCGCGCACTTTCAGTGCTTCCAGGCCGACAATCAGGAAGAAGCCCAGCGTGGCGAGAATCGGGGCCGGCTGCTTGAGGTCACCCAAGCCCACCAGGGTTGCCGGGTTATCGACGACGATGCCGGCATTATGCAGGGCGATAAGCGCCAGGAACAGGCCGATGCCGGCGGCAATCGCCGAGCGCAGCGGCAGCGGAATGCTGTTCACGATCCACTCACGGATACGGAAGATCGACAGCAGGAAGAACATCACCGCCGACAGGAACACCGCACCCAGCGCCACTTGCCAGGTGTGGCCCATGTGCAGCACCACGGTATAGGTGAAGAACGCGTTCAGGCCCATGCCCGGGGCCAGGGCGATCGGGTAGTTGGCGATCAGGCCCATGGTGGTGGAGCCGATGGCGGCTGCCAGGCAGGTGGCGACAAAGATCGCCCCCTTGTCCATGCCGGTCTCGCCGAGGATGCTCGGGTTGACGAACAGGATGTAGGCCATGGCCAGGAAGGTGGTGACGCCCGCAAGAATCTCGGTGCGCACGTTGGTGTTGTGTGCTTTTAGTTGAAACAGCCTTTCCAGCATTCCCGCTCCCAAGGCGCCCGGCGCCACGAATGTATCGACCCCAACAGCAAAGCACAGACCGTACCGCTTGCCGTGGTTTTGTGTGGGGCGGAAAAAAGCCGCGCATCATACCAGCATGCTCGGCGGTGGCCTATGGCCGTTGGGGAATGGGTTCGCTGTAGCCTGTATTGGCCCTGTGGCCGGCAACCCATCAACCGCTGTGCAACCGATCCCGCTTGGCCAGTGTAGGGAACAGTTTTATCCATACCCCGGTCACCAGCAACGTGCCCACCCCACCCATCACCACTGCCGGCACTGTGCCAAACCAGTGCGCGGTCACCCCCGACTCGAACTCGCCGAGCTGATTTGAGGCACCTATGAACAGCCCGTTCACCGCGCTCACCCGCCCGCGCATCTCATCGGGGGTTTCCAGTTGCACGAACGAACTGCGGATGACCATGCTGATCATGTCTGCCGCGCCCAGTACCACCAGCACCGCCAGCGAAAACCAGAACGAGGTGGACAGGCCGAAGGCAATGGTAGCCACGCCAAAAATACCCACTGCGGTGAACATGGTCCGCCCGACATTGCGCTCGAATGGAAAACGCGCGAGCCACAGCGACATCAGCAACGCCCCCACCGCTGGCGCCGAGCGCAACAGGCCCAGGCCCAGTGGGCCTGTGAGCAGGATGTCCTTGGCGAACACCGGCAGCAGCGCCGTGGCACCGCCCAGCAGCACAGCGAACAGGTCCAGCGAAATGGCCCCAAGAATGTCCGGGCGGCTACGAATGAAGCGGATCCCTGCCAGCAGCGACTCGATGCTCGCACGCCCACGCTGGGTAACCTGGCCGCGTGCCTGCAGGCTCAGGGTCAGGATGCAGGCGATGGCGTACAGGGCCACCGTGGGGCCATACACCCAGATGCTGCCAAAGGCGTACAGAAAGCCGCCCACCGCCGGGGCGACGATGGTCGCCGACTGGGTGGCCGAGGCTGAAGCGGCCACCGCCCGTGGGAACAGCCCTGGCGGTACCACGTTGGGTAGCAGCGCCTGGGTGGCTGGCATTTCGAATGAGCGCGTGGCGCCCAGCAGGAAGGCCAGGGCAAAGATCAGTTCCCGGGTAACGTTGTCGGTGGCGCTGCCCACGGCCAATGCCAGGGCAATCAGCCCCTGCAAGCTCTGGCACAGCGCTGCGACCTTGCGCCTGTCATAGCGGTCGGCGACATGCCCGGTGTGCAGCATGAACAGTACTCTGGGGGCGAACTCGACCAGGCCTACCAGGCCCAGGTCCAGGACATTGCCGGTCAATTGGTAGAGGTGCCAGCCAATGGCCACGGTGAGCATCTGAAAGCCACTGGCGGTAAACACCCGGGCCAGCCAGAAGGCTAGAAACGGGCGGTGCTGGCGCAACAACTGCGGTGCGGAATCGGACATCGGAACCCTGGGGCCTCGGCGCAGTGGAGGGGCGCGCAGCGTATCATCTGTTTGTAACAAACAGTTACTGTTTGCCCGGGTCGGCACTTTTTCGCGCGCCATGAAAGCGGGTGGGGCAACCGGTCACGCGGCAATCCACCGCACGGCCCAACCGTGCATTCAGGACTATGCTTCCAATCAGTCGTTGATCTGGATCAATCGTTCCAGAACTAACGAATGGGCCCAGTGGGCCGGAATCCCTGCGATCGAACAGAACAATTCCAACGCGCCGTACTCGACCCAGTGGGGGCAGTGGGCGACGGTGCCACGAGCCCGTACGCCGGATTATCTGAAGAGGAAGCACCATGTTCGGAATAGAAGCCCTCGAGCTCGCCCGAATGCAGTTCGCCTTTACCGTGTCGTTCCACATCCTGTTCCCGGCCATCACCATTGGCCTGGCCAGCTACCTGGCGGTGCTCGAAGGCCTGTGGTTGCGCACCCACAATCAGGTTTACCGCGACCTCTACCATTTCTGGTCGAAGATCTTCGCGGTGAACTTCGGCATGGGGGTGGTCTCGGGGTTGGTCATGGCTTACCAGTTCGGTACCAACTGGAGCCGCTTCTCCGACTTCGCCGGCGCGGTAACCGGCCCACTGCTCACCTACGAGGTGCTCACCGCCTTCTTCCTCGAAGCCGGTTTCCTCGGGGTCATGCTGTTCGGCTGGAATCGTGTCGGCCGAGGGCTGCACTTCTTCTCCACGCTGATGGTGGCACTGGGTACGCTGGTGTCCACCTTCTGGATCCTGGCCTCCAACAGCTGGATGCAAACCCCGCAAGGCCACGAAATCATCGATGGCCGGGTAGTGCCGGTAGACTGGCTGGCCGTGGTGTTCAACCCCTCGTTCCCGTACCGCCTGATGCACATGGCCACGGCTGCGTTCGTGTCTACCGCGTTCTTCGTCGGCGCCTCGGCGGCCTGGCACCTGCTGCGCGGGCGGGACAACCCGGCGGTGCGCAAGATGCTGTCGATGGCCATGTGGATGGCACTGATCGTCGCCCCGATCCAGGCGGTGATCGGCGACTTCCACGGCCTCAACACGCTCAAGCACCAACCGGTGAAGATCGCCGCGATCGAAGGCCACTGGGAGAACGTGCCCGGTGAGCCGACGCCGCTGATCCTTTTCGGCATTCCTGACATGCAGGCCGAAACCACCCGCTTCAAGCTTGAGATCCCGGCGCTTGGCAGCCTGATCCTGACCCACAGCCTGGACAAGCAGGTGCCGGCGATGAAGGACTTCCCGCCCGAAGACCGGCCCAACTCGACCATCGTGTTCTGGTCGTTCCGCATCATGGTCGGCCTGGGTCTGCTGATGATCTTCGTTGGCTTGTGGAGCCTCTGGCTACGCAAGCGCGGCACGCTGTACACCTCGCGGCCGTTCCTGCACATGGCATTGTGGATGGGGCCCTCCGGCCTGGTAGCGCTGCTGGCCGGCTGGTTCACCACTGAAATTGGCCGCCAGCCCTGGGTGGTGTACGGCCTGTTGCGCACCGCAGACGGGGTGTCCAACCACAGCTATGCGCAGCTTGGCTTTACCCTGGTGGCGTTCGTGGTGGTGTATTTCGCCCTGTTCGGCACCGGCCTTGGCTACATGCTGCGCCTGGTGCGCAAGGGCCCGCAGACCGGTGAGGGTGATGAAATCAACCCGGGTGGCCCCGGCACCAAACGCACCCCGGCGCGGCCGCTGTCCGCCGCCGATGATGGCCACGAGGCCAACACCGCCAGCCTGAACAAGGGGAACTGAGCCATGGGTATCGACCTTCCGCTGATCTGGGCGGTGATCATCATCTTCGGCGTGATGATGTACGTAGTGATGGATGGTTTCGACCTGGGCATCGGCATGCTCTTCCCGTTCGTGAAGGGCGAGCATGACCGTGATGTGATGATGAACACCGTCGCCCCGGTGTGGGACGGCAACGAAACCTGGCTGGTGCTCGGGGGGGCCGGGCTGTTCGGGGCCTTCCCGATGGCCTACTCGGTGGTGCTAGAAGCGTTGTACTTGCCGTTGATCCTGATGCTCATCGGCTTGATCTTCCGGGGGGTGGCCTTTGAATTCCGCTTCAAGGCCACCGCCCGCAAGCGGCACATCTGGGACAAGGCATTCATCTGGGGTTCGCTGATCGCCACCTTCTTCCAAGGTGTGGCCCTGGGCGCGTTCCTGGAAGGGTTCAAAGTGGTCGACCGGCATTTTGCCGGGGGCACCCTCGACTGGTTGACCCCATTCAGCCTGTTCTGCGGGGCGGGGCTGATCGTGGCCTACACGCTGCTGGGTTGCACCTGGTTGATCATGAAGACCGAAGGGCCGCTGCAGCAGAAAATGCACGAAATCGCCCGGCCCTTGGCGCTGGTGCTCCTGGTGGTGATCGGAATCGTCAGCCTGTGGACGCCGATTGCCTACCCGCAGATCGCCGACCGCTGGTTCAGCATGCCTAACCTGCTGTGGTTCATGCCCGTGCCGTTGCTGGTGCTGGTGACGTTCTATGGCTTGCTCAAGGCCGTGGCCCGCAACGCGCACTACACGCCGTTCCTGCTCACGCTGGTGCTGATATTCCTTGGCTATAGCGGCTTGGGCATCAGCCTGTGGCCGAACATCATCCCGCCGTCGATCTCGATCTGGGATGCCGCAGCGCCAGCACAAAGTCAGGGCTTCATGCTGGTTGGCACACTGTTCATCCTGCCGTTCATCCTTGGGTATACCTTCTGGAGCTACTACGTGTTCCGCGGCAAGGTGACCCATGAAGACGGCTATCACTAGGAGGCGCGCATGATGGCTGGCAAGCATGGCCTGGAAGAGAAGAAACCGCTGTGGCAGCGGCTGGGTTGGCTGGTGCTGATCTGGGCGTTGAGCGTGGCCGCACTGGGTGTGGCGGCCTGGGTGATGCGCTTGTTCATGGGAGCTGCTGGCCTGACCACCCATTAAGGTCAGCCTGCGTTGGCCCTATCGCCGGCAAGCCAGCTCCCAGGGTCGCATCTGCCTCGAGCCTTGTGCAGTACCTGTGGGAGCTGGCTTGCCGGCGATAGGGCCGGTACAGGCTTACTTGCGCGCTTTGAGGATTACAAACTTGGGCGTAGCCGCTACCTGCTCCACCCCACGGAACAACCGCGCCAGCTTGCTGTGATAGCCCAGGTGGCGGTTGCCCACGATGTACAGGGCCCCGCCCACCACCAACGCTTCGCGAGCCTGCTGGAACATGCGCCAGGCAAGAAAATCGCCAACCACCTGTTGCTGGTGGAACGGCGGGTTGCACAGCACCACATCCAGCGACTGTTTCTCGACCCCGGCCAAGCCGTCGGCCGCTTCGAAGGTGACCGGGCGTTCGCCCAAGGCGGCGCGCCAGTTCTCCCGTGCCGATTGCACCGCCATGTACGACTCGTCGACCAAGGTGTACTCGGCATCCGGGTTGGCCAGGGCACTGGCAATGGCCAGCACCCCGTTGCCACAGCCCAGGTCTGCTACCCGCGCCTGGCCGAGGTCGCGTGGCAGGTGGGGCAGGAACGCCCGGGTGCCGATATCCAGGCCTTCACGGCAGAACACGTTGGCATGGTTGAGCAATTCCAGCGCCGGCGTGTCCAGGTGGTAACGGCTAGGGTAGGGCGAGCGGGCCAGGGGCCGCTCTGCCAGCGTCGCGGTGAGCAGGCGGGCCTTCTTTTGCGCCAGCGAAGCCTGCACCGGGCCGATGTACTTCTCCAACAGGTCACCGGCCGCGCGTGGCAAGTGCTTGACCATTGCCCCGGCAATCACCTGCGCAGTGGGGGCCAGCTGCCCCTGCAGGCGGATCAGTTGCTCTTCGAGCAGGGCCAGGGTTTTAGGCACGCGCAGCAGCACCCGGTCGAACGGGCCCTGCCAGTGCTCGCTGGCAGGCACGAACGGCACGCTGTCGAACGGCAGGCCATTGCGCGCCAAGTTCTTTTCCAGGGCCATGTGCGCCAGGTGGGAGTCGCCGCTGCTGGTCACCTGCACCTTGCCAGCCAGGCTGGCGGCCAGGGCGCCGAAGCTGTCGTTGAGCACCAGCACCCGGCAGTTGGCGTCAGGTGCCTGCGCGTGCAACTGCGCGAGCAGGTATTCGTCGGCGGCATCGAAAGCCTGCAAAGGGTCGTTGGCCTGTTCGGGCTGGCGGATCAGGTCGAGTTCGGCGTAAGGGGTGGTCAACAGGGGCATGGCGTCTGGCTCGGGTATGAAACTGCCCGTTGCGGTTCGCCCCGGGCTTTGCCGGGGGATTCTACAGGGCTTTGCCCCCGGTCGCAGATTTGAAGGTCAGATCCAGCCGCGCAGCGCGGCAATGGCAATGGCGCCAGCCTTGTTGGCGGCGTTGGTCTTGGTGATCACGCTGCGAATATGAAAATTCACCGTGCTTTGCGACAACGACAGAATGCAGGCAACGTCGGCAGCGGTCTTGCCAGCGGCGGACCATTTCAGCACTTCCAGCTCACGCGCGCTCATCTTCGGTTGTGGCGGGCACAACGCGTTCAGGTGGTGTTCGCCGAGCACGGCATGCAGCGTGTGGCACAGCCACTGCACACTGCCTGCCTTGTCGTAGAGTTCGTTGATGTCGATGCTGCCCGCCGGGCGGGCTACGCTGATCTGGCTCTCGTTGTGTTGCAGGTCGTGCAGCGACTGCGTCCAGCCGTGACGCAGGCCGTGCTCGCAGGCCGCTTCGCGAAAGTGTGGGGCCTCACGATAGAGGTCGTCAGTCCACAGCACCGGCATGGTCGACTGGTGGCTGAGGTGGGCGGCGCAGTCCTGCTTGTAGAAGTCGTCGTGCTGATAACGTCTGATCCATTCATCGGGATAATTGCTGTACAGGTAGATCCTGGGCGTCTGCGTCGCGATCTGAATGCGGATTTTCAGTCCCAGGTACTGCATCGCCAGGTCCTGCGCCAGATGCACTGCGATGTTGAACAGCTTCTTTGGGCTGCGCTCGCTGACGAACGCGTCAAGATGTTCAGGTTTCCATTGAAGCATCTGAAAAACTCCTGGGGCGGCCTAGGATCCAATCCGTTTGAGAATCAGGACTAGTGTAGGAAAAGACCTACTGTCGTGTTGGGTTTTTTTGCTATAGCCAATAGCATTCTCTGCGACTTTCAGACCGTCATCTGGCGTGAGGCCCTACAAAGCGGTGGTTTTTATCCCGAGCACTTTAGGCGACACTGTGCATACGCCAACCCTGGAGCCCGATATGACCGCTAGCGCCGACAAGTTCACCCGCCAGACCCTGCTCGATGTTCAGCCGCTGACGCCGAACCTCTTCAGCCTGCGGGTTACGCGCGATGCCGGGTTCAGATTCCGTTCCGGCCAGTTCGCCCGCCTGGGCGTGACCAAGGCCGATGGCAGCGTGGTATGGCGCGCCTATTCCATGGTCAGTGCGCCCCATGACGAGCACCTGGATTTCTTCTCCATCGTGGTGCCGGGCGGTGAGTTCACCAGTGAGCTGAGCCGCCTGGGGGCAGGCGATACCTTGCTGATAGACCGCCAGGCGTTTGGCTTCCTCACCCTCGACCGGTTCGTCGGCGGCCGCGACCTGTGGCTGCTGGCTACTGGTACCGGCATTGCGCCGTTCATGTCGATCCTGCAGGACTTCGAGGCCTGGGAGCGGTTCGACAGCATCAAGCTGGTGTATTCGGTGCGCGAGGCCAGGGAGCTGGCTTATGTGGTCGAAATTGCCGGCCTGGAACAGCGCGATTATCTGGCCGAATTCGCCGGCAAGTTGCAGTTCATTCCGGTGGTCACCCGCGAGCAGCACCCAGGTGCGCTGAACCAGCGCATTACCACGCTGATCGAGAACGGTGAGTTGGAGCGGGCGGCGGGGTTGGCACTGTCCCCCGAGCATTCGCGGGTGATGCTGTGCGGCAACCCGCAGATGATCGACGAGACACGCAAGGTGCTCAAGGCGCGCGACCTGCAACTGAGCCTGAGCAAGCGGCCTGGCCAGGTGGCGGTTGAGAATTACTGGTAAGGCGCTGGGCCTGGGCACCGGCGCTGCCGGTGATGTGCCCCCAGCAGCGGATCGACACGGCCCGTTGCAGGAGCGGGTTCACCCGCGAAGAGGCCCGGCCCGTGACCAAGATTTTCTGGCCATTCACCATTGCAGCCGCCACCGCATTCGCGGGTAAAACCGCTCCTACATCCAACTTGGACTGCCCGGCAAACTCAAGGCAGGCGGTTCTGGTTCTGCGTCTTGAGCAAATCGCGAATCTCGGTCAGCAGCGTTTCCTGGGGGGTAGGCACGGGCGGGGCAGTCGGTGCCACGGCCTCTTCACGCTTGAGCCGGTTGATGGCCTTCACGCCCATGAAAATGGCGAAGGCCACGATCAGGAAGTCGATCACGGTCTGGATGAACTTGCCATAGGCCAGCACCACCGCCGGTACATCACCTTGAGCGGCTTTCAGGGTAATGGCCAGATCGCTGAAATCCACACCACCAATCAACAGGCCCAGCGGAGGCATGATCACGTCGCCGACGAAGGACGAGACGATCTTGCCGAAGGCTGCGCCGATGATGATACCAACCGCCATGTCGACGACGTTGCCTTTGACCGCGAAGGCCTTGAACTCATTGAGCATGCCCATGTTTAGATCCTTGTAACAAAAGGTGAGGTAAACGCAGTGTAAGCCACTTGAACGCTTCATGCGTTGTGTTCAGGGCAACTGACTGCGGTTAGAACGAATAGTTTTGTCGCATCCCGAAGCGCTCGAGGCACGTGCGGCTCGGCTATCATGGCGATTTTTCCAGGAGACCCCAACCCATGGCCAAGGCCAAGCGCATGTATGGCTGCACCGAGTGCGGCGCGACCTTCCCCAAATGGGCCGGCCAGTGTGGTGAGTGCGGGGCCTGGAACACCCTGGTCGAAACCATGATCGAAAGCGGCGGTGCCGCTGCGCCCAGCAGTGGCCGCGCCGGTTGGACCGGGCAGCAGGCACAGATAAAGACCCTGGCAGAAGTCAGCGTCGAGGAGATCCCCCGTTTTACCACCAGCAGCACCGAGCTCGACCGTGTGTTGGGTGGCGGCCTGGTAGATGGCTCGGTGGTGCTGATTGGTGGCGACCCCGGCATCGGCAAGTCGACCATTCTGTTGCAGACCCTGTGCAATATCGCCGTGGGCATGCCGGCACTGTATGTCACTGGCGAGGAGTCGCAGCAACAGGTGGCCATGCGCTCGCGCCGCCTGGGCCTGCCCCAGGACAAGCTCAAGGTCATGACCGAAACCTGCATCGAGACGATCATTGCCACAGCACGTGTCGAAAAGCCGCGGGTAATGGTGATCGACTCCATCCAGACCATCTTCACCGAGCAGTTGCAGTCAGCCCCTGGTGGTGTTGCCCAGGTGCGTGAAAGCACGGCGTTGCTGGTGCGTTATGCCAAGCAAAGCGGCACGGCCATCTTCCTGGTCGGCCACGTCACCAAGGAGGGCTCGCTGGCCGGCCCGCGGGTGCTGGAGCACATGGTCGATACCGTGTTGTATTTCGAGGGCGAGTCCGACGGCCGCCTGCGCTTGCTGCGGGCGGTGAAGAACCGCTTTGGCGCCGTCAACGAGCTGGGCGTGTTCGGCATGACCGACCGTGGCTTGAAGGAGGTATCCAACCCGTCGGCGATCTTCCTCAACCGTACCCAGGAAGAAGTGCCGGGCAGCGTGGTGATGGCCACCTGGGAAGGCACCCGGCCCATGCTGGTCGAGGTGCAGGCGCTGGTGGACGACAGCCACCTGGCCAACCCGCGCCGGGTCACCCTGGGCCTGGACCAGAACCGCCTGGCCATGCTGCTGGCGGTACTGCACCGCCACGGCGGTATACCCACCCACGACCAGGACGTGTTCCTCAATGTGGTGGGCGGGGTCAAGGTGCTGGAAACCGCTTCGGACCTGGCGCTGCTGGCGGCGGTGATGTCCAGCCTGCGCAATCGGCCACTGGCCCATGGCCTGCTGGTGTTCGGCGAGATCGGCTTGTCGGGCGAGGTACGCCCGGTACCAAGCGGGCAGGAGCGCTTGAAGGAAGCGGCCAAGCACGGCTTCAAGCGGGCGATCGTGCCCAAGGGCAATGCACCGAAGGAGCCGCCAGCGGGGCTGCAGGTCATTGCCGTGACCCGGCTGGAGCAGGCCCTGGATGCATTGTTCGAATAATTTGTAGCCTGTTCTGGCCCTATCGCCGGCAAGCCAGCTCCCACAGGTTCTGCCCATCTTGTGGCAAGCAGCTGTGAGCCCTGATGCGAGCCCTGTGGGAGCTGGCTTGCCGGCGATAGGGTCAGCCCAGGCAAACGAAAAAGGGGGCCGATGATGCGCATCGGCCCCCCACCTCACCGCTCAGGCAACCCTCAATGCTCGGCCACCGCCGCAGGGCGTCTGACCGTTTCGTTGCCATGCTCGTCCAGCTCCAGCATCGGTACCTCGTTACCCTCGGCATCGAACAACTTGCCATCCTTGAAGTAGTCGCCATCGCGCAGTGCAGAAATGTCCGAATACTGGATGGTGCGCTCGTAGGCCGCAGCGAACACCGACTGGTTTTCCGAGTTGCCGGTGGTGAAGTGGTTGAAGATCAGGTTCAGCAGGATGGCCATGATCGCCGCCGAGCTGATGCCCGAGTGGAAAATGGTCTCGAACCAGTTCGGGAATTGGTGGTAGAAGGTCGGCGCGGCGATCGGGATCATGCCGAAGCCCAGCGAGGCCGCGACGATGATCAGGTTCACGTTGTTCTTGTAGCTGACCTTGGACAAAGTGCGGATACCACTGGCTGCCACGGTGCCGAACAGCACGATCCCTGCACCGCCCAGTACCGGGGTAGGGACAGCGGCAATGACCCGGCCCATGATCGGCAGCAGGCCGAGGACCACCAGGATCAGGCCACCGGTAGCCACCACATAACGGCTCTTGACGCCGGTAACGGCCACCAGGCCCACGTTCTGGGCGAATGCGCTTTGCGTGAACGAGCCGAAGATCGGCGCCAGAATGCTCGACGCCATGTCGGCACGCAGGCCGTTGCCCAGGCGCTTGGAGTCGACCTTGGTGTCGATGATCTCACCCACGGCAAGGATGTCGGCCGAGGTTTCCACCAGGGTCACCATGATGACGATGCACATCGACAGGATGGCGGCGATGTGAAACTCGGGCATGCCGAAATGGAACGGCGTGGGGAAGGCGAACATCGGGCCTTCGGTGACCTTGCTGAAGTCGGCCATGCCCAGCGCCCAGGCGATCAATGTGCCGACCACCATGGCCAGCAGGATCGACAGCCGCGAAATGCTCGCGCTACCCAGTTTGCTCAGCAGCAGCACAATGGCAAAGGTCAGCGCCGCCAGGCCGATATTGGCCACGCTGCCGAACTCGGGCGAAGCGCTGTTGCCGCCCATTACCCAGCGCGCGGCGACCGGCATCAGGGTCAGGCCGATGGTGGTGATGACGATACCGGTCACCAGGGGCGGGAAGAACTTGGTAATGCGTGAGAACACCGGGGTAATCAGAAAGCCGATCAGCGATGCCGCCATGACCGCGCCGAGCACCCCCGGCAAGCCACCGCCACCTTCGCTGCTGAGAATGGCGCCCATGGTCGCCACGCCCGCGAACGACACGCCCTGCACCAGCGGTAGCTGGCAGCCGAAAAACGGCAGACCCAATGTCTGCAGCAGGGTGGCCAGGCCACCGGCAAACAGCGAGGCGGCGATCAGCATGCCGATTTCGCCACCGTTCAGGCCAGCGGCCTGCCCCAGGATCAGGGGCACCGCGACGATCCCCCCGTACATGGTCAACACGTGTTGCAGACCATAGGCCAGGTTAGCGCCCAGCCCGAGGTTTTCGTCCTCGGGGCGTTGAGCGGGAGACGTGCTAGGGGACGTAGTCATGGAGCAGGCTCTCTGTTTATTGTTGTGGCGCTACTGTAGACACTTCCCATGATCGATTGCCACAAGAATTGTATACAATATTTTGATCGGAGCGCGCACAAGTGCCGCATCAGGGTGTGCTAAAACCCAATGCATGAGCCGTACCAACTTGTTTAAAGCTGTACTAGAGGGGTGTGTACAAAGTCCTGCTACCCAGGCCTAAAGCTGTCTGAGTAGACAGGAAACACAAAGTGGGAAGGCCCTTAGCTAGCTAAGAGATTTCATTCTTCGATCAATTCCCGCAGCTCACGCATCATTATGGTGCCGTCGCCCAGGTTCAATTCCACAAGACGGTGCAGATGGGTCATCGATTCGACATCGATGTATAGGCAAATGAAACCTAGCTGGGTCTGCTCTTCGTGGCGTAGTTCGACCTGCATGGTCACCTGCGTTTGCTCGTCCAGCGTAATGATTGCGTCGAAGTTCTGGCTCAGGTCGGCATCCCATTGCTGCGGGCGTTCCACCAGCAGCCCCTTGAGCGAAATGTCCAGCAGCTTGGAAGACCAGCATCGGGAGCCTTGGTGAAGTTTGGTAGGGGCGTCGAAGCAGATTCGCTGGAAACGCCTACGTTCGTCGTGATCGCTCATGGGTAAGGCCCTCGGGTGGCATCCTGATCAGGTGATGAAGGGTTTGTGCATCAGGTACTGCAATCTGGCCGCAGAGGCTCTAGACCAAAGCAAGTGTGGCAATGCCGCCTGACTCGCCCTAGACTCGGTGGGCGGTCTTTCCAATCCAACAGCTGGAAGCTAACCATGAACAACAATAATAGCCTGCTACGCCACATACCGTGGCTGGCGCTGGCAGTCATAGGGGCCTGCGCGCTGGGTGTTGTTGCCCTGCGTCGCGGTGAGGCGATCAATGCCTTGTGGATCGTGGTCGCGGCAGTGGCCATCTACCTGGTCGCCTATCGCTACTACAGCCTGTTCATCGCCACCAAAGTGATGCAACTCGACCCGCGCCGTGCCACCCCGGCGGTGCTCAACAACGACGGCCTGGACTACGTTCCGACCAACAAACACATTCTGTTCGGCCATCACTTCGCCGCCATCGCCGGCGCTGGCCCACTGGTGGGCCCGGTGCTCGCCGCGCAAATGGGCTACCTGCCCGGCACGCTGTGGCTGATTGCCGGCGTGGTGCTGGCCGGTGCAGTGCAGGACTTCATGGTCCTGTTCCTGTCCACCCGCCGCAACGGCCGCTCGCTGGGCGACATGGTGCGCGAGGAAATGGGCCGCATTCCGGGCACCATCGCCCTGTTCGGCTGCTTCCTGATCATGATCATCATCCTGGCGGTGCTGGCGCTGATCGTGGTCAAGGCCCTGGCCGAAAGCCCATGGGGCATGTTCACGGTAATGGCGACCATCCCGATCGCGATGTTCATGGGCATTTACATGCGCTACATCCGCCCGGGCCACATTGGTGAAATCTCGATCATCGGCGTGGTACTGCTGTTGGCCTCGATCTGGCTGGGGGGCCAGATTGCGGTTGACCCGGTATGGGGCCCGGCGTTCACCTTCACCGGTGTGCAGATCACCTGGATGCTGGTCGGTTACGGTTTCGTGGCGGCGGTGCTGCCGGTGTGGCTGGTGCTGGCGCCGCGCGACTACCTGTCGACCTTCCTCAAGATCGGTACCATCATCGCCCTGGCCATCGGCATCCTGGTGACCATGCCCGAGCTGAAAATGCCGGCGCTGACCCAGTTCACCGATGGAACCGGCCCGGTATGGAAGGGCACCCTGTTCCCGTTCCTGTTCATCACCATTGCCTGTGGTGCGGTGTCTGGCTTCCACGCGCTGATCTCCTCGGGCACTACGCCCAAGCTGCTGGATAACGAAACCAACGCCCGCTACATCGGCTATGGCGGCATGCTGATGGAGTCGTTCGTGGCCATCATGGCCATGGTGGCTGCGTCGGTGATCGAACCTGGCGTGTACTTCGCCATGAACAGCCCGGCAGCCGTGGTCGGTGCCGACGTGGCGTCGGTCGCGCAGACCGTGAGCAGCTGGGGCTTCCTGATTACGCCCGAGCAACTGGAGGCGGTGGCCCGCGACATTGGCGAGCACACCATCCTGGCCCGTGCCGGGGGTGCACCCACGCTGGCGGTAGGTATCGCGCAAATCCTGCACCAGGTGCTGCCGGGTGAAAACACCATGGCGTTCTGGTACCACTTCGCGATCCTGTTCGAGGCGTTGTTCATCCTCACCGCAGTCGACGCCGGTACCCGTGCCGGGCGCTTCATGCTGCAAGACCTGCTGGGCAGCTTCGTGCCAGCCCTGAAACGCACCGAGTCGTGGGGTGCCAACCTGCTGGCCACCGGTGGTTGTGTAGCGTTGTGGGGTTACCTGCTGTACCAGGGCGTGATCGACCCGCTGGGCGGCATCAACACCCTGTGGCCGCTGTTCGGTATCTCCAACCAGATGCTGGCGGGTATCGCCCTGATGCTGGGCACCGTGGTCCTGATCAAGATGAAGCGCGAGCGCTACATCTGGGTCACCCTGCTGCCGGCAGCCTGGCTGCTGATCTGCACCACGGCGGCGGGCCTGATCAAGCTGTTCGACCCGAACCCGGCGGTAGGTTTCCTGGCCCTGGCCAAGAAATACAGCACCGCCTTGGACGCCGGCCAGGTTCTGGCCCCGGCCAAGGACATCGGGCAGATGCAACACGTGATCTTCAACGCCTACACCAACGCCGGCCTGACCATTCTGTTCCTGCTGGTGGTGTTCAGTGTGCTGTTCTTTGCCATCAAGGTCGGTTACGCCGCCCTCGGCCGCAAAGAGCGCAGCGACAAGGAAACCCCGTTCCAGGCCCTGCCTGACGCTTGAGAGGACTACTGTCATGTTCAACGACCTGGGTCGACTGGGTAAGTACCTGGGGCAGGCCGCCCGCCTGATGGTCGGCATGCCCGACTACGACAACTATGTCGAGCACATGCACAAGACACACCCGGACAAGCCGGTCATGACGTATGAGCAGTTCTTCCGCGAACGTCAGGAAGCACGTTATGGCGGCAAGTCCGGGCCAAAGTGCTGTTGAGTCTCAAGCGTTAAGCTGTTCCGGCCTCATCGCTGGCAAGCCAGCTCCCACGGGCACTTCACAGGCCTCAAGGTTTGTGCAGTGCCTTTAGGGCGCTCTTTCAGGTACTGCCCAGGCGTCAAGGTTTGCGCGGTACCTGTGGGAGCTGGCTTGCCGGCGATGGGGCCTGTGTTATTTCCGCACAGGAGATGTTCTGCGTGCAGACGCCCATTCCCGTAACCATCCTCACCGGCTTCCTCGGTGCCGGTAAAACCACCTTGCTCAAACACATGCTCAAGGCCGAGCACGGCCTGAAGCTGGCGGTGATCGAAAACGAGTTCAGCGAAGCCGGCATCGACAGCCAGTTACTGGGCGACCAGCCGGTGCAGGTGATGACCCTGGCCAACGGCTGTGTGTGCTGCAGCATCCACGGCGACCTGACCCGCGCCTTGTACCTGCTGCTCGAGCGCCTGGATGCCGGCGAAATCGCCTTCGACCGCCTGGTGATAGAATGCACCGGCCTGGCCGACCCGGCGCCGGTGGCGCAAACCTTCTTCATCGACGAGGAACTGCGCGAGCGCTACATCCTCGACGGCATCATCACCCTGGTCGATGCCAAGCATGCCGAGTTGCATCTGACCCAGACCATCGCCCAAGCCCAGGTCGGCTTTGCCGATCGCCTGTTGCTGAGCAAGACCGACCTCGTCGAGCCGGCTGCGGTCCAGGCCCTGCGCGATCGCCTGGCCCGTATCAACGGGCGGGCGGCGATCCGTGTGGTCGAGCACGGCCGCATCGACCTGGCAGAGCTGCTGGATGTGCGCGGTTTCAACCTCAACCCCGACCTGGGCGCAAACCTGAAACCCTCGCTGCGCCCGGTGCTCAAGCCGGCCACCCCCGACCGCATCGGCACCCTGGTGTTGCGTACCGAAGCCGCGCTGGATATCGACCGCCTCAGCGGCTTCATGAACGACCTGCTGGAAACCCATGGCAAACAGCTGCTGCGTTACAAGGGCGTGCTGAACATTGCCGGCGAGGACCGCAAGCTGGTGTTCCAGGGCGTGCTCAAGCTGTATGGCTTCGACTGGGACGCCGAGTGGGCCGAAGGCGAAACCCGCGAAAGCGTGATGGTCTTCATTGCCGATGACCTGCCCGAGGCTACGATTCGGGCTGGGTTCGAGGCGCTGGCTGAGGGCTGACCCGGCGTGGCGAGGGTGGCGCGAACCACTGCGGCCACGAGCTGCGGTGGCGCGTTTGCACCTCGATGCAGGGGATCAGCCGCTCGCTCAGCACGGCGGTTTGCCCCACGGCCTTGGCAGTGCGGTACTTGATGCTGTGGATGCACTCGCGGTCGCCGAACTCGCAGCGGTTGAGCGCGGTGCCCCCACAGGGGCCGTTGGCCAGGCCCTTGGGGCAGGTTTCCGGGCAGGTGTACAAGGTGTCTTCCAGGCGGCAGCGGCCGCAGGTATCACAGCCAACCAGCGGGCGCTTAACACTGCGCTCCAGGGTGTGCAGCACCTGTGCGCCAAGGCGGGTCGTCCACAGCGGCTGGCGCACCGCCCAGCCAAACGCCTTGCTCAGGCTGTTGCGGCGGCTGAACAGCAGCCCATGCATGCCATGCATCAGGTGGTAGCGGGCTTTTTCCTTGAACGAGGCAGCGACCCTTGATTCGCCCTGGCGCCAGTTGGCCTGGGGTGGATGGAAGGTGACTGCCGGCAGCCCCGGCATCTGCCAACTGGCTTGCCAGGCGGGCGCCCATTGCTCCAGGGTGTGGACTTGCGTTTGCCAGTACGCCAGTCGCGCTTCAAGGGCAAGCAGCTGCTTCAGGTCGTGGATGCCCGACAGGTGCACGCCGGCGTACCCCATCAGCTTCGTACCGATGATCTGCAAGGCAAGGCGGTCAACGCTGCGCGCCTGGGCAAAAGCCTTGGACTGCGCCATTTCCGCTTCGAGCATTTCGCGCATGGAGGGGGTAACGGTCACGCCGGCGACGTGGTCGAGCATCGCTGCGCGGCCATGGGTGAGGCTCATGAGGCAGGCCAGCATGGGTTTGGGCGCGGCCTGGCGACGCATCCAGTGCATGGCTTCCTGGTGTTTGGCTGCGTCGAAGCCCAGTTGCAAGGTGAGGAAATCGGCCCCCGCAGCCAGTTTTTTCTCGGCCTTGAAGTACTGCGCGCCGCCTTCTTCCTCGTGGTACTTGAACGGGTTCAGCGCCGCGCCCAGCAACCAGTGCGGGCAGGCCTGGCGGGCAATCTGCAGCGCGGCCACCGACTCCAGGTAGCGCACCGGGCGCTGGCCGGGTTCATGCCCGGGCAAACGGTCACCGGTCAGCAGCAGCAACTGGTCGAGGCCGGCCGCCGCCATGCGCTGCAATTGCGCGAGCAAGTGGTGGCGTTCGCGGTCCTTGCCGGAGAAGTGCGGCAGGGCCGGCACCGGGCGGTCGAACGAGGCCAGGGCGTCCAGCGGCGACATGTCCAGCGGGCTGCCGACGCGGTCGCCGATGGCCACGGTCATTGGCCAGCCGCACAGCTGCGCACGGTCCATGATCGCTTGCATGGCGGCGAAGCGTTCTGCAGAGGCTTTGGGCACAAACTCCATGACACAGACGAAATGGTGTTCACGCAGCGCGGTTTTCAGCAGGCTCATGAGGCCGGGCACCTGGTATGGTCAGGGTGGCATTGTGCGGCAGAAGGCGCAGGAGGTCATGTCCGCATGCGCAGGCTGGTGCTCTGAACAAGACACTGGGCGACCTCTGCGCACACGGCATCATGAGAATTTCTTGGGTTCATCTCAAATTTTATGAGTTTGTATCAACCCTACGATCCGCTGGAAAATCCCCTCATTAATTGGAGCATGCTGAGGGGCGACACATGGCACTGGCACACAACCTGGGCTTTCCACACATTGGCGGCGACCGCGAACTGCGGGCCCGCCACTGGCAAGTGCAGAAAGACGCCGGTATCGAACTGCTGCCCGTCGGCGAAACCAGCCAATATGGCCACCTGCCGGGCACCGATGACCAGCCGTTTGCCCTCAATTGGGAACCCTTGTTCGAAGAGGTGGAGCATGCCAACGCGCTGGGCCATGCCATCAAGCCTGTCGTGATTGGCCCGTTGACCTACCTGTGGCAGGGCCAAGCCCGCAACGCCGACTTCGACAAGCTGGAACTGCTCGATCGCCTGCTGCCCCTGTATGATCAGGTCCTCAACCGCTTGGCTGCGCTGGGCGTCGAATGGGTCCAGATCGACGAACCGATCCTCGCCCAAGACCTGCCACAGGACTGGAAAAACGCTTTCGAGCGCGTCTACAACATCCTGCAGCGCGCACCGCTGAGGAAGTTGATTGCCACCTACGCCGGTGGCCTGGATGGCAACCTTGGCCTGGCCGCCAACCTGCCAGTCGATGGCCTGCACATCGATCTGGTGCAGGCACCCGCACAGTACCAAGCCATCCTTGACCGCCTGCCGGCCTATAAAGTGCTGTCGCTGGGCCTGGTTGATGGCCGCGATGGCGCGCCTTGCGAGTCGGACAATGCCCTGCGGCTGTTGCAAGACGCCCATGAACGCCTGGGGGCGCGGCTTTGGCTGGCGCCGGCCTGTTCGCTGGCGCATGGCACGGTAGAGGTGGCTGTGCAGAAGTGCCGCGAAGTGGCTGCGCTGGCCGCTTCGCTGGAGCAGTACCGAGTCGCGGCTTGATCATCTGCTGCTTGTGCCGGCCTTTTTCGCGGGCTCGCCCGCTCCCACAGGTACAGCGCATGTTTTGAAACCTGCGCTGTACCTGTGGGAGCGGGCGAGCCCGCGAAAAGGCCGGGCCTGCTTAACTCAAACGCCGCTCAACGTTCGATAGCCAGTGCAACGCCCTGGCCACCGCCAATGCACAAGGTCGCCAGGCCTTTGTGGGCATCGCGCTTGATCATCTCGTGCAACAAGGTCACCAACACCCGGCAGCCGGACGCTCCAATCGGGTGGCCCAGGGCAATCGCCCCGCCGTTCACATTGACCCGGGCCGCATCCCACTCCAGCGCCTTGCCCACGGCCAGTGCCTGTGCAGCAAAGGCTTCGTTGGCTTCAATGAGGTCCAGTTCGCTCAGCTGCCAGCCGGCCTTGTCCAGGCAGCGCCGCGTCGCCGCAACCGGGCCGATGCCCATGATCGCCGGGTCTACCCCGGCACTGGCATAAGCGGCGATCTTCGCCAGCACCGGCAGGCCCAGGGCCTCGGCTTTGGTGGCGCTCATCAGCAGCACCGCGGCAGCGCCGTCGTTCAGGCTGGAGGCATTGCCAGCGGTGACGCTACCGTCTTTCTTGAAGGCCGCGCGCAGCTTGCCCAGCGATTCGGCAGTGGTGTCCGCGCGCGGCTGCTCATCACGGGCGAACACTTTCGGCTCGCCCTTCTTCTGCGGCAGCACGACAGGGGTGATCTCCGCATCGAAGCGGCCGGCCTCGATGGCAGCGAGTGCCTTGCGTTGCGACTCGGCGGCAAAGGCATCCTGCTGTTCACGGCTGAGGCCGTACTCGTCCACCAGATTTTCGGCAGTGATGCCCATGTGGTAGTCGTTGAAGGCATCCCACAGGCCATCGGTGATCATGCTGTCGATCAGCTGGCCATGGCCCATGCGCTGGCCGGTGCGGGCCGAGGGCATCACATAGGGGGCCAGGCTCATGTTCTCCTGGCCACCGGCAATCACCACCTCGGCGTCACCGCAGCGGATGGCCTGGGCCGCCAGGTGCAGGGCTTTCAGGCCCGAGCCGCAGACCTTGTTCAGGGTCAGCGCCGGTACGCTGAAGGGCAGGCCGGCCTTGATCGCGGCCTGGCGTGCCGGGTTCTGCCCGGCGCCGGCGGTCAGCACCTGGCCAAGGATGACTTCGTCGACCTGTGCCGGGGCCAGCCCGGTCTGCTCCAGCAGGCGCTTGATCACGGCGGCGCCGAGGTCGACCGCAGGCACGTTGGCCAGGGCACCCTGGAAGCTGCCGATGGCGGTACGGGTTGCAGCGACGATGACCACGTCGTTCATGTTGTTGTTCTCCGTGCGGTGGGCGTAGGGCTTCAAGCATCGGTGCCCTGGGCTTATTTGTTAAGTTTGTTTTTCTTTGAGATTGATGTGAAAAGCAAATGAGTGGCCGCGCGGCGGGCCACCCCGGTTTTGCATCGCCCGGATCACCCCGTAATATGTGTCGGATAACCTGCGGGGGTAGTCTCACCCTCTGATCAACAGGAAACGCCCATGAGGCGCTTCCCCGGCATAAACCTGACGAGGTACAGACATTGGCCATCATTCATCCTAAGGTTCGCGGTTTCATCTGCACCACGACTCACCCGAAGGGCTGCGAGCTCAACGTCCGTGACCAGATCGAAGCCACCCGCAAGCTGGGCGTGCGCGAGGATGGTCCGAAGAAGGTCCTGGTCATTGGTGCTTCCAGTGGCTATGGCCTGGCAGCACGCATTACTGCAGCGTTCGGTTTCAAGGCCGACACCCTGGGCGTATTCTTCGAAAAGCCAGGCACCGAAACCAAGGCCGGCACCGCTGGCTGGTACAACGCTGCGGCGTTCGACAAGTTTGCCAAGGCCGAGGGCCTGTTCAGCAAGTCGATCAATGGTGACGCCTTCTCCGACGAAGCCCGCGCCAAGGTCATCGAGCTGATCAAGAACGAAATGGGTGGCAAGGTCGACCTGGTCATCTACTCGCTGGCCTCGCCGGTGCGCAAGCTGCCGCAGACCGGTGAAGTGATCCGCTCGGCACTCAAGCCGATCGGCCAGCCGTACAAGTCGACTGCCATCGACACCAACAAGGACACCATCATCGAGGCCAGCATCGAGCCGGCCACCGAGCAGGAAATCGCCGACACCGTTACCGTCATGGGTGGCCAGGACTGGCAACTGTGGATCGACGCCCTGGCGGGCGCCGACGTACTGGCCGAGGGTGCCCGTACCGTTGCCTTCAGCTACATCGGCACCGAGATCACCTGGCCAATCTACTGGCACGGCGCCCTGGGCCAGGCCAAGCAGGACCTGGATGAAACCGCGCTGCGCCTGGACAAGAAGCTGGCCGCTGAAGTGAAGGGCGGCGCCAACGTGGCGGTGCTCAAGTCGGTGGTTACCCAGGCCAGCTCGGCCATTCCGGTGATGCCGCTGTACCTGTCGATGGTCTTCAAGATCATGCAGGAAAAGGGTGTGCACGAGGGTACCCAGGACCAACTGGACCGCATGTTCCGCGACCGCATGTACCGTGCCGATGGCGCCCCGGCCGAAGTGGACGAGAAGGCCCGCCTGCGCCTGGACGACTGGGAACTGCGCGACGACGTGCAGGATGCCTGCAAGGCCATGTGGCCGCAGGTGACCACCGAGAACCTGTTCCAGCTGACCGACTACGCCGGTTACAAGAAGCAGTTCCTCAACGTGTTCGGCTTTGAGCGCGCTGACGTCAACTACGACGAAGACGTAGCTACCGATGTGAAGTTCGACTGCGTCGAACTGTAAGCTCACGGCGTGCTGGCCTCATCGCTGGCACGCCAGCTCCCATTTCGACAGCGGTGCCCTCAAGGCCGTTGTCGGAGCTGGCTCGCCGGCGATGGGCTGCAAAGCAGCCCCGGCAGTTTCAAGCCTTGCGCGACAGTGGCGGTGCAGCAAACGTCACACCCGCCAGGCCGTGCTTGATCAACGCACGAATATTGCCATGGTCACTGCCCTCAGGCGTGGCCAGCACATCCCGATAGTGCTCGCCGAAAGCCAGCAGCGCTTCCTGATCGCTCAGCCCCTCGAGCACTGCCAGGCCCAAGGTTTTGCACGAACCTTCGTTCTGCCCGGCGGCATTCTCGACACCACCATTGTTGAACGCCTGCGGCTGGTAGCTGTAGTGCTCGGCAATGAACGCCAGGGTGTCGGCAAAGGCATGTTGGCCGCTGGCCAGGCTGGCGCGCAGGGTATCTAGATCAGTCACGAGGTTTTCCTTTTTCGAACGCCGCTTGCTGCTCGGCGCTGGCTTCTTTCTGGTATTGGGCTTTCCACTGGGCATAAGGCATGCCGTACACCGCTTCGCGGGCGTCATCCAGGCTCAGGTCGAGCTCACGCTCGTCAGCCGCAGCCTTGTACCACTTGGACAGGCAGTTGCGGCAGAAGCCGGACAGGTTCATCAGGTCGATGTTCTGCACGTCGGTGCGTTTCTGCAAATGGTCGACCAGGCGCCGGAACGCGGCGGCTTCGAGTTCAAGCTGTTGCTGTGGGGTCATGGGGGCTCTCACGTCATGCGGTTCTTCAGGTGGCGGCCACCATTGATGACCACCTGGCTGCCGGTGCTGTACTGGCTGGCGAGCAGGTACTTGACCGTCTCGATCAGTGGCCCGGCGCCGGGTTCGAATTCCAGCAGGGCCTTTTTCAAGGTGTGCTGGCGGTAGGCTTCGTCACCCCCTTCCTTGAGGATCAGCAGCCCGGGAAGGATACCGTTCACATGCACCTTGGGCGCATATTTTTCAGCGAACGACAGCACCATGTTCTGCAGCGCAGCCTTGGTGGCGGCATAGCCAATGTGGCCCTTGCTGCCACGCGAGGAGGTTTCGTCGCAGATGTGAATGATGTCGGCTTTGTCCAGCTTGGCCAGCATCTCGCCCAAGGCCAGGTTGAGGTGGTAGGGCGCCTCTACATGCAGGCGGAACATGGTTTCCAGGTTGTCCAGGCCATCGTCCAGCCACAACGACGCGTTATGGATGATGGCGCGCAGGCCGTCGTACTGCCCGGCCAGGTAGTCGATCAGCGCCTGGCGGTCGTCGGCCCGGCACAGGTCTGCCTGGAACTGCACGATATTCGGGTGGGCCGCCTGTGGCTGTACGGTACGGCTGGCACTGACCACCGTATGGCCGGCCTGTGCCAGTTCAAGGGCCAGGGCCAGCCCGACGCGCTGGCTGGCTCCGGTAACGAGAATTGGGCTGTTCATGTTGGGGGCGGTCAACTTGTCTGTCCTGTGGTTGCCGCCCAGCATACCCGAACTGTTTGCCTGTTGTACGGCCTGGCCTCAGCGGCTGCGCAGGGCGCCCGCGGTGGCCGAAGAGGGCTGTAGCCAACCGGCCAGCAGGCGGGTGGACAACGGGATGAACAGGTACACCATCAGCGGCGTGAGGGCCAGGGTGCTGAGCATCACCCGCGGTACCAGGTCGAGTGCGGCCAGCCAATGGCCGAACGCCATGTTGAACGCCAGCGAGACCGGAAAAAACGCCAGCCAGATGGCCACGGCCTGTTTCCAGCGCGGCGGTTTCTGCACCGTACTGGCGCCAAACCAGTCGTCAATGCCACTGACGCGCGCCTCTTTGGGGCGCTCGAACAGGCCATTGCCGCGCTGCAACCAGGCCCGCCGCGAGGCGGAATGTTCCCAGGCATGCAGGGTGGGCTCATCGCTGAAGCGAAAAATGATCTGGAATTCGTCGCCATCGTGGGGTGGGGCGAGAATGCCCGAGCCCAGGTAGCCGGGGAAGTCAGTGGCCAGCTGTTCGCCCTCATGCAGCCAGGCCAACAGGTCCTGGTAGCGGCCATGCGCGGCGCGGCGCGACACCATCAGGGTAACGGGTGGGGTAGACATTGTGTATCTCCTGGCAACGGGGCTGGCGGGTAGCCGGCCCCTTGGCTGCGTAGCCCGGGGTGGTGGGCGACGCAGGCGAACATGCAAGAATCGGGCGCGGATTATCGCGCAGTTGTGCTGTGTGGCAACTGTCAGCCGGCAAATGGTCGCATCCTGTGCCCGGCGCTGTCGTAGTAGACTAAGCCCTCTATTGCAGCACACAGGATGCCGTGCAGATGAGCGAATTGGGACGCAAGCCGGGGGTCGATGCGAGTTTCGAGCAGCAAGTGCTGTTTCCGATCCGTGAAGTCTCCCGCCTGACTGGCGTCAATGCGGTGACCCTGCGCGCCTGGGAGCGCCGTTACGGTCTGATCCAGCCCATCCGCACCGACAGCGGCCACCGCCTGTATTCCCAAGGCGACATCGACGATATCCGCAGTATCCTCGGCTGGCTGGAGCGCGGGGTGGCGGTCAGCAAAGTGGGCAGCATCCTTGCCCGCAGCCAGGCGCTTGCCGGGCAGGCCACGCGCGCAGTGGACAGTTCGCTAGGCTGGCAGCAGCAGGTGCGCCTGGCAGTGCAACGCTTTGACTTGGCCGGGCTGGGCCGCCTTTATGAGGAGGTGTTTGCCGCCAGCACGCTCGATCAGGTTTTCACTGATGTTTTCATGCCGGTGTGGCACGACCTGGCCGTGCGCCATGGCGGCTACGGCCAGACCAGCGAGTGGCTGTTTTTTGACCAGTTTTTGCGCGGGCGGGTGTTCGCGCGTTTGCAGCTGGCGCCTGCGCCGCGTCGCCACAGCGTACTGCTGGTGCCCTTGCCGGGGCAGTGCCATGAGCTTGAACTGCTGGTCACCAGCCTGCTGCTGGGCAGTGACGACATAGGCGTGACGCCTTTGGTGTGTGGGCAGCCGCTGCAAGAGCTGGCGCTGGTCTGTGAACGGATGAAACCAGACGCCCTCGTGCTGTTTTCCCACCAGCCGCTCACTGCAGAAGTCAGCCGCTATCTGAAGCGGCTGGCGTCGGTGCTGGGCTGCACGTTATTGCTGGCGGGAGAGACAACCGACCAGGCCAGCGGCGGCCTGGCGGGCAGCCCCCTGGTCTGCCTGGGGGCACAAGGCGCGGTAATGCGTCAGCGTCTGCGCCAGTGCCTGGCAGGTCAGCTGGACACCTGAGTGTGCAGTTCGGGGTGGGCGCGGCAATGGGCCTGCAGGATGTAGCCGCGCAGGCGCTCGATTTCTTCCGCTGGGCTTTGGCCAAGGTCGTACGCTGCCAGGTCTGGGCCAATACGCCGGCCCAGCACACCCTGCAGTTCGATCGGCTGGAGGTTGCCGGGGGCGAAGCGCAGGTCGAAACGCGCCGGCGCGCTTGGCAGGCCACGCAGCTCCACCAGCACGCCTTTGAAGGAAATTTCCCGTACCCACAGCCCGCTAGGCGCGCCATGGCCATCGAGCAGGGCGCTGGGCTGTTCCAGCGACAGGCGCCATGGCCGCAGCATGGGGCCATCCTCGTAGATTTCCGGCGAACCCACCTGCAGGTGCAAGGCGTGGAATTCGTCTTCCACCAGTTGCAGCGGAAAGCTGATTTGCTGGTTGTTGAATTGCGCCTGCAAGGTCACTTGTTCATGGGCCACCAGGCGGGTGAGCAAGCTCTGGATGCGGCGGTCGCCATTGACCTGCAGGCTCGACATGGAGTCGGCCAGGTTCAGGGTGGGCGAATGCTGCATGTTCTGAATGAAATCCAGCTCGTCCTGGGTAAGAAGGGCGTCGGCTTGCATGATCGAACTCGGTGGTGGCGATTTCTTCAACGTAGTTGACCGTGCCCGGGGGGCTTGGTTCAGGTGCGTTCGTCGGCTTTCAGACGAGCGCGCAGTTCGGCCAGCTCCCGTTCCATTTCCACCTGGCGGGTAACGTCTTTCTGAATGCCGATGAAGTAGGTACGTCGCTCGGCGTCGTTCCTTACCGCCGTGATCGACAGTTCGTTCCAGAAGGCAGTGCCATCCTTGCGGTAGTTGCGCATCACTTCCCGGCAAGGGCGGCCTTCGGCCAAGGCTTTGCGAATGCGTGCACGCGCGAGTTGGTCACGGTCGTCAGCCTGCAGGAAGCGGCAATCCTGGTAGAGTATTTCGTCCCGGTTATAGCCGGTCAGGCGTTCGAACGCGGCGTTGACATAGATGAGGATGGTGTCGTCGCCTTCCTGTTCGGCAACCACGATCCCGTCATGGGATGCATCGACCATCGATTGCAGCAGTTTTGCGTTGATCATGTTCAGGCCATACGGCAGGCAGAAAAATCGGACGTGCTGTAGCAGGCGGCTTTGGCAGAGGCGGCCTTTTGCCAGCGCTGAATGCTAGTATCCTACGTTTTCACTCAGTTTCGGAATCCTCTCCCCGATGAAAGTCGCCATTATTTCCGGATCGGTCTATGGCACCGCCGAAGAAGTCGCCCGTCATGCAGAATCGAAGCTCAAGGCCGCTGGTTACCAAGCCTGGCACGCCGCACGTGCCACTTTGCAGGACCTTGAAGGTTTTGCCCCGCAGGCCCTGTTGGCCGTGACATCGACTACCGGTATGGGTGAGCTGCCGGACAACCTCATGCCCTTGTACAGCAGCCTGCGTGACAGCCTGCCAGCGGCCTTCCATGGCCTGCCGGGTGCAGTGATTGCGCTGGGCGATTCCAGCTATGGCGATACCTATTGCGGGGGCGGCGAACAGCTGCGCGAGCTGTTTGCCGAGCTAGGCGTGCGCGAGGTGCAGCCGATGCTGCAGCTGGATGCCAGCGAGACGGTGACCCCGGAAACGGATGCCGAGCCGTGGTTGGCCGAGTTGGCTAATACCTTGAAAGGCTGACGGTCAGGTTCAGCAAGTATGGGCCTGCTGCAGGTGAGTGCCCGGGCAGACCTGCCAGCCAGGCCCCGATTCATGCCTCGCTGTCGGGTACCGGCCATTCGCGCAGCAGCGCCAACCACGCTTGCGCGGCCCGCGACAAATACGCGCCACGCCGCCAGATGAAGGCAATGTCCCAGCGCAGGTCCCCCGGTGAGCGCAGGGGCATACGCACCACACCAGGGCGTTCCAGGGCTTTTGCCACCACCCGGGGCAGCAGCACAACGCCCTGGCCTGCCGCGACCAACGCTGCCAGGAAATCCGCCTGGCCACTGCGCCCGCCTTCCGTCGGGGTGAAGCCCTGCTGCTGGCAGGCTTTCACCAAACGGTCATTGAGCACGAAACTGCGCTGGTAGAGCAGGAACGGCGTTGCGGCCAATTGCTTCAGGTGCACCCCGCCCAGGCCTGCCAACGCATGCTCCGCCGGTAGCAGGGCATCCAGCGGCTCATTGCAGAACGGCTGGTATTCGAACCCGTCGTCGCTGGGCGTAAGGCTGCCACCGAGCTCCAGCTCGCCACTTCTGACGGCCTGCTCGATGCTACGGCTGCCACCCTCAACCAACTGGATGGCGATGTTCGGGTGGCGTCGCCGGTATTCGGCGAACAAACCGGCGAACAGCGCATCACTGCCCAGCATCGGCAAGCCCAGGCGCAGTTCGCCACGCTCCATCTGGCTCAGATCGTCCAATTCGTTGAGCAGCGCCTGGCGTTGGCGCAGCAGGGCCTCGCCGCGCTCAAGCACGATGCGCCCGGCGGCGGTCAGGTGCAGGTGGGATGCCTGGCGTTCCAGCAGCGGCTGGCCCACATCTTGCTCAAGCTGCGCCACTTGCTTGCTGACGGCCGACTGACTGATGTGCAGGGTCTGTGCGGCTTGGGTAAAGCCGCCCCGGTGCACCACTTCGATAAAGCTGCGCAGCTGTTTGAATTCCATGTGCCAATTCCATTATGGAATGGTAGCCAGTCTAACAATTCGCTTCTGGCCTAGGCAGCCAAAACTTAAAATGAGGGCCTGTCGAGGAACACCGCCATGAAACCCGCGTTAATGAAAAAAATGCTGCGCCTGCTTGCCGAGCTGGCGACCCTGTGTGCCCTGTTTGCACTCGGTGGCCAGCTGGCCACTTGGCTGGGCTGGCCCATCCCCGGCGGGGTCATGGGCCTGGCGCTGCTACTGCTGTTGTTCGCCGCGGGGGTACTGAAGCCGGCCATGCTGCAATTGGGCGCCGGTTGGTTGATGGCCGAAATGCTGCTGTTCTTCATTCCTGCACTGATGAGCCTGCTGGACTATGGCGCGCTGATCCGGGACGAGGGCTGGCGCATCCTGCTGGTGATCGCCGTGAGCACGCTGATGGTGATGGTGGTGACGGCCCTGACCGTCGAACTTGTGTGCCGCTGGAGCATGCGCCATGAGCCTTGAACCCATGCCGTTGTTCTGGCTGGCGCTGACGTTGCTGGCTTACCTGGGCAGCCGCTGGCTGTACCGGCGCAGCAAGCGCTACCTGCTGTCGCCGCTGATTCTGGTGCCGGTGTTGCTGCTGGCGGTGGCTGTGCCGCTGCACACCGCCTATGCCGAATACGCGCGCAATACCCACTGGCTGATGGGCGTGCTCGGTCCGGTGACCGTGGCCTTTGCGGTGCCGATCTGGCAGCAGCGGGCCATGCTCGCTCGGCATTGGCCGGCGTTGCTGGTCGGCATGCTGGCGGGCAGCAGTGCGTCCATCGCCAGTTCATGGGGGTTGGCGCACCTGCTGGCGCTGGACAGTGCGACCAGCCTGTCGCTGGTGCCGCGTTCCATCACCACGCCCTTTGCCATGCCGTTGGCCCATGACCTGGGCGGTGTGCCCGAGCTGACGGCAGTGTTCGTGATGTTCACCGGGGTGCTTGGTGCCATGTTCGGTGGCGTGCTGCTGCGTTGGTTGCCGCTGCGCACGCCGTTGGCCCGGGGGGCATTGTTCGGCGTGGGCGCGCACGGCGCCGGCGTCAGCCGGGCCCAGGAAGTGGGCCGCGAGGAAGGCTCGGTGGCCGGCCTGGTCATGGTCCTGACCGGGCTGCTGAACCTGTTCGCGGCACCGCTGCTGGCCATGTTGCTCTGACCGTTCATGCCACTGACTCGCTCAGTCATCAAGCTGGCTGGCAACGCAAGTTCCACCCCTGGTAGGGCTGGCTAGACTCACCCTCGACATAGAGAGCACATGAAAGTGCCGAGGTGACATGCAATGACCGCAGCCTTGCCCTATCCAGTCCACATCACTTAACCGGGTTACCTCTGATGCCTTTGGCCGAAATTCCATTGTGCGTCTGGCGTACCCGGGGTCAGAGCTTCACATTCCGGGGCCAGAGCATCCGCTACTGGACCGCAGGGCAAGGAGAGCCCCTGCTTCTTTTACACGGCTTCCCCACCGCCAGTTGGGACTGGCATTACCTGTGGGGGCCTTTGACGCAGCGCTTTCGGGTGATTGCCTGCGACATGCTCGGCTTTGGCGATTCGGCCAAACCGGTCGACCACGCCTACAGCCTGATCGAACAAGCCGACCTGCAGCAGGCGCTGCTCGCCCACCTGCAGGTGGACCAACCGGTGCATCTGCTGGCTCACGACTATGGCGGCAGCGTCGCTCAGGAACTGCTGGCGCGGCACCATGAGCAGCGCGCCGAGGTAGCCAGCTGCGTATTTCTCAACAGTGGCCTGTTCGCCGAAAGCTGCCACCTGCTGCTGATCCAGAAGTTGCTACTGAGCCGCTTCGGCTGGCTGGTGGGCCGCTCCTTCGGGCGTGACGACCTGGTGCGCAACATGACCCAGGTCTATGGCCCCTGCACCCACCCGAGCGAGAGTGCCCTGGACGATTTCTGGAGCCTGATCGCCGCCAACCGCGGTACGCGCGTGCTGCATAAACTGGTGGGCTACCTGCTGGAGCGCCGCCTGCACCGTGAGCGCTGGGTTACGGCCATGCAGTGCCCAGGTGTGCCCCTGCGGCTGATCAACGGCATGGTCGACCCATTGTCCGGCGCGCACATGCTTGAGCGTTACCGGCAACTGGTGCCACAGCCAGACACCGTGCAACTGCAGGGTATAGGCCACTACCCGCACACCGAGGCGCCGGTGCAGGTGCTGCGGCATTACCTGGCCTTTCGTGAGCAACCGCTGAGCTTTTGCAAGGCGAAAGTGGCGTGGTCCTGAGCGGGCCTCATGGCCCGGCGTTATTACCAGGCATTCAGCCTGCGTGAGCTTGATTGTCTGCTTGCCGCCGGCGGCAGACACTCGGCTCACCTGAACCTGCCTGGAGCCCTTGGCATGAGCGAGCCTGTTCTTCTGCAAGATCGTGTGGTGATCGTTACCGGCGCCGGTGGCGGCCTGGGCCGTGCCCACGCGCTGCTGTTCGCCGCGCGCGGGGCCAAGGTGGTGGTCAACGACCTCGGCGTTTCCACCCACGGGGAGGGCGCCAGCGCCAGCGCTGCTGATCGGGTGGTGCAGGAGATTCGCGCCGCCGGGGGCAGCGCGGTTGCCAACCATGACTCGGTCACCCAGGGGGCCCGCATTGTCGAGCAGGCGCTGGATAGCTATGGGCGCGTCGATGTCGTGGTGAACAACGCCGGCATCCTGCGTGACAAGACCTTCCACAAGATGGACGACAGCGACTGGGAGCAGGTTTACCAAGTGCATGTCGAAGGCGCCTACAAAGTTACCCGCGCGGCCTGGCCACACCTGCGTGAGCAGAACTGGGGGCGGGTGATATTCACGGCATCCACCTCTGGCATCTACGGTAATTTTGGCCAGGCCAATTACGGCATGGCCAAACTGGGCCTGTACGGGCTTACCCGTACCTTGGCCATCGAAGGGCGCAAGCACGGCATCCTGGTCAACGCCATTGCCCCAACCGGCGGTACGCGCATGACCGAAGGGCTGATTCCCCCGCAGGTGTTCGAACGGCTCAAGCCGGAGTTGGTCAGCCCCTTGGTGGTGTACCTGGGCAGCGAGCAGTGCCAGGGCAGCGGCGAGCTGTTCGAGGTGGGCGGGGGCTGGATCGGCAAGGTGCGCTGGGAGCGTAGCCTGGGGGTGGGTTTCGACCCGCGCGAAGGCTTCACCCCCGAGCAGGTCGCGCAGCAGTGGGGGCACATTGGTGATTTCGAAGGGGCAGTGCACCCGCAGGACAGCTTGCAGGCACTGCAGCAGATGATGGCCAACCTGCAGAAATACCCGTTGTAAGGCCATTGTAGAAGCGGGTTTACCCGCGAAAGGGGCGGGCCTGCGGGCCAGTTTCTGCCAGGCACTGTGCGTCGCCGGTACCACCGTATTCGCGGGTGAACCCGCTCCTACATCGATCGATGATACCGGCCCGGCTCCGCAGGGCTGCCGGCCACCCCCGCCCGTT
>NZ_JBICMS010000029.1:0-9794 GCF_043106615.1 Pseudomonas sp. CJQ_9 | reverse complement strand
CAAATTACTTAACTGACTGGCATTAACTTTCGGGTGTCATTTTTTTGCCTGGCCCTGCGCAAACGGCGACACCGGCGTTCCAGTCAGTAATCCGCGGGTGCTTCCAGCAACATCTGCCGGAACTCCGCCAACGGCAACGGCCGGCTATGCAGGTAGCCCTGGTACAGGTAGCACCCCAGCTGCTCCAGAAACTCCAGCTGCTCTGTGAGCTCGACCCCTTCGGCAATCACCGCCAGGTCCAGGCTGCGGGCCATGGCGACGATGGCACGGACGATCTCGGCATCGTTCGGGTCGACAGTCGCATCGCGCACGAAGCTCTGGTCGATCTTCAGCGCATCGACCGGCAAGCGCTTCAGGTACGTCAGTGATGAGTAGCCCGTGCCGAAGTCATCCATGGCGAAACTCACCCCGTAGCGCTTGAGCTCGCGCATCTTGCTGATGGTGTCTTCCAGGTTCTGGATGACGATGCCTTCGGTGATTTCCAGCTTCAGCATCTTGCGTGGCAGGCGGTAGTCGTCGAGGCTGCGCAGTACCCGCCCCACGAAGTCGGCCTGGCGGAACTGCCGCGGGCTGATGTTCACGCACAGGCTGAAGTCGTCGGCGTCGATCAGGCCGTCCGTCAGCATGCGCGCGCAGGCGTCGCAGGCCTCGTCCAGGATCCAGCTCCCCACTTCCAGAATCAGCCCGCTTTCCTCCAGTACCTGGATGAACTGCGCGGGTGGCTGCTGGCCAAGTTGCGGGTGGTGCCAGCGCAGCAGCACCTCGGCACCGACGATGCGGTTGTCACGGGCATCCACCTGCGGTTGGAAGTGCAACGCCAGTTCGCCGCGGGCCAGGGCCAGGCGCAGGTCGTTCTCCATGCGCAGGCGTTCGCTGGCGGCCTTTTGCATGGTGGTGTGGAACAGCTGGGTGGTGTTGCGCCCGGAATCCTTGGCCCGGTACAGGGCGATGTCCGCGCGTTTGAGCAGGTCGGCCGGCGTGGCGCCATGGTCGGGGATCAGCGCCACGCCGATGCTTGGCGTGACCTGCAGGCGCTGGCCATCCAGCGACATGGGCTCGGCCAGCAGCTCGCGCAGTGTGTCGGCCAGTTCGCGCACTTGTGCTTCCACCACTTCCCGGCTGCCCTCCAGGCCACTGAGCAGCACCACGAACTCGTCGCCGCCCAGGCGCGCCACGGTGTCTTCCAGGCGCACGCTGGCTTCCAGGCGCGCGGTAATGATCTTCAGCACCGCGTCGCCCACCGGGTGGCCCAGCGAGTCGTTGATGTGCTTGAAGTGGTCAAGGTCGAGGAACAGCAGCGCCCCGCGCAGGTTATGGCGCTTGAGCAGGGCGATCTGCTGGCTGAGGCGGTCCATCAGCAGCGCGCGGTTGGGCAGGTTGGTCAGCGGGTCGTGGTAGGCCAGGTGCCGGATCTGCGCCTGGGCGTTCTTCAGCTGGCTGACGTCGCGGGCGGTCAGCAACAGGCAGTCCACTTCATTGAGGGTGATCCGCTCGACCGACACCTCCACGGTCAGGATATCGCCGCGCTTGTTGCGCCCAAGCATCTCGCGGTGATGAACCCGGCCGCGCTCGCGTAGCTCGGCGAGCAAGGCGCCGCGTTGCTTGTCATCGGCCCAGATGCCGATTTCGTAGACTGTCTTGCCCACCACCTGCGCAGCGCTGTAGCCGGTCAGGCGACAGAAGCCATCGTTGACTTCCAGGTAGCGGCCACTGTTGTATTCGGTGATGGTGATGGCGTCAGGGCTGGAGTGGAAGGCCTTGGCGAACTTTTCCTCGCTGGATTTCAGGGCCGCTTCGGCGCGTTGCTGTTGGGTGATGTCGCGCAGGGTGGTCACGCTGCAGGGCTGGTCGTCGACAGTAATCAGGCGGCTGGAGATCACGCACGTCAGGGGCGCCCCACTGCGATGGTTGACGACCACGGCGACATTGCTCAGCGCCTGTTCGCGGATCACCCGTTCGATCCGTTGCGCACGCTCGATGGATTCGGCCCACAAGCCGATCTCCTCGGCAGTGCGGCCAAGCACTTGCTCGCTGCTCCAGCCGAAGTTCTGGGTGAAGGCCGGGTTGATCTCGATGAACTGGCCAGTGTCCTGGCGGGTAACGCAGATGGGGTCAGGGCTGACCTGGAACAGGCTGGCGAACTTCTCCTCGGAGGCGCTCAGGCGCTGCTCGCGTTCGACCTGGTCGGTAATGTCGAGCAGCGTGCCGGCCATGCGCAGCGGGTTGCCCTGGTCGTCCCGGTAAAGCCGGGCGCGGCTCTCGATGTAGCGCGAAACGCCGTTTTCCAGCTGCACCCGGTAGGTGATCTGGTAGTTGCCGGCAGGGCCTTCGCGCAGGCTTCGGTAGGCCTGGCGCATCGAGTTGCGCTCTTGTTCCGGTACACCCTCGAAGAAGGCGTCGAACGACTCGTGGAAAGGAGTCGGCGGCAGGCCGTGCAACTGCGCGGCGCGGGCCGAGCCATAGAGCATGCCGCTGGGGATATGCCAGTCCCAGGTGCCCAGCTGCGCCGAGTCCAGGGCCAGGTCCAGGCGCTCCTGGCTGTCTTTCAGGGCCTGCTCGGCGCGCTTGCGCTCGCTGGTATCGACGAAGGTGCTGATCAGGAAGGTCACGCCTTCCAGTTCGATACCCTGGGTACAGAGAATGCCGTCGTGCACCTTGCCGCTGATGGCCCGGAACTGGACCTCCATGATCTGCGGGTCGCCGTTGGCACGGGTCGATTCGATTACCTGCTGACGCTGCTCGGGGTTGACCCACAAGCCCAGCTCCAGGCTGGTCTTGCCGATGACCTGGCTGCCAGGCCAGCCGAACATGTCTTCGAAATGCTGGTTGACCTCGAAGATCATGCCGTCGTGGCGGCGGGAGAGCAAAATGGCGTTGGGGCTGAGGTGGAACAGCGTGGCGAAGCGCTTCTCCGAGTTGATCAATGCCGCTTCCCGTTCGCGCTGGCGGGTGATTTCACGTACCACCCCGATCATCTGTGGCCGGCCATGCTGGTCGTGGGTCAGGCTGCCGTTGATCTCCAGCCAGTGCAGGCTGCCGTCCGGCCAGCGGATGCGGTGGCGCATGGCGCGTTCCACCGGCTCGCCGTTGAAAATCGCCTGGAACACCTGGCGGGTACGGGCGCGGTCCTCTTCGGGCAGCAGGTCGAGGTAATCGGCATCGGCGGGCAGCGGGCGCTGGGGGTCGAAGCCGAACAGCGCCTGGGTGCCGCGTGACCAGCTGACCCGGCCGCTTTCGATATCCCATAGCCAGGCACCCAGGCGAGCGCCGTTGAGCGCGGCCAGCAATTGTGGGGCGTTCTGCCAGGCCTGCTCGGATTCCTGCGGGTCGGCCGCAGGTATTCGCGGCAGGCGCAAAAAGCGGTTCACTGATTTGGGCATCGGTACCAGACCTTTGGCGTAAGACGCGTCCTTGGAGTTGGAAATGCCGGGCTGACGGCCGGTCAGGCGGACCCCGCGTGGCTGTCGAGCAACGCCATGAACGCCCTGGCCGCGTTCGACAGCGTACGCTCCGTGTGCAAAATGTAGCCTAGCTGGCGCGACAGCTGTATGCCGGGCAAGGCGATGGGTGCAACCTGTTCATCGAGCATGGTGCGCGGCAGCACGCTCCAGGCCAGGCCGATCGATACCATCATCTTGATGGTTTCCAAGTAGTTGGTGCTCATGGCGATGTTCGGCGTCAGGCCCTGGCTTTCGAACAGGCGCTGGACGATATGGTGGGTAAACGTGTTGCCACCGGGGAACACCGCCGGGTGGCGGGCGACATCGGCCAGGCTCACTGCCTGGTTGTTGGCCAGCGGGTGCTCAGGCGCCGCGACGAAATCCAGGGCGTCGTTCCATACCGGTACCGCCTTGACCAGGTGGTGCGGTTCGGGCGCCAGGGTGATCACGGCAATTTCGGCGCGGCCATGAAGAATTTCGTCGTAGGCCTGTTCTGAATCCATGAACTGAATATCCAGTGCTACTGCTGGGTATTCGCGGGTGAACGCCCGTAAAAGCGGGGGCAGACGGTGCAGACCGATATGGTGGCTAGTGGCCAGGGTCAGCCGACCACTCACTGCCCCGTTCAGGTTGGTCAGCGCCCGTCGGGTATCATCGAGGACGTTGAGGATCTGGTAAGCGCGGGGCAGCAGTGCCCGCCCGGCCTCGGTCAACGTCACTTCACGCCCCAAACGGTCGAACAGGCGTACGTCCAGCTGCTGCTCCAGGCCCGCGATGCGCTTGCTGATGGCGGGCTGGGTCAGGAACAGGCGTTCCGCTGCCCCGGAAAAGCTGCCGCTTTCCGCAATAGCGATAAAGGCACTAAGGTTGGCCAGGTCCATGGTTTGGTATTCCTTTTGGCTATCCAAAGCATAAAAATTATGAATTTGAGTTATTCAATCTAACCCCATAGCATCGTCCATACAAGCCAAGGGGTTTTTGGCACAGAAAGACGCTGATGAGGAACAGTCTGATGGCTGGCAAAACGCTCTACGACAAACTCTGGGAAGCCCATGAGGTCAAGCGCCGTGATGACGGCTCGTCCTTGATCTACATCGATCGCCACATCATCCACGAAGTGACATCGCCCCAGGCCTTCGAAGGCCTGCGCCTGGCCAACCGCAAACCGTGGCGCATCGACGCCAACATCGCGACGCCGGACCACAACGTGCCAACCACGCCAGAGCGCAAGGGCGGTATCGAGGCCATCGTCGACCAGGTGTCGCGCCTGCAGGTGCAGACTCTCGACGAGAACTGCGACGAATACGGCATCGTCGAATTCAAGATGAACGACGAGCGCCAGGGCATCGTCCACGTCATCAGCCCGGAGCAAGGCGCCACCTTGCCGGGCATGACCGTGGTCTGCGGCGACTCGCACACCTCGACCCATGGCGCGTTCGGGGCTCTTGCCCACGGTATCGGCACCTCCGAGGTCGAGCACGTGCTTGCCACCCAGTGCCTGGTCGCCAAGAAAATGAAGAACATGCTGGTCCGGGTGGAAGGCGAGCTGCCGGCCGGCGTCACCGCCAAGGACATCGTCCTGGCCGTGATCGGCAAGATCGGCACCGCCGGTGGCAACGGCCACGCCATGGAATTCGCCGGCAGCGCCATTCGTGCGCTGTCGATGGAAGGCCGCATGACCATCTGCAACATGTCCATCGAAGCCGGTGCCCGCGTGGGCCTGGTGGCCACCGACGCCACTACCGTTGCCTACGTCGAAGGGCGCCCCTACGCGCCGAAGGGCGAGCAGTGGAAGCAGGCGGTCGAGGCGTGGAAAGACCTGGTGTCGGATGACGACGCGGTGTTCGACACCGTGGTCGAGCTGGATGCCAGCCAGATCAAGCCGCAAGTCAGCTGGGGCACTTCGCCCGAGATGGTCCTGGCCGTCGACCAGCGCGTACCGGACCCGGCCGCCGAAGCCGACCTGGTCAAGCGTGGCTCGATCGAACGTGCCTTGAAGTACATGGGGTTGACGGCCAACCAGGCCATCACCGACATCAAGTTGGACCGCGTATTCATCGGCTCGTGCACCAACTCGCGCATCGAAGACCTGCGTGCCGCGGCGGAAATCGCCAAGGGCCGCAAGGTGGCCGCCAGCGTCAAGCAAGCCATCGTCGTGCCGGGTTCGGGCCTGGTCAAAGCGCAGGCCGAACGTGAAGGCCTGGACAAGATCTTCCTCGAAGCCGGTTTCGAATGGCGTGAACCAGGCTGCTCGATGTGCCTGGCGATGAACCCGGACCGCCTGGAGAGCGGCGAGCATTGCGCCTCCACCTCCAACCGCAACTTCGAAGGCCGTCAGGGCGCCGGTGGGCGTACCCACCTGGTCAGCCCGGCCATGGCCGCCGCTGCCGCGGTAGCCGGTCATTTCATCGATGTTCGCGAGTTGATCCAAGGGAGCGCAGCATGAAAGCCTTTACCCAGCACACTGGCCTCGTCGCACCGTTGGACCGTGCCAACGTAGACACCGACCAGATCATCCCCAAGCAGTTCCTCAAGTCGATCAAGCGCACCGGCTTTGGTCCGAACCTGTTCGACGAGTGGCGTTACCTGGACGTGGGCCAGCCTTACCAGGACAACAGCAAGCGCCCGGTCAACCAGGAGTTTGTGCTCAACTACCCACGCTACCAAGGTGCCAGTGTGTTGCTGGCGCGGGAAAACTTCGGTTGCGGCTCCAGCCGCGAGCACGCCCCTTGGGCGCTGGACGAGTATGGCTTGCGCAGCATCATTGCGCCGAGCTTCGCTGACATCTTCTTCAACAACAGCTTCAAGAATGGCTTGCTGCCCATCATTCTCAGCGATGAGGAAGTGGACGAGTTGTTCAAGCAGGTGGAAGCCAACCCGGGCTACCAGCTGACCATCGACTTGCAGGCCCAGGCAGTGACCCGCCCAGACGGCAAGGTGCTGCACTTCGAGATCGACGTCTTCCGCAAGCACTGCCTGCTCAACGGCCTGGACGATATCGGCCTGACCCTGCAGGACAGCGGTGCGATCAAAGCCTTCGAGGGCAAGCACCGTGCTGCGCAGCCTTGGCTGTTCCGGGATGCCTGAATGATGTAGCCGGGTTTGCTGGCCTCATCGCCGGCAAGCCAGCGCCCACCGGGTTCCCACAGCTTTCAGGCTGTGGTGCTCCTGTGGCGCTGGCTTGCCGGCGATAGCGCCCGTAGAGCCAACCCAGACCCATAAAGGATTAAGACATGACCAGCAGCCAACACACCGACGTGGTCCAACGCCAGTTCGGCGAACAAGCCAGTGCCTACCTCAGCAGCGCTGTGCACGCCCAGGGCAGTGAATTTGCCTTGCTCCAGGCCGAACTGGCCGGGCAGGGCGCCGCCCGTGTGCTGGACCTGGGCTGCGGTGCCGGGCATGTCAGCTTCCACGTCGCGCCGCTGGTCGCCGAAGTGGTCGCCTACGACCTGTCGCAGCCCATGCTCGATGTGGTCGCCAGCGCCGCTGCCGAGCGCGGCCTGGGCAATATCATCACCGAACGCGGCGCGGCCGAACGCCTGCCGTTCGCCGATGCATCGTTCGACTTCGTTTTCAGCCGCTACTCGGCCCACCACTGGAGCGACCTGGGCCTGGCCTTGCGCGAAGTGCGCCGGGTGCTCAAGCCAGGCGGCGTGGCGGCGTTCATCGACGTGATGTCACCGGGCAGCCCGCTGCTCGACACCTACCTGCAAACGGTAGAAGTGCTGCGCGACACCAGCCACGTGCGCGATTATTCCGCCGCCGAATGGCAGCGCCAGGTCAGCGAAGCCGGTTTGCACGTGCGTAGCCACACCCGCCAGCCGCTGCGCCTGGAGTTTTCCAGCTGGGTCGAGCGCATGCGTACCCCCGAGCCGATGCGCGTGGCTATCCGCCAATTGCAGCAAGCCATGGGCGAAGAAGTACGGCAGTATTATCAGATCGACAGCGATGGCTCGTTCAGCAGCGATGTACTGGTGCTGTGGGCAGAGCGATAAGTTTTTTTCGGTGGGGCCCGCTTGGCCGCGCCGTGTGAATGGATAGAGGAAAGCATGAGCAAGCAGATTCTGATTCTCCCAGGTGACGGTATCGGGCCGGAAATCATGGCCGAAGCGGTCAAGGTGCTGGAGCTGGCCGACGACAAGTTCCAGCTCGGTTTCAGCCTGGCGCATGATGTGATTGGTGGCGCTGCCATCGACAAGCATGGCGTGCCCCTGGCCGACGAAACCCTGGAGCGTGCGCGCAAGGCCGACGCGGTCTTGCTGGGCGCGGTGGGCGGGCCGAAGTGGGACAAGATCGAGCGTGATATCCGCCCGGAGCGCGGCCTGCTGAAAATCCGTTCGCAACTGGGCCTGTTCGCCAACCTGCGCCCGGCCATCCTCTACCCGCAACTGGCCGATGCGTCTTCGCTCAAGCCCGAGATCGTTTCCGGCCTGGACATTCTCATCGTTCGTGAGCTGACCGGCGGCATCTACTTCGGCGCCCCACGCGGCCAGCGTGAGCTGGAAGGTGGCGAACGCCAGGCCTACGACACCCTGCCGTACAGCGAAAGCGAAGTGCGCCGCATCGCGCGTGTCGGTTTCGACATGGCCCGCGTGCGTGGCAAGAAGCTGTGCTCGGTGGACAAGGCCAACGTGCTCGCTTCCAGCCAGCTGTGGCGCGAAGTGGTCGAAGACGTGGCCAAGGACTACCCGGATGTGGAACTGAGCCACATGTACGTCGACAACGCCGCCATGCAACTGGTGCGCGCCCCCAAGCAGTTCGACGTGATGGTGACCGACAACATGTTTGGTGACATTCTGTCGGATGAAGCTTCCATGCTGACCGGGTCCATCGGCATGCTGCCTTCGGCCTCCCTGGATGCCGACAACAAGGGCATGTACGAGCCTTGCCACGGCTCGGCCCCCGACATCGCCGGCCTGGGTATCGCCAACCCACTGGCGACCATTCTGTCGGTGTCGATGATGTTGCGTTACAGCTTCAATCAGTCGGCCGCCGCCGAGGCGATCGAGAAGGCCGTGAGCCTGGTTCTGGACCAGGGGCTGCGCACGGGCGACATCTTCTCGGAAGGCTGCACCAAAGTTGGTACGCAGGAAATGGGCGACGCAGTAGTCGCAGCCCTGCGGAATCTGTAATCTCTCTGGCCCGCCACCCCAAATTCCTGGTGGCGGCCCACTTTTAGCAAAGGTGTAGTTGCGATGAAACGTGTAGGTCTGATCGGTTGGCGCGGTATGGTCGGTTCCGTGCTCATGCAGCGGATGCTGGAGGAGCAGGACTTCGACCTTATCGAGCCGGTGTTCTTCACCACCTCCAATGTGGGTGGCCAAGGCCCGAACGTGGGCAAGGATACAGCGCCGCTCAAGGACGCTTATTCGATTGAAGAACTCAAGACCCTCGACGTTATCCTGACCTGCCAGGGCGGCGACTACACCAACGAGGTCTTCCCCAAGCTGCGTGAAGCCGGGTGGCAGGGTTACTGGATCGACGCCGCCTCGTCCCTGCGCATGCAGGACGACGCGGTCATCATCCTCGACCCGGTCAACCGCAAGGTCATCGACCAGCAGCTGGACGCCGGTACCAAGAACTACATCGGCGGCAACTGCACTGTCAGCCTGATGCTGATGGGCCTGGGTGGCCTGTTCGAAGCTGGCCTGGTCGAGTGGATGAGTGCCATGACCTACCAGGCAGCCTCGGGCGCCGGCGCGCAGAACATGCGTGAGCTGATCAAGCAGATGGGTGCTACCCACGCGGCCGTCGCCGACGACCTGGCCAACCCGGCCAGCGCCATTCTCGACATCGACCGCAAGGTCGCCGAGGCCATGCGCAGCGAAGCGTACCCGACCGAGAACTTCGGCGTACCGCTGGCTGGCAGCCTGATCCCGTGGATCGACAAGGAACTGCCGAACGGCCAAAGCCGTGAAGAGTGGAAGGCCCAGGCCGAGACCAACAAGATCCTCGGCCGCTTCAAGAGCCCGATTCCGGTCGACGGTATCTGCGTGCGCATCGGCGCCATGCGTTGCCACAGCCAGGCGTTGACCATCAAGCTGAACAAGGACGTGCCGATTGCCGATATCGAAGGCATGATCAGCCAGCACAACCCTTGGGTGAAACTGGTGCCTAACCAGCGTGAAATCAGCATGCAGGAGTTGTCGCCGACCAAGGTCACCGGCACCCTGAACATTCCGGTTGGCCGCCTGCGCAAGCTGAACATGGGCTCGCAGTACCTGGGCGCGTTCACCGTGGGTGACCAACTGCTGTGGGGCGCTGCTGAGCCACTGCGCCGCATGCTGCGGATTCTGCTGGAGCGTTGATCGTTCTGGTTCGTCTGAAAACCCGTGCTGGCAACAGCACGGG
>NZ_JBICMS010000028.1:0-7868 GCF_043106615.1 Pseudomonas sp. CJQ_9 | reverse complement strand
AGTAGTGCCCGGCTAGTAGGATATCGGCGAGCGTGAGGTCGCCCATCGAAGCGGTGCAGTCCTCGGCTGCAGGTACCGGCTGGATCGTCGGGCAGCCCTGCATCGGCTCTTCGTCAATCGATACCACGTCGTGCGTCGTTGACAATTTGGACCCTGCGGTAGTCTCAATCGCCCCGGAAACTGTAGATACTTTATGACCGCTTCTTGCCGTTAGCTGCCTTTCTTGAAGGACAGCTTTGGGTGGATAGCGGCCTTCGTGGAGGTTGGTGTCTACGGGGCCGGTTTAGTCATTCTGAATCTCCGGTTTCACCTCCGTGAGGCCGGTCACCGCCATGCATCAGATCTTGATTGACACGCGTGCCGCCTTGGATAGCCTTGCAATTGAGGTCTGTAACTGCGCATTTGTCGGTCCTGGGCACCAGCATGAGCCCCCCCGCAATTTTGGCAGCAGAGGAAGCTGGTTCCTCTGAAGTAGTGACGGCGGGCATTGCCGGTCGGATTCTGAACCCAAGGTCGCCAGACTGGGAGCTAAAGGATCGCTGCGACTACTCCTCATCCCTTACCGAAAACGCACGCGTCGGTCGTGAAGGGAGCCAAGCCCGCGAAGGCACACTCAGCGCGGTTGCCACGCTGGCGCATCAGATCACCGAAAGCCGCGGCCAGTTGAGCGATGCACAGATCGCGGCGGCACGCGAAGCTGGTCTCACCGACAGCAAGATAGTCGAAGTGATAGCACAGGTCACACTGTTGAACCTGACTAACTACCTCAACAATGTCGCCACGACCGATATCGACTTTCCGCCGTCGGCCCGCTAGGAGAGAAGCGCCATGAACCCAGTGACTATCTACACCACCCGGCACTGCCCTTACTGTGTAAGTGCCAAGCGATTGCCCTTAAGCAAAGGCGTTGTTCCGATCGAGATCGATGTTGAGCAGTCTGCCGAAGCGTTGGCGCAGATGCTCCAGCGCTCCGGTCGCAGAACCGTCCCGCAGATTTTCGTAAATGATATGCATGTAGGCGGATTTGATGACTTGGCGCGCCTGGATCAAAAGGCTGAGCTAGACCGATTGCTTCGTGCTTGAGGCTCAGGTGCGGTTGGACATGCGAGGGGGGAATATGTGAAGCCCGGAGGGAGCCGGGCTTCTTTTTGCTGGCGCATAGCCTTACAGGCTGCTCGGCTCGATACCAATCTCCCGAAGTGACTTAACCAGGGATGGGTCGATTACGGCCTCTCCGGTGGAAGATGCGGCCTGGTTGATGCCAACGGTCCGGTATTTGAGTAGGTGACCGGAGACCATCTGCTTCAGAATCTGCTTTGCCTTGTCGCCGCCGGTCACGGTGTACGGACTCATCAGCTGCGAGGTGGACTTGATCGCCTGTTCTTGGGCATTTTTGACCAGTGCGGCCTGCTCGCCCTGAAGTGTAACGAGCGGCGCCATCGGGATAGATGGGGCCATGCCTACCGGGGTCTCCTGCGGAGTGATCGTCCATGCATCGTTCTGATCGATGCGCAGTTGAACGGTACCGACCGGTACTTTGAATCGGCCGCCGGACATTAGGCCGACGTAGATTTCGCTGCCTTCCTTTCGAACTACTGGATAGAAGTGCAGCGGCTGGGTGACGATCCAACTGGGCGCGCCGTGATCACCCGTGGTGACCATCATAGTAGTCTTGTCGGTGAATTCGTCGGTTGTGGCCGTTGCCTTCCAGGTCTGCTGCTCAGTGGCGCATCCTGCGAGGGATAAGGCGATAGCGAGTGCGGCGATCCTTTTCATTTCGGCCTCTCTAGTCTCGGGACCCCATTGTATCAGGGTGCCACCATACTCCTGCTGGTGCCCTAGCCCGGCATTCTGAAGATCGCTGTAGAAAAAATTGTCGACATTACCCAACCTCGCGAGGCAATACCAAGAAACGGATCTTCGAGGTATTTCTGAGGATGCTGGGTGGCCGGCCGTGTGGGGTTTGCAGTGTTAACGAGGATGCGAGTGAGATCCCTGCGGGCCTATTCGCCGCTTGGACTCAGCCGTCCTATAAACCAAAGGTTTACCGCCGTTATGACTGCAGCGGCAGAATTGTGTCACTGGGTGGCCGACTCACCACTCCGTAGAGACGGGATTCCGCCCCGCGATTGGCCGCCTTCCGTAGCATCGTCTTAAATACGGATGCCGCTGAGCTTTGTATTGGACCTAGCGCGACTCCATGCTGCTACACCGACGAGCGGTCTAACGTGGAGCATTGTCATCCGCCAAGAAACCAAATACTGTGTATGCATACAGTAGTTCTTGAAAAGAGCCATCTCAAGGGTTTCGTGGATGTTGGCGGAAGCGTGGCTTAATGCCAGTATTGGCTGAATCCCGTCCTCCGGGGTTGCCTACCGTCGATAAGGATCATCATGGAATTTCAGCTGCAAGGCTTCGTTTTTCATAAAGTAATCACCAATCAGCGAGACAAAAGCGTTGTTCTGATTCCCCGGGACCGTCAGATTGATCTTCCAGAACCGAAGGCGGATAGCTTGGTTAGCACCATTCTTTCAAGCTACGAAGGCGAGGGGAATATGGCATATGCCAGAATTTTGCCGGACAGTTGGTTTGATATTAAAACCAAACGTTATTTCTCGAAAGAACTTGGATTTTATCAATTTTCCAGAGATACCTTGACTCAGCTTAAAATCGAGCTAGAGAAAGCCCCACTGGCAACGGGCGGATTTCTAACCATTATAGACTATCTTATTGATGGTCAGCCCAACCTCATGATTGTCCTTATAAAGAATGCAAAAGGCATTGGAATTGATGAGAACCTAAATCTTGAGGAAATTGACACCCTCGATATCGATAAGCTGCATTTCGCTGCCAATATTGATATAAATCGCTGGATGGAAGCTGAAAAAGATTTAGAGGCACCGCATGTTTCATTCTTGAAAGGTAAAAGCCGTAAAGATACGGTGGTGGGTTATTTCAAGTCACTTTTGGGGATTGACGAAGACGCCTATCTCGATCCGTCAAAACATACTCAACAGCTTGTGGCACTGATCAAGAACTACTGTGAGGAGTTTAAGAGCGAGGACGAGGCGTTAAATAGTCGCCGCGCAATTCGGGAGTGGGCTGATGGGAAAATTGCTAAAGGCGAACCAATCACTTTGCGTGAAGTAGCTAACCAATTGGAGCCCGGCGACCCCAATAATTTCATCAATTTTGTCATTCAAAGTAAAATTGAAATTCCCTCTGAATTCGAGCCGGTCGCTAAGCATATGAAATCCCTGCTTAAATATAGAGTGTCTGGCCCTAATAAGGAGTACACACTATCGTTTGAGCAAGCTGCCTTGGAGAATAAAACTATTTACCTGAATGCAGAGGGGCATTTAGTGATTACTAAAGTCCCTGAAAGCATAAAGCAGAACATTCCTAAAGCTTGATTATGGCCCCGATGACTCCCATTGAAGAAATAGAGGAAATTTTGCAGTTAAACTGCATTTGCCCCCTACGTTGGTCGGGTCATAAGCTCGTGGCTACTTCCCGGTTACAGCAACCGGCGCGAGCAATACTAGCTAGGTTGAATGAATGTGAAAACGTTGAAATTGAGGTTCGGCAAGATGGGCGATTGATTACGCTTAGCGCGGTCGCTGATAGGCTTGTTGAGATCTCTATTACTCCCCCCCGGGGAGCAAACTATTGCTTAGCAAAAGATGAAGATGACTTGCTTGGATTTTTTAATCTGCATTGTCTACCTGAAAATTTTGCGCTGCTTGAAACGGGCTATAAGACTTGGGCAGATGAGACAAAACAACAATCCTCTCCAATAATGCAAGCATCCAGCTTCATTAGAAAGTTGGAGGTTAATGGAGTGTTGGAAGTTACAGGAAGCCGTTTTACCCTGATGACCTATGACCAGAAAATTTATCTGAGTTTTGGCCTACCCCCGAAAGTGGTGCAGCGTACCGCCACCACAGTGGCGAATGGTTTACGTAGGTTGGATGAGATATTCTCTGACGCACTACACTCTTCTGAGAAGAAACGGCTAATACGTAATGCGCTGATTTCCGGCTTGAAGTCTTGTGATGAAAATAATCGATTGGCTCATCTATTGAGCCATTGTGATGAAATGCTTGAAAATGCGCAGCATAATTACGAGCTTTTCGTATCCAATTTTTCGTTCAACAACGATCTCGATAAACTTAATGAGCAAAAGCGTGAGTTTAGCGTAAAGCTTAATGGCCTGCTGATAGGCATACAGGGCAAGCTATTGGCGATTCCCGTATCAACGATTTTAGCAACGACTCAGCTAAAGGATGCATCGGATCCCAGCCATTTAACAATAAATACTACAGTTATGGTGTCTTCGTTATTCTTCTTGTTGATTATAGTTTGGCTTATAAAAAGCCAGATGATAGCAATAAAGGCAATAGAATACGAAATCCTTCAAAAGGAAAAGCGCTTTCGCCAGGAGTTGCCCAAACTATTTGATGAGGTAGTGAGTATTTTTTCCAGCTTGAAGTCAGATTGTAGTTTAAATCTCAAAATGGCTCGCTCGCTTATCGTGCTCTCATTTGTGCTGACCATTGTCACTGGGTACGTATTTTTTCAAAAGACTCCCGAGCTCCTGAGACTATTAAAGACATTGTTTATAATCGCCTGTGGATCGTAGTGTATTTTTTTGGTGCTTGCTTTCGGCCCTTGGCTATCGCTGGTCTTCGGAGAAGCGTAGGACTCACTGACTGCAATGGGTCGAAAGCAGCCGGTCACGAATGCCCGCTTTCGACCCGAAGGAGACGGTGGCCTTTATGGCTTTGGGTACGGTTTCAGCTTCAATGTAAGCAATGAGGGGGAGGCTACAGAATTCGGAAAAAGTCGAACGGTAAGATCTCCGAATTCTGTGGGATTCCCTTCTAGGTCAGAAAGCCCCCCAAGCGTCAGTAGGGATCAGATCCGTGGTACTGACTTACGCAACGGTGGGAGCGGGCGTAAGCAGCGCGACACACTCCTCGATGACATATTCCGGAATGCTCTCGAATTTATGCGGGTTGAGCTGCATCACGTACTCATTCTCGATGTGATAGGACTCGTTGATGAATTTGCGGATGACGCTGTCGTCGTGCTCATCATTGATGAGCCGGAACAGCTGGATTTTTTCATAACCCACAGCGGTAGCGTAAAACTTAGCCTTGATGGCCACCACATCCTTCACCTCAGCCACCAGGGCAATGTAATTAAAGTCAGCGATATGGTTGTTGCGGATTTGTGACTCGGCATCTGCCTGTTCGGCAGTCGTCATGTCCCGAATAGAAGATCCTGACTGAATCGTCGGGGTATCCCGCCCCTTGAAAAGGCTAGCAAGTAGGTTGTATTCCAGGCCTGCGTCGTCCAGCAGCTCGAAGTGTCGTCGCAGGTAGATTGTCTTCAGGACGGTGTCGGTAAGTGCCTCGATATTATCTTTGCAGATTTTGGCGAAGGTCTGGATATCGTTCCTCTCGATCGGAACTTCCGTTACAACCCCGGCGCGCGAAGATAAGAAGCAAGCAGATGGTTCGGCGGCTTTGAATATGGCGTTGGTACTTTTTATGACATCAATCGCGGGTTCGATGTCGTGGGTGAGCATCAGCGTGGTTATGCCGCGCAGACTGGCCTTACCCCGGAATAGCTCCTGGAGGATCGCAAACTTCTTGTTCTTGTCGAAAGATGAGATAGGATCATCCAATACGACTAAATCCGGTTTTTCACTGAGGACTTGATGCATGAATAGCACAAGCGCAAATGCGTTTTTTTCCCCGTAGCTCAGATGACGTGAGGCCGTCTCTATGTAATTCTCCTGGTCTTTGTGGATTAGCTTCATTTTGTAGGATTCTGGTTCGGCTACGATTTCAACAACGTATTTGTAGCCTGCAGACTTCAGGAAGCCATTGATGCTGTTCTGGTTGTCTTCGATGTTTTTTTTAATTTTCGCTTTGTGTCGATTGATTTTCCCTTTGAGGCTACCAACTTTACCAATCAAGTCATCCAGCTGAAGGTTGATAGGGTCGACGGTCTTGCGCGTCTCCTCAGAATCAAGCTTGTCGATTAAATTGAGCTCAATTTTCAAAGGTGTCAGTTGGTCGCCAATTTCTTCGAAATCGCGTAGAGAGAAAAAAGATATAGTTCGCAACCCCTCCAGCTTGTTGATCAATGCATCAATGTCCGCTTTGAGGCCCGTCAGGAAGCTTTGCTCCTCCGCCTGCAATTCAACCTTTGCCTTTGTCACATTCTCCAAATTCTCCCGGCACTTCTCGCTGAAATATTTTCCTAGCCTGTCAATGATTCCGCGAAGGAGGTTAATGTGCCCGACGGCGTTGGAGTCATACTCTCTTTCGACGGCTAAGGCTGTGTCCTTCTGTTCTACGCTAGTCAGCGCTATTGAACAGTAGGGGCAGCTATCTGCTAATTGTAGAAATTCATTGCCTTTTACCTGCCATGCGATCCATTTGGCAGGTTCCTGACTTTTAATAAACGTCGAAAATGGTTGCAGGACATCAGGAATGTTTTCCAACTTATTGCCAGATCCGAATGCCTTGTGGATCTTGCTTGTCTTGGGGATGGCACCTGTCTTAGACTTTCCGAAGGCCTCCCGTAATTCCTTCAGATCGGTTACGACTTGTCCGATTTCAGCATTGTCGGAGAACGCTTTTCGGATACCCGAAAGCAGCGAATCGATATCAGCCATCTCCGCCAGATATTCCGGAGTTCTGATGAAAATCTCAAAACTATTTTTCACAATCTCATCTTTCTGGAACACGAATTGCTGCACATAGCTGTCGTCAAATACGAGGACTTTCCTGAGTTTGTCCACTCCCCGAACCTCCGGGGCTGGCATATCAGGCTTGCCGCGGTGCTTGAATGGGATCAACTCGTGGAGAGAGCCGTCAGCACGAATATGGCTGATAATAGCTTTCGCAATGGTGCTTTTCCCAAGGCCGTTTGGCCCATATTTGATGTTTAGCGCTCCTTCAGAAATAACTACATCTGCGCGGTCAATACTGTTGCAGTTGAGTACGGTAACTGTGTAGTTAGCCATGCGACCCCCTTAATCTTGAACAGAGTAGGCAATTAAAATTAGCAGCTATTTCTACAGTCGTCCGCGAATGTCCGATTTATTTGATTTTGTAACCGGGAATCCACAGTATCCGGAGATTTTTGTACGACAAACCGCGAGCGTCCACTTTTGGCCGATTTTTGCCCTTCGTGAACGGCAGCTTCGGGTCGAAAGCGGTCATTCACGACCGACCGCTTTCGACCCTAGACCCCCGGCTGTTGTGAGGACTCTGAGCCTTTCATCGCATGTGATTGAACGAGCTTACCTCCTCGGGTAACGTCGTAGCGGAGGACTGCAACTGCGCATTCGTCGTGACTGGGTACCAGCAAAGGCCCCCCGGCATTTTGGCAGCAGAGAAAGCTGGTTTCTCTGAAGTAGTGACGACAGGCCTAGCCTGTCGGATTCTGAACCCAAGGTCATTAAACTGGGAGCTAAAGGATCGCTGCGACTACTCCTCCGACATATTGAAAAGGCACCGTGGGTGTCTTTTTTTTCGCTCGTTGTTGCCGGGCTATCAGTACCAAGCTAGGTAGAATCGACGCTGAGGTTGCAGATGACGATCCGTCGTTTTGGATGCACCAGCTTATTTGTGAATGCGGTAGGCAACTCTCATTTTTTCTGTGAAATTTCTACTGGTGAGTCACAGAAAAGATGCAGCTTTAGCTGAAAACACTGGAACGTAGATGTCAGCTTTTTTGTGAGCCTACATCAGGTGTAGGTTCACAGTAACGCTGCACGTTTTCCAAAAGATGCCCGGCCCGGCCAAAACCTGGTCTGCGCCGGTCACTATCAAGCCCGCACTAGCGGG
>NZ_JBICMS010000027.1:0-101449 GCF_043106615.1 Pseudomonas sp. CJQ_9 | reverse complement strand
AGCAGCCCCAGTAACGCTTAACCTTTAGTTTCGGAACTTCTGGCACTTTTTGACGCGCAAATAAAAACCCCGCAGACGTTAATCTGCGGGGCTTTCGAATGGTGGAGGCCGAGGTCGGAATCGAACCGGCGTAGACGGATTTGCAATCCGGAGCATAACCACTTTGCTACTCGGCCTCAAAGTCGGACATAGCAGCTTGCGCTTTGCTATCCCCTTGAAACACTGAACCTTTTCAAGGTTCGCTGCGTTTCGATGGGCGCCATTATGTCTTCATTCTTTTAACCTTGCAACCCCCTCGACGAAAAAAAATTTCAACGGGTTCAAGGTGTTAGCGCAGGCGGCCGAGTTTGCTCCACAAACCCACCAAGGTGTTCTCCATCGCGCCACTGGCTGCCACGCCGATTCGCTCCTGCAGGCTTTTGCGCTCGGCATAGTGCAGGTGGAACAGGTTGGCGTTGCGAGCACGTTCGCTAAGGTACTCGTCGCTGGTCTGCAAGGTATCTACCAACTGGCGGTTGAGGGCCGCCACACCTAGCCACACTTCACCGGTAGCCACTTCGTCAATGTGCAATTGCGGGCGATAGCGGGCTACGAAGTCCTTGAACAGCTGGTGGGTGATGTCGAGGTCTTCCTGGAACTTCTCCCGGCCTTTCTCGGTGTTTTCGCCGAATACGGTCAAGGTGCGCTTGTATTCGCCAGCGGTCAGCACCTCGAAATCGATGTCGTGTTTCTTCAGCAAGCGATTGACGTTGGGCAGTTGCGCCACCACGCCGATCGAACCCAGTACGGCGAATGGCGCACTGACGATCTTGTCGCCGATACAGGCCATCATGTAACCACCGCTGGCAGCCACCTTGTCGATGCACACGGTCAGCGGGATGCCTGCCTGGCGAATGCGCGCCAGCTGGGAGGCGGCCAGGCCGTAGCTGTGCACCAGACCACCGCCGCTTTCCAGGCGCAGTACCACTTCATCGCGTGCGGTAGCGAGGGTCAGCAGCGCAGTGATTTCATTGCGCAGGCTTTCAGTGGCCGAGGCCTTGATGTCGCCATCGAAGTCCAGGACGAACACGCGGCCCTGCTCGTCGGCCTTGCCTTTGCCCTTCTTCTGTTGTTTCTCCGCCTTGGCCTGCTGCTTGCGCAGCGCCTTTAGCTGGGCCTTGTCGAGCAAGCCGGATTCCAGGCGCTCGCGCAGGTCCTTGTAGAACTCGTTCAGACGGGTGACCTGCAACTGCCCACCCGATTTGCGCCGCCCTTTGCCACGCAGCCCGGCGATGGCCGATAACACCACCAGAATGGCGATGACCAGGGTGGCGGTTTTGGCGAGAAAGCTTGCGTATTCGGCAAGAAACTCCACGTTGACTCCTTAAATACCAGCGCCATCACGGCGCGTAACTGTTGCAAGCATACCGGTGCATCTGGCGTGCTGCCAGCGTACGCAAACGCTGGCAACATCTTTCAAACAACCTTTTCAAACGCTTGTATGTTTTTCGTTGACAGCCTCTGTGCCGCGTCCTAACCTCGCAGCAACCTCCTACAGGCCGGAACCTTCCGTGGGCAACCTCTACCTGATCCGACACGGCCAAGCCTCTTTCGGTGCCGCTGACTACGACGTACTTTCGCCAGTGGGCGAACGTCAGAGCCTGGCGCTGGGCGAACACCTGGCCCAACTCGGCGTGCGGCTGGACCGCTGCGTAGCTGGGGACCTGCGCCGCCAGCAGGACACCGCGCGCCTGGCGCTGCAGGCCTTGCACGCCACGGGTTGCCCGGTACCCGCTGTAGAGACCGACGTGGCGTTCAACGAGTTCGATGCCGACGGTGTTATCCGGGCCATGCTGCCTGGGCTGCTGCCGGCAGAGCCCGATGCGCTGCAGGTGCTGCGCAACGGCGCCGAGCACCGTAGCGAGTTCCAGCGCCTGTTCGCACTGATGGTGCAGCGCTGGCACGATGGCGAGCACGCCGGCGATGACCTGGAAACCTGGCAGGCCTTCACCGGCCGCGTGCACGCAGGCCTGCAACGCGTACTGGATGCAGCCGGCAGCGGCGACAACATCGCTATCTTCACCTCGGGTGGCACCATTGCTGCCCTGCTCCACCTGGTGACCCGTATCACCCCCAGCCAGGCGTTCGCGCTGAACTGGCAGATCATCAACACGTCGCTCAGCCAGCTGAAGTTTCGCGGCCGCGACGTGGCGTTGGCTTCCTTCAACAGCCAGGCCCATGTGCAGCTGTTGAGGGCGCCGGAGCTTGTCACTTACCGATAAAGCCGGCTAGTTATGTCCCTGCGGGGACGTGTAAATCACTCAATAAGGAATGCGCCATGACCTCCGTAGCTGATGCCGTCAAAAAGATGCAAGAGAAGTTCAACCCATCCGCTGCTGCCGGCCTGGACCTGGTGTTCGGCTTCAATATCACCGATGAAGACAAGCACTACGCACTGATCGTCAAGGACGGCACCTGCGAGCTGCAGGAAGGTGAAAACCCGGATGCCAACTGCACCCTGGTAATGGACAGCGAAACCCTGAAGGGCATCGTCAGTGGCGAAACCGACGGCATGCAGGCCTTCATGGGCGGCAAGCTGCGCGTAGAGGGCGACATGATGTTGTCGATGAAGTTGAGCGAACTGTTCCCATCCTGAAGGCCGGGAACAGCGCATGATCGAAAAACCGAAGCCTGACCGGCTTCGGTTTTTTTTTTGCCTGCACAACCCTTCAGCGGCTGCATCAAGGCAGCTGATCGTACAGCAACACCCCCACCTATTACGCACCTGGGACGCTTGTTCCATAACGGGCAGGCCATTAGATTAGCCAATAGTTCTTGCGATCGAGAATAAGGAAAACGCATGACGCTCACCGACCAGTCCACCCAGGCACGCCCCGGCGAAGAGCTCGACGCGGGCGTCATCGATCCTTATCTGAAGGCCAACATCGCCGGCCTTGATGGCCAGCCCAGCATCAGCCAGTTTCCGGGCGGCGCTTCGAACCTTACCTACCTGGTCAGCTACCCTGGTCGCGACCTCGTGCTGCGCCGCCCGCCGTTTGGCCAGAAGGCCAAGTCGGCCCACGACATGGGTCGCGAGTTCCGCATACTCAACCAACTGAACAGCGGCTTCCCGTACTGCCCAAAAGCCTACGTACATTGCACCGACACCAGCCTGGTCGGCAGCGAATTCTATGTGATGGAACGGGTCAAGGGCATCATCCTGCGCTCGGACATTCCGGCTGAACTCAAGCTGGATGCCGAGCGCACCGAAACCTTGTGCAAAAGCTTCATCGATCGGCTGGTCGAACTGCACCGGGTGGACTACAACGCCTGCGGCCTGGCCGACCTGGGCAAGCCGGAAGGCTACGTGCAGCGCCAGGTAGAAGGCTGGACCAACCGCTACGAGAAGGCCCTGACACCGGATGCGCCGCACTGGCAACACGTGACCGCCTGGCTGCACGAGAAAATGCCCGCCGACCACCCGCGGCCCGGCATCGTGCACAACGATTACCGCTTCGACAACGTGATCCTCGACGCGGACAACCCTATGCGCATCATCGGCGTGCTGGATTGGGAAATGGCCACCGTGGGTGACCCGTTGATGGACCTGGGCAACAGCCTCGCCTACTGGATCGAAGCGGGTGACCCGGCGCCCGTGCAACTCATGCGCCGCCAACCCAGCAATGCGCCAGGGATGCTCAGCCGTCGGCAGTTCGTTGACTATTATGCCGAGCGTGCCGGAATACGCCTGGAAAACTTCGATTTCTACTACTGCTACGGCCTGTTCCGCCTGGCCGGGATTGTCCAGCAGATCTACTACCGCTACTACCACGGCCAGACTCAGGACAAGCGCTTCGCCCAGTTCATCCACATGAACCGCTTGCTGGAACAGATGACCCTGCAGGTCATCGCCAAGTCCAGCCTTTGAGCCCCGCCCACCACGGATAACAAGGAAAACAGCATGTCCAAGACCCACCTGTTCGACCTCGATGGCAAGATTGCCTTCGTTTCCGGCGCTAGCCGTGGCATTGGCGAGGCCATTGCACACTTGCTGGCGCAGCAAGGTGCCCACGTGATCGTTTCCAGCCGCAAGCTGGAGGGCTGCCAGCAAGTAGCGGACGCCATCACTGCTGCAGGTGGCAAGGCCACGGCGGTGGCCTGCCACATCGGTGAACTGGAGCAGATCCAGCACGTGTTTGCCGGCATCCGCGAACAGTTCGGGCGCCTGGACGTGCTGGTCAACAACGCCGCCACCAACCCGCAATTCTGCAACGTGCTGGACACCGACCCGGGCGCCTTTGAGAAAACCGTGGACGTCAACATCCGCGGTTACTTCTTCATGTCGGTCGAGGCCGGCAAGCTGATGCGCGAGCATGGCGGCGGCAGCATCATCAACGTGGCCTCGATCAACGGGGTGTCACCAGGCTTGTTCCAAGGCATCTATTCGGTAACCAAGGCAGCGGTCATCAATATGACCAAGGTGTTCGCCAAGGAGTGCGCCCAGTTCGGTATCCGCTGCAACGCCCTGCTGCCGGGCCTGACGGACACCAAGTTCGCCTCGGCGCTGGTGAAGAACGATGCCATTCTCAACGCGGCCTTGCAGCAGATCCCCCTCAAACGCGTGGCCGACCCCAAGGAGATGGCCGGCGCGGTGCTCTACCTGGCCAGCGATGCCTCCAGCTATACCACCGGCACCGCGCTGAATGTCGACGGTGGGTTCCTGTCCTGATCAGGCTTTGACCGCCACCAGGGTATAGCTCAGGGGCAGGCGTGCGGGCTGTTCGCGAAGGCGATACTCGCCGTCGTCGCCCTTGATCATTTGCCCTGGCAGCGCCTCCGAGGGAATGCTCTGGTGCTCGACCAGCGTGGTCAGGTGCAGGCCGTGGCAATGACTTTACAAGCAGGTCGCAGCCGCTGCCCGGCGCTGCAGCGCCACGCCGTCGCGCTTCTGCGCGTAGTAATCGACCCGCGTGCCACCGGCCTGCGGGTACACGTCCACGAACGCTTCGGCTTCACGGGTATACACCGTCAACCCGCCCTGCTTACGCGACTGCAGGTAACCACTGGCATTGTCACCGAACACCCTTTCTTCCTGCCAGCTGTACTGAATGCACTGGGCCACCAGCTCTGGCGCCTTGTGCGAGTCGAGCTGCGCCGTCGGCTTGCCGCCGCGGGCAGTGTCCATGGTCGCAGCAGCACAACCAACCAGCATCAGCGCCGCAGCCATCGGCAGAATCGCACGCATGTTCCATCCTCGGGGGTTTGAAAAAGAAGCGACTCTAGCATTGGCACGCAGCGCGAGTGAATTGTCACGCGTATTCCGCTGTCGCAGACAATACAAGCCGTCATAAGGACATTGCCATGAAACTGCACTATCTACTGTTCGCCGCCCTGCCCTGCCTGCCATTGGCCGCCACCGCTGCTCCCTCGAGCGAAGAAAGCGTCACCGCGCCAGATACCCACAACCGCGAGCTGAAGGTTGGTGACAAAGCGCCAGACCAGTACAAGCGTGAGGAGGAAGCCATCAAGAACTGGAAAGCCAAGGGCCTGCCACAGCCTGAGAAGGAAAGCCACTGGGTGCGCATGGGCGATCACTACGTACTGATACAGATTACCAACGGCGTGGTGCTGGCCATTCAGCCTGCCTCCTGATTCAACCCGCTGCGTCCAGCGCCACCATGCGCACGGTGTCGCGCCCGGCGGCCTTGGCCTGATAAAGCGCCGCATCGGCCTGCGCCAATAGGCTGGCGGTGCTGTCTTTGCTCCCCGGCACACCGCACCACAGGCCAACGCTGAAACGCAGCTCGATGTGGTCGCCGGCAAACCGGGCCGGGCTGCGCGCAATGGCCTCGCGCAGCCCTTGCACCGCAGCCAGGGCACCGGCGCGGTCGGTAGCAGGCAGCAGCAACAGAAACTCCTCTCCACCGTAACGCCCCAGGCTGTCGCCCTGACGCAAGCGTTGCTGCAACTGCCGTACGCAATGGCATAGCACTTCGTCACCGGCCAAGTGCCCATACAAGTCGTTGATGCGCTTGAAATGGTCAATATCGATCATCGCCACCGCAAGGCTCGCCTGCTGCCCGCGTGCGCGGTCCAGTTCGCTGGCAAAGCGCTCGAGAATCGCCCGACGGTTGAGGGTACCGGTGAGCACATCATGCAAGGCCAGGTGCTGCAGGCGCGATTCACTGCGCTCCTTGGCCATCAGCACCAGCCCGATCGAATACATCATCACCGTCACGGTGCCAATGGCTACCGAGATGCTCTGTTTCAGGTTGCTGGTGTCATAGCGCAGTTCCACAGCCGTGCCATTGGCCACCGCAACCACCCGCATGCCCAGGCCCACCAGGCTGATCAGCGCACCGATCTCCAGCAGCAGGTGCGCTTTGCCCGGTCGTTCGCCATGGCGCCATGCCCAATAAAGGATCAGCGCACATTGCAACATCAGTACCAGGGTCGCCAGCAACATGCGCGGCTCGACGGTATCGAGCAGTAGCATCAACCCCACCAGCATGAACGCCGGGATGATGAAAATGACCCGCCAGGGCACTACCCGCTCACGCACACGGAACAAGCTGGCCGTATAGAAGGCCAGCGCCAGGGAAAGCAGGCTGTTGCCCAACCCGTAGCTGAGCCACAGGGGGGCCTGGGCATAAAGGGTGTAACAGACGTAAGCCAGCGCATGCACCAGCAACCCGCAACCGGTGAGCATCAGGTTGTCGCGGCGGTTGCCGTGCCCCACCAGCAACAGGCAGAACGCCAGGATGGTGGCAACCAAAGCAACAGCGGCGAACAAGGTAGGGGTATGCGCGATCATCATGATTCACTGAGTGGCAGACTGCCGTCTTGGCTGCGGCTTACCGTGCAGTCTAGAGCTGCCACGGGCGCCCGGCCATGACCGTGCGGGACAGAACAGCAACCCAGAAGCACGTGGAGGCCCGTGGATAGCACAAATTTTTGCCCGCCCACGAAACCAAATGGATCGATCCGGGTCTCAGAGAGTGTGCGGTAAACCTTTGTGGATCAAGGACCTATCTCGTGATAAACCGTCTTGCAAGCCTTTCGCTGGTTGCTGTGGTACTGCTGACTGCAGGTTGCCACAGCCATCGCTACCATGACGACGATGGCTGGCGTGATCGCGACCGTGATCATCGCCACCACCGGCATGACCGCGACGATGACGACCGTCAATACCGCGGCGACCGCTACTACCGCTGAAGCGTTTACAGCCCCGGCTCGGCTCGCCGCCGTTCAGGCGGCACCTTAACCTGGTGAAATTTTCGAGGTTTATATCATGCGTCTGACTCTGCCTTCCGTTGCCCTTGGCCTGCTGCTGTGCCAAGGCGCTTTCGCCGGTGATGGTACTGCCGCCATCGGCGGTGGCCTGGGTGGCGTACTGGGTAATGTGGTTGGTCAGCAACTGGGTGGCAAGACCGGCGCAGCCATTGGTGCTGGCGTTGGCGGCGCAGCAGGCAGTGCGGTAGGGGCGCGCAAGGGCAACCGTACCGAAGCGGCGCTGGGCGGCGGCCTGGGCTCGGCGGGCGGCTCATTGCTGGGCGGTGCAGTTGGCGGGCAGACTGGCTCGACCGTAGGCGCAGGCCTGGGTGGCGCCGCCGGGGGTGCCTTGGGCAACCATCTGGGCGACGACGACCGGGGCGGCAAGAAGCACCGCCGGCACCGTCACTGACCAGCCGAGCTGGCCGGGGCCGCTGACGCCGATTGGTAGCAGCGGCCTTAAACCCTGCAGTACATCAACACCCCCTTCACCACAAGCTGGCACACTGGCTGCTACTGTCTAACGTGCCCCTGTGTGAAGGAACACCCCCTCCCCATGAACCAAGAGTTGCTTTGGGTCCTTGGCCTGCTGGCCATCGTCATTGTTCTGTTCGTCATCAACCGCCCACGCATGGACGTGGTTGCGCTGATGGTGATCCTTGCCCTGCCGCTGCTGGGCATCCTGAGCGTGGAGCAGGCGCTGGCCGGTTTCAGCGACCCCAATGTGGTGCTGATCGCCGCCTTGTTCGTGATCGGCGAGGGCTTGGTACGCACCGGCATTGCCTACCGCATTGGCGAGTGGATGAGCGAGCGGGCCGGCAACAGCGAGGCGCGCCTGCTGGTGCTGCTGATGGTCGCGGTAGCCGGCCTGGGCTCGATCATGAGTTCCACAGGTGTGGTCGCCATTTTCATCCCGGTGGTGCTGAGCATTGCCGCGCGCCTGCAGCTCTCGCCCAGCCGCCTGATGATGCCGCTGGCCTTCGCCGGCCTGATCAGCGGCATGCTCAGCCTGGTCGCCACGCCGCCCAACGTAGTGGTGCACAGCGAGCTGGTACGCCATGGCCATGCCGGCTTCAGCTTCTTCAGTTTCACCCCCTTCGGCCTGGTAGTGCTGGTGCTGGGTGTCGGCTACATGCTGCTGACCCGCAACTGGCTCAACGGCGAGGTGCGCAAGGACGGCCGCGTGGAAAGCCGCCGCACCCTGCTGGACCTGGTACTGGACTACAAGCTCAACGGGCGCGAGCGGCGCCTGCGTATTCGCCCACACTCGCCGCTGATCGGCCATACCCTCGGCGAACTGGAACTGCGTACGCGGCATGGCGCCAACGTGATCGGTATCGAGCGCCAGCACAAGTTCACCACGCGGGTCATCACCGCAGATTCCAACACGGTGCTGCACCAGGGCGATGTGCTGCTGCTCGACCTGTTCGCCAACCATGACAACCTGCGTAGCCTGTGCCAGACCATGCAACTGGAACCCCTGCACTTCAAGGCAGCTTATTTCATCGACCAGTCCCAGGAATTGGGCATGGCCGAGGTGTCGCTGCCGCCTGGCTCGCAGCTGATCGGCAAAAGCATCCTGGAACTGGCGTTCCGTACCCGCTATGACCTCAACGTGGTCGGCCTGCGCCGCGACCAGGCGGCGATTGAAGGCCAGCTGGTAGAAGAAAAGCTGCGCCTTGGCGACACACTGCTGGTGGTCGGCCCGTGGAAGGCTGTGCGCCTGCTGCAGGGCAAACCCAAGGACTTCCTGGTACTGAGCCTGCCTGCAGAGATCGACCAGGTAGCACCAGCCCGCACCCGCGCACCGCAGGCGTTGCTGAGCCTGGCAGTCATGGTGGGGCTGATGGTCACCGGCGTGGTACCCAATGTCATCGCCGCGCTGATCGGCTGCCTGCTGATGGGCGCAGGTCGTTGCATCGACATGAACAGCGCCTACCGCGCCATCCACTGGCAGAGCCTGGTGCTGATCGTGGGCATGCTGCCATTTGCCCAGGCACTGCAGAAAACCGGCGGCATCGACCTGGCAGTGGGCGGCCTGGTCAGCGTGCTGGGCGGAGCCGGCCCCAGTGCCATTCTGGCCTGCCTGTTTGCGGTTACCGCGGTGATCGGCCTGTTCATTTCAAACACCGCCACGGCTGTGCTGATGGCACCGGTTGCGGTCAGCACTGCGGCGCAGCTGGGCATGTCGCCCTACCCGTTTGCCATGACCGTGGCGCTGGCCGCATCGGCGGCGTTCATGACGCCCGTGTCTTCGCCGGTCAACACGTTGGTGCTGGGCCCGGGCCAATACCGCTTCGCCGATTTCGTCAAGATCGGGGTGCCGTTCACCGTGCTGGTGATGCTGGTCACCGTGCTGATGGTGCCGTGGTTCTTCGGCCTGCAGTAAAAACGCCAAGCAGTAGCGGCAGTTTGGCATTATTACGACCTGCCGCGGCAGATTGACATCAACTGCCATGACGAAACACACTGCCGAACAAAGTCCCAGGTGCTACAAGGCGTTGTCCTGGATTTCGTCTCCGCTTGCCGGTCGAGCCCATGGTTTTCCCAGCCCCATCGCGCCTATTGCCCTACGCTGCTCTGCTATGCCTGGCCTTCGGCCTCACCTTGGGCGGCATCCTTGCGCGCCCGATCGAGTCCCTGTCATTGTTCTGGCCTGTGAATGCGGTAATGGCCGGCGTGTTGCTGCGGCACCCGCGCCAAGCCACGCTGGCCGGCTTCAGCCTGATGTGGCTGGCCATGGTCGGCGCCGACCTGCTGTGCGGCAGCGCCTGGCTGCCCGCACTGTGGTTCAACCTGTGCAACCTGGCTGTCGTGGCCACCCTCTGGCTGCTACTGTCGCGCCTGCCTCGTGTGCACCGGCGCTTGCGCACCCCACAGGGTGTACTCAGCGTGTTCGCCGCCTGTGCCGCCGGCGCCGTGGTTGCGGCCAGCATGGCAGCGGTGATGGCCGCACCCTGGTTTGAACAGTCCCTTGGCGCCACCTGGCGGGCGTGGTTCAGCGAACAGTTCTCGACCAGCGTGCTGATCCTGCCCGTGCTGCTCACTGCACCCTCGATGCGAGCCATGATACGCGGTGGCGCGCAGCCTGTGCGGCTGGCGCCGCTGCTGGGGCTGCTGGCCTCACTGGCGTTCAGCATTGCCTTCGGCGGCCCTGGCGCCATCGCCTTTCCCATCGCTGCACTGCTGTGGTGTGCCTGGACCTACTCGCCGTTTCTGGTCTCGCTGCTGGCACTTACCGCTGGGAGTACGCTGATCGTGGCCGTGGCACAAAACCTCATGCATTTCATCGTGCCGCAAAGCGCGCCGGGGGTGACGACACTGTTGTCGGCGCGCCTGGGCATTGCCATGCTGGTGCTCGGGCCGCTGGTGGTGGCCTGCGTCAGCCAGGCCAACCGTAGCCTCATGGCCCGCCTGGCCCACCAGGCCACCATCGACCACCTCACCGGCACGCTCACCCGCAGTGCCTTCACCCGCCGCGCAAACGCGCTGCTGGACAGCCGGCAACACACCCAGGCACTGCCACTGACCCTGATGATGCTGGACATCGACCACTTCAAGTCGATCAACGACGCCCATGGCCATGGAGTGGGCGACCAGGTGCTGCGCCAGTTCGCCGGCGCCCTGCAAGACCAGCTGCACAACAATGAACTGTTTGCCCGCCTGGGCGGGGAAGAGTTTGTCTTGGTGATGCCAGGCCTTGCGCCCGAGCGGGCCAAGTTCACCGCCGAACGGCTGCGCCGTGCCGTGCAGGACCTGCAGGTGGTCCACGGTGAGCACCGCCTGCAAATTACTGTCAGCATCGGCGTGGCCGGGTGCGAAGCGCACATGCCGTCACCCAGCCTGGACGTGCTGTTGGCCAGCGCCGACCAAGCGCTGTACCGGGCCAAGGCCCATGGCCGCAACTGTGTGGTGCATGCAGAACCGCAGCGCCAGGTGGTCTGATTCAGCCGACGAACACATCCCACGACAGCTTGGCGATCAGCACGCACAACAGCACCAGGAACAGCCCGCGAACGAAGCCCGCGCCCTTGCGCACCGCCAGCCAGGTGCCGGTCAACGCACCAAGGACATTGCACAGGGCCATGGGCAGGGCAATGGCGTACAGCACGTTGCCCGACGGCACGAAAAACACCAGCGCCGCCAGGTTGGTGGCAATGTTCACGACCTTGGCCGAGGCCGATGCGTGCAGGAAATCCAAGGCAAAGAAGCGGATGAACAGGAAGATCAGGAAGCTGCCGGTGCCAGGGCCGAACAGACCATCGTAGAAACCGATCGCCCCACCGATCAGCACTGCCAGGCATTGCTCCTTGCGGCCGATCCGGGCCGGTTTGTGCAGGGTGCCGAAGTCTTTCTTGCAGAACGTGTACACCGCCATCAGCACGATAAGCACCAACACCGCCGGGCGCATTACCCCCGGCGGCAGCAGCGACACCGTGGCAGCACCGGCGAACGACATGACGAAGGCGCTGACCGCCGCCGGCACGATCAGGCCCCAGTCCAACGTGACCTTGCGGATGAACGAACGCGCTGCGAAGGCCGTGCCACACACCGAAGCCAGCTTGTTGCTGCCTAGCAATGCCGCCGGTTGCGCGGTGGGTAGCACGTTGAACAACGCGGGAATCTGGATCAAGCCGCCGCCGCCCACGGCCGCATCGATCAGGCCGGCGGCAAAGGCAAATACAGAAAGTACAGCGATATCCATCATGACGCGGTTCCAGGCAGTGGGTACTGGTGCAAGGCTAATCAAAATGGCGTGGCTGTGTTGAAATGCCATATTGCGAAAACTGCAACAAGGAGCAGCGCATGGCATTGGACATGCTGCGGGAAATTCAAGCGTTCGTGAGCGTCGCGCACAAGCGCAGTTTTGTTGCCGCGGCTCGGGCACTCGGGCGTTCGCCCAGCGCGGTGACACGTGCGGTACAAACCCTGGAAGACAACGCCGGGAGCAAGTTGCTCAACCGCAACGCCAATGCGGTCACCCTGACCGCAGCGGGCGAACGCTTGCTGCCGCATGCCGAGCGCTTGCTGGATGTGCAACGCGATGCAGCCGACGAACTGGCTGCGCTCAGCGGGAGCGCACAAGGCTGGATCCGCTTTGCCGTGCCGCAACTGCTGGGCGAACACCTGTTGCCCCAGGTGCTCGCAGATTTTTCCCGTTGCAACCCCCAAGTCACATTGGACGTGCAGTACAGCGACGAAGCGCTCGACCCCCTGCTGGGCAAGATGGATTTCGTAGTACGCGGCGCCTTTCCGCAGTCCAGCGAACTGATCGGCTACCCGCTTTGGCCCTACCAGCGGCACTTGTATGCGAGCCCGGCGTACCTGGCCTTGGCCGGTACGCCGGCGCATCCCGAACAGCTGGAAGGCCACTCGCTGATCCTGCATACCGCACCGCGCATCCTCAAAGCCTGGCACTTTTGCCGCGATGGCCAGATCACCAGCGTGCGCCCCAGGCCACGGTTGCGCCTCGCCTCGGGCACTGCGGTGTACCACGGCGCCTTGGCGGGCGCCGGTATCGCGCGCCTGGCAGCCTGGGTAGGCGAAGCGCAGGTCAAGGCTGGGCGCCTGGTGCGTGTATGCGCGCCATACCGCCTCACCTCCAGCACTGGCCAGGACCCGCAAATGCACGCCGTATACCCGGCGGGCGAGCTGCCCGCCCGGGTACGCGACTTGCTGACAGCCCTGCGCCAGGCCGGCCTGGCGCCATGAACCGGCCCCGAAAAGGCTGTTCAAATTCTGCTCAATTTAACAGAGCCCGCCGCCGGCATGGCTTTCAGCACTTTATCCACAGACCTACCCACGTTTTTTGTGGACAGATTTCCCAACGCAAAGAATGACTTATCCCACACCCAGCAATGCCGCATTGGCCAGCTTTACCAGCTCGATCCACTCTGACGTGCTGATATCCCCAGCCTGCTCCAGCGCTTGCGCATTGCGCAGCGCCTGCTCATAACCGTGCTCATCCAACGTGCCCTCGGCGAGGAAACGGCTACGCCACTCCAGGGCGGCGCAGGCGCCTTTCTTGCATTCCATTAATGTGTCGACTCCCAGCTGAAAAGGCCGACCCGAATGAGCGGCGGCGGGAGACTACACGAGGTATTAGTGCTTGAAAATGAGGTGCAGCGACCGCCGGTCCAGCGATGCTGACGGTAGAGATAGCAGCCATTTGCCAGGAGATTGGGCCCGAGCTTGAAGTAGACGGGCCGCGCGGAAAAAAGACCGATCACCCTCAGCTTGGCGGAATGGTGCCAAGCAGACCGATCAGAATAGTGAGTAGCAGAAACCCTCCCAGGAACAGCGCCAGCTTGCCCATTGGAACCTCGACAGTTATGAAGCGGGAATGGGCGTATTGTCGGGCAAGGGCTGATACGGTTACAGATCCAGGTTGGCGCAAAAAAAGCGTATCAGATGCAGCGCACAACACATGGCAGCGTTGTGGCGCCCCTCAGCCCAATTGCTGAAGCTTCTCTGCCGGTAACCAGCCCAGCTCGCCATTGCCATGGCGACGGCACCAGAGCCATCCATTGAGCGGCCGCACCATCTGCACCAGTTGCCCCGGGTCGGCGTCCAGCTCGTGCGCACAGTAATGATCCAGCGCCCGCCCCTGGCAAACGCTGAGCCGTTCAATGAGCTGCGCGGGCACCCAGCCGGGCTCCTGGCCGGTGCAACTGCACAAATACCAGTCCTGCCAGCCAGGCTCGCCTTCATAGCGTGGGCCAATCTCCAGCAAAGTGCCTTTTGCGAAGCGGATTGGCCGCAGGTACTCGCTGCGGTGGGATTCGATCACAACGTAGTGCATGGGCCTCTCCTTGGCCGGTAAAACCTTCGCGCCAGGCTCAGGCGGCAGATACCGCCCGTTATCGGCGCATGAATGGGGCGACAACGGCAATGATACACACCAACGCCGCAGTGTTGCCTGCGGCATGCAGAGCGTTATGACAACCCCTGTTTTGCAGAAGTTGCACCGGCTCTGGATAGGTCCCGAGCAGGTCGCTGGGGGCACGGCACCTGCAGGTTGTGCGAGGTAAGTGCTACATAACATTTCCAAAGCTGATCAAGCCCTGCGCAGAAGGCCTGCCGATGGAGAACCGCCCCAACCCAGCGGATATGGGATGCCAGGCGGCATGTGGCGACATATTCAGAAATGCATCTTGTAGGAAACTTTACCGCTCGATGTGGGAAATACCGCGATCACCAGATTTTCCTGTATGAAACATCAGTTTCTAGGGGGAATTCGAGCTGTTACGGTCCAAGTTTCCTACAACGGCATGGAAGCCCACAGTGTGAGAAGCCCATGGACCCTTTCAACGCTTCAGCCCTGAAATTGCAGAAAACCCTGCTCAACCTGCGCATCGAGCGGGACCGCCTGAAAAGTGCGGGCAAGCACGAGGAGGCTGATCAACTTGCCCAGTCTGTCGCGCAACTGGAGGCGGCGTTGCAGCAGTTGCCAAGCGAGCTCAAACCAGCGACCTTGCAGTAAGAATACCCACGCGGTGCCCCCAGGCCGGTGAAGCCTACCGGGCTGAAAACCGCCGCCTGGGGGGGCCGCACAACGATCCCCTGCGGCCGGCTGACGCTGTGCCGCATCCACAATTCCACTGGCCTTGATCCTGATAATTAATTGGAGGCAAGCGCTCATCCGCCTTACCGTGGCAAGCCACCAAGCCCCAGTAGAGAAGGCCAGTTCCATGAACGACCGTGAGTTCATCAACGCCATCGATGCCGATGGCCTGCCCCTGCACATTGCCGTCAGTAACGGCCGCATCAGCCACATTGGCCCGCAGCGCGCCGGCACCCCAGCCCTCGAGACCATCGACCTGGAAGGGTTGCTGGTATTGCCGGGTTTCGTTGATGGCCACATTCACCTGGACAAGAGCTTCGTGGGTGATCGCTGGCGCCCGCACCAACCTGTCGCCAGCCTGCGCGAGCGCCTGGCCGTGGAAAAACGTGAGCTGGCGAGCGCACCGCCCATCATCGAGCGCGCCAACGCGCTGATGCGTCAGGCTGCTGCGTACGGCACCCTGGCCATGCGTTGCCATGTGGACGTGGACGCCACCACCGGCCTGAGTCACCTGCACGCCATGCTCGAAGCCCGGGATAACTGGAAACACCTGCTCGACATCGAGCTGGTGGCCTTCCCCCAGGCCGGCGTGGTCACCTGCCCGGGCGCCGCCCAGGTCATGGAAGCCGCTATCGGCGAAGGTGCGCAGGTGGTAGGCGGCATCGACCCCACCACCTTGGACGGCGACGCTGACGCCCAGCTGGATATCGTATTCGGCATCGCTGAGCGGCACGGCGTTAAAGTCGATATCCACCTGCATGAACCCGGCGATATCTGCATCGCCCAACTTCAGCGCATTGCCGCGCGCACCCAGGCCCTGGGCATGCAAGGCCTGGTTGCGGTCAGCCACGCCTACGGCCTGGGCGACGTCACCGACGCGGTAGTCGACCACACCGCCGAAGCTTTGGCGGGCGCAGGTATCTCGATCATGACCAATGCCCCGGGCGACCGTGCCTTTCCGCCGGTGCTACGCTTGCGCGCCGGGGGTGTGCAGGTGTTCACCGGCAACGACAACATCCAGGATGCCTGGTGGCCGTATGGCAATGGCGACATGCTGCAGCGGGCGATGCTGGTCGGTTACCGCTCGGGGTTCAACACCGACGAAGAGCTGCGGGTGGCGCTGCAGATGGCGACCGAGGCCAGTGCCGCGGTCATGGGCAAGCAGGATTACGGCCTGCAGCTGGGTAACGAGGCCAGCTTCGTGTTGTTGAGGGCGCCCAATGCGGCGGCGGCGGTGGCAGCGGCCATTCATGAACGGGTGATCGTCCGCCACGGCGCGTTCTGGGGCGGGCCTGCACAGGTGCACCTGCAGGCTGGCCAGTTCGCTGCCGAACTGCGGCGCTGACAACAGCCCTGGCCGGCGTCGGCACTCAAGCGGCAGCCGCCCGTTTGCCCTCTTCGCTGGTCTCGAACTGCCCGACCAGCTTCTGCAACTTGCCGGCATCCACCCGCACCTTCTGCGCACTGCTCTGCAACACCACCGCGGTCTGGCGCATCTCGTGGGAAGACTGGTTGACCTGCTCGATGGTCTTGCCATATTCCAGGCTGCGCCGGTTGAGCTGCTGGATGATCGCGAACATACCCTCCACCGCCTGGTGCAGTTGCACGTTTTCGGACGAGGCGTCCTCGGCCAGGCGCAGGCTGCTGTCCACGTCCTGCACGCCCCGCTCCATGAAACTCACGGCCTGACGGGTCTCACCCTGCAGGCTCTCGACCATGGTGCGTATGTCATCGGCAGCCCGCGCCGTTCGCGCCGCCAGGCTGCGCACTTCGTCGGCCACCACGGCAAAGCCACGGCCGTGCTCGCCAGCGCGCGCCGCCTCGATCGCAGCATTGAGCGCCAACAGGTTGGTCTGGTTGGTAATGTCACTGATCAACCCGGTGATGTTGTCGATCTCGACCATGCGGCTGTCAAGGCGTTGCACACTGGACGACGAGCGCGCCACCACGTCGCGGATCGACTGCGTACCGGCCTGCACCGCCTGGAACTGCTCGCGGGCGCGGGTGACCACTTCGTCCATGGCCTGCTTCATCTGCTCGGCGCTGACCGAGGCCTGCTGCAATTCGCCCAACTGCTCTTCCATGATGATCATCATCTGATGCACGGCCTCGGCCACGTCAGCCGAAGTGACGCTGGCATCCTGGCTACGGCCCAGCATCATCTGGTTGGTGACGCCCACCGTGTGGCTGGCCTTGACCACCTGCCCTACCACTGCATCCAGGCGGTCGATGAAGCTGTTGATCCAGCGGGCCATGTCGCCGCTTTCATCGTTACCCACCGTGTGGGTATCCAGCCGCTGGCGCAGGTTGCCCTCACCCTCGGCGATGGTCCGCAGCACATTGCTCATGCCATTGAGGCGCGCCGCCACACGGCGCGGCCCGAGCATGCCGAACAGCACCGCGGCGGCGAGCATGGCCAAGGCTTCGACCACCTCGTTCAGGCCCTGCGGCAGGCCAGCGTAGTGCTGCACCAGGTAGTTGCAACCGAACAGGCCGACCATCGTCGCAAGGTAGGGCTTCATCAAGCCATAACTGAGCGAGCGGCGCCGGTACACCTCCTCGAGGTCTGCCTCGCACATCATTCCCCAGCGGTCCGGCGAGCCCGGCAGTTGGAAGGTCACGCCCTTGCCCACCACTGGCACATGACGGTAGTCGGAATACCCGGGGTAGGTAACGAACACGTTGGCGCCGCAACGGATGGTTTCGCGCACCCCCGGGTGCAGCTCGCGGGTGGATGGGTCGGTGAAACGCAGCTCCAGCTCGGTATGGCGCTGCACCTGCACGGTGCCCCACGTCGTGTGAACGCCGTTTTTCAGGTTCTCGCCGTGGGTGAAGGTGGCATCTTCGAAACGCGAGCGCGACAACGCCGTACCCGGCTGGATCGTCGGGTCGAAGCGCGACTGCGCCATGAACAGGTAGTTGTCACCCGATTCGGCGTAAATATGCCCGGCCTCGCGCTGGATCAGATCGCCCAGCACATCGTTGGGTACGCGACCACAGAGGCAACCCACGACGTTGCCGGTAACCTTCACAGGCTGGTAGAACATCAGGGTTACCTCATCGTGAAAGCGCGAAGAGGACGGGCCGATGCTCAAGGTCAGCGGGTCGCAATAGGGGCCGTGCAGAAATGGCGCCTTCAGCCCCTGCGCCAGCGCACGGGTGTGCTCGATGGGCGCTGTTGCCCGTTGCCGCCAGGTCGAGGCAAGCACCTTGCCAGTGGGGTCGACGACGAACAGCTCGGAGAAGTCCTCAGCCTGGGCCAGCTTGTCCTGCAATTGCGCGCTGCCCAGCCGGTCAAAGCCGGGGGCCAGTTGCTCGGCCAGCTCGGCCAGGTGCTCCCATTGTTCGTGCGCCCACTCATGCAGCAAACGGACGCGGGTCTGGGCAATGGCCTCGAAGGTTTGCTCGATTTGCGGGTAATTTGCCCGGTTCAAGTGACATGCCCAGCCCATGCTGAACTTGCCGGTTCTGCCAAACCAGGGCAGCCAGCCCTTCTCTTGGGATGACAACTGCATAGAAGCACTGGAAAGCGACATTATCTTCACCATACGCGACATCGAATGGCAATTTGATAGCAAGTCGCAGGCCAATACAGGCATCGGGATAGAATCAGGGTTCACCACCGCATCTCGCCCGCTAACGGTGCAAAAACACACAGTCAGGTGGCTGGTCGCACCCTACAGGGGCACAAAGGGAGGCGCCAAGCCCCTGAGCAAACGCGACTGCACCGCCCCTGCGGGGTGCTCGCAGATCGCACAACAGTTCGATAATCGCACGAATTCCGCCAAACCCCCTCTACTGTTGCCCTATCTTGCGGCACGCTATGGCCAAAGTCAGCAAGCAATTGCACATGCTGACAGGCCCATCGCTTTACAGGCGCCGGCCAGCCCGACAACTCCAACTCCAGGAACAACCAGGAGCTCGCCTTGATCAATAAAACGTACGAGTCCATCGCCAGCGCGGTGGAAGGGATCACCGACGGATCGACCATCATGGTCGGTGGCTTCGGCACTGCCGGCATGCCGTCCGAGCTGATCGATGGCCTGATCGCCACCGGCGCCCGCGACCTCACCATCATCAGCAACAACGCCGGTAACGGCGAGATCGGCCTGGCAGCCTTGCTGATGGCCGGCTGCGTGCGCAAGGTGATCTGCTCGTTCCCGCGTCAGTCCGACTCGTACGTGTTCGACGAACTGTACCGCGCCGGCAAGATCGAACTGGAGGTGGTGCCCCAGGGCAACCTGGCCGAGCGTATCCGCGCAGCGGGCTCGGGCATTGGTGCGTTCTTCTCGCCGACCGGCTACGGCACGTTGCTGGCCGAAGGCAAGGAAACCCGTGAGATCGACGGCCGCATGTACGTGCTGGAAATGCCGCTGCACGCCGATTTTGCACTGATCAAGGCGCACAAAGGCGACCGTTGGGGCAACCTGGTCTACCGCAAGGCGGCGCGCAACTTCGGCCCGATCATGGCCATGGCCGCCAAGACGGCCATCGCCCAGGTCGACCAGGTTGTCGAACTGGGTGAACTGGACCCAGAACACATCATCACCCCGGGTATCTTCGTCCAGCGCGTCGTCGCCGTTACCGGCACCCGCGCTGCTTCGCTTGCCACCGCTGTCTGAGGCCTGCCATGACCATCACCAAAAAGCTCTCCCGCACCGAGATGGCCCAACGCGTGGCCGCAGACATTCAGGAAGGTGCCTACGTAAACCTGGGCATCGGCGCACCGACCCTGGTGGCCAATTACCTGGGTGACAAGGAAGTATTCCTGCACAGCGAAAACGGCCTGCTGGGCATGGGCCCTAGCCCGGCCCCGGGCGAAGAAGACGATGACCTGATCAACGCCGGCAAGCAACATGTGACCCTGTTAACCGGTGGCGCTTTCTTCCACCATGCCGACTCGTTCTCGATGATGCGCGGTGGCCACCTGGACATCGCGGTATTGGGTGCCTTCCAGGTCTCGGTCAAAGGCGATCTGGCCAACTGGCACACCGGTGCCGAGGGTTCGATCCCGGCGGTAGGCGGCGCGATGGACCTGGCCACCGGCGCGCGCCAGGTGTTCGTGATGATGGACCACCTGACCAAGACAGGCGAAAGCAAGCTGGTGCCTGAATGCACCTACCCACTGACCGGTATTGGCTGCGTCAGCCGTATCTACACCGACCTGGCAGTGCTGGAAGTCACGGCTGATGGGTTGAAAGTGATCGAAATATGCGCAGACATCGACTTTGAAGAACTGCAAAAACTCAGTGGCGTGCCACTGATCCAGTGATCGAGCGCAGGCGCCCGCTAAAGGCAGGCCCTCGGCAAATGATCGATAACCGCATTCGGGTTCATCTGAACGCGGTTATTCGGTACACTAGCGCCCGGGTGTCTGCTGCATGGTGCAGTGAGGCAGGTTAAAGAACAGCGCAGGTCGGGCCGCCATGCGGGAGTACTTGCGCCTATGCCTAAAACAGATTTGCCTCGCGCCCAGAAAGTGGCCGAGCGCGCCTTGGCCAGCCTTCAACGCTTTTTGCATATTGAAGCAGTCAGTGGCATCGTCCTGTTGGTTGCCGCTGTCGCCGCCCTGATCTGGGCAAATTCCCCTGCCGCACACAGTTATGAAGCCCTGTGGCACGCCCCGATAACGTTCGGCGTGGGCTCGTATGTGTACTCGCAGTCCCTGCATTTCTGGGTCAATGATGGGCTGATGACCATCTTTTTCCTGGTGGTGGGCATGGAGATCCGCCGCGAAATCCACGAGGGTGCACTGGCCAGCCTGCGCCAGGCCATGCTGCCCATGGCCGCTGCAATCGGCGGCGTAGCCGCACCGGCACTTCTCTACCTCGGTATCGTTCATTCGCCAGCCGACCATCAGGGTTGGGCAGTGCCAACGGCCACCGATATCGCTTTTGCGGTAGGCGTCTTGGCCCTGCTGGGCAAGTCGATTCCGTCCAACGTACGTGTGTTTCTGCTTGCCCTGGCGATCATCGATGACATTATCGCTGTGCTGATCATCGCGGTCTTCTACTCGGGCGGCCTCGACTACAGCGGTTTCGGCGTCGCGGCGATCGGCCTGCTGATGGTAATCGCGCTGCAGAAGATTGGTGTGGGGTCGGCCTACGCCTATATCGTGCCCGGTGCGATCGTTTGGCTAGGCATCCTGTTGACCGGTGCCCACCCGACCCTCGCCGGCGTTGTGCTCGGGCTGATGACCCCGGTAGCCGCCATGCCGATGCGTGAGCGCCCTCTGGATGCCATTAGCCGCTTCACCAACGAGTTGCTGGGCCGCGCCAAAGCGCCAGAGCGCGATGCCAGCGAACTCATCGACCCACTGAAACGCCTGCGCCTGGCCCAGCGCGAACTGCTGCCGCCGGTGGTGCGGATGCAAGGCACGCTGCACCCTTGGGTAGCCTACGGCATCATGCCAGTGTTCGCCCTGGCCAATGCCGGGGTCAGCCTGGCTGGGGTCGACCTGTCTGCTGCGGGCCCACAATGGGTCATGATCGCCGTGGTAGTCGCCTTGGTCGCAGGCAAGCCCTTGGGCATCATCAGCGTCAGCTGGTTGATGGTACGCCTGGGCTGGTGCGCGCTCCCCGCCGGGGTGAACTGGCGCAGCATCACGCTGGTGGGCCTGTTGGCCGGTATCGGTTTCACCATGTCGATCTTCATCGCCAACCTGGCGTTCGTCGACCCCGGCTCACTGGGGGCAGCCAAACTTGGCGTGCTATCGGCCTCGGTGATCGCGGCGGTGTTGGGGCTGACCTGGGGCGTATGTAGCGTGCGCCGTGCAGCCCCTGCAGGCAACCTGGGTTCGTCAACCTAGCAGCGCCTGCACCGGGCCGCTTTGCCGGGCTGGCCGGGGCTGAAAAATGCCCTGGCCAGCCCGGCGGCCCTTTGCAATCTACAGGAGCAACCGGCGCCGCTGATGCTGGCATGAGCATGAGGCGAAAAACCATCGCCCACAAAAAAGCCCCATTTTCAGGGGCTTTGATGAAGAATATGGCGGAAGCGTAGAGATTCGAACTCTAGGATAGTTGCCCATCGACGGTTTTCAAGACCGTTGCCTTAAACCACTCGGCCACGCTTCCAGCTCGTTTGCGGCCGCCATAATACCGTAATGAAACAAGCTGTCAAACTCTCTGTGTCGCGGGTTGCAATGGCTCTGGTAGACTCCCAGCATCTGAACGTTCGAAACCACAGGTTTACCAAGGAGTGTCGCCATGCGCGAACAGGATTATGCCGTACATCACGGCCAGCAGGTCGAGCAGCAGGAGATCAGCAAGGTCCTGCGCAACACGTACAGTCTGCTGGCGCTCACCCTCGCCTTCAGCGGCGTCATGGCCTTCGTTGCCCAGCAAATGCGTGTCGGCTACCCGAACGTGTTCGTGGTGCTGATCGGCTTCTACGGGCTGTTCTTCCTGACCAACAAGCTGCGTGATTCGGCCTGGGGCCTGGTCTCCACCTTCGCCCTTACCGGCTTCATGGGCTTCATTCTCGGCCCAATCCTCAACCGCTACCTGGGCATGGCCGGTGGTGCCGAGGTTGTCAGCTCGGCATTTGCCATGACTGCCCTGGTGTTCGGTGGTCTGTCGGCTTACGTACTGATTACCCGCAAGGACATGAGCTTCCTCAGTGGCTTCATCACTGCCGGCTTCTTCGTGCTGCTGGGTGCGGTCGTGGCCAGCTTCTTCTTCCAGATCAGCGGCCTGCAACTGGCGATCAGCGCCGGCTTCGTGCTGTTCTCGTCGGTGTGCATCCTGTTCCAGACCAGCGCGATCATTCACGGTGGTGAGCGGAACTACATCATGGCCACCATCAGCCTGTATGTGTCCATCTACAACCTGTTCGTCAGCCTGCTCCAGCTGTTTGGCATCATGGGGCGTGATGACTGATTGTTGTAGGTTGTGAGAAAGCCCGCTTCGGCGGGCTTTTTTGTGGGTGTGGGAAAGGCATGCCGGTGTTCGCCTTCAGCATGGGTTAACCGGCGCGGCAGTGCACATTCGCGGCAGGCAGTTTTTGACTGAAAAGTCAGGTAATTAGGCATAGGGTCGCCGATCATGTCGGCATCGTGCTTTGCTCTACCGCAATCTGCCTTCACCCCGTAGAATGCGCTCCTTTTTTCTTCAGGGGCAGCTTTCAGCCATGAGCACACATGAACACAGCCCAGCAGCATCGGCCCCCGCCAATGAGCTGGTGCTTGGCCTCGAGGACAAGCCTCGGCTGCTGATCGGCCTGCTGGCAGCGCTGCAACACCTGCTGGCGATCATCGTGCCGATCGTAACGCCCGGGCTGTTGATCTGCCAGGCGCTGGGGGTGTCCGCACGGGATACCAACCTGATCGTCTCCATGTCGCTGGTAATCTCCGGTATCGCCACATTCGTACAGTGCAAGCGCTTCGGGCCGTTTGGCGCCGGGTTGCTGATCGTGCAGGGCACCAGCTTCAACTTCGTGGGCCCGCTGATTGCCGGGGGTGCGCTGATGGTCAAGCAAGGCACGCCGGTCGAAGGTGTAATGGCCGCCATCTTTGGCGTGGTCATCGCTGGCTCGTTCGTCGAAATGGGTGTTTCGCGCATCCTGCCCTTCGTCAAACGCCTAATCACCCCGCTGGTCACCGGTATTGTCGTGCTGATGATCGGCCTGACGCTGATCAAGGTCGGCCTGATCAGCATGGGCGGTGGCTTCGGCGCCATGGCCAATGGCACCTTCGCCAATGGCGAGAACTTGCTACTGTCGGGTGTGGTGTTGGCAATCATCGTCATCCTCAACCGTATTCCACTGGTATGGATGCGCAGCTGTGCCATCCTCATTGCCCTGGCGGTCGGCTATGCCCTGGCGGGCTACCTGGGCCGCCTGGACTTCACCGGCATGCACCAAGCCGCGCTGTTCCAGCTGCCGACGCCGCTGCATTTCGGCCTGAGCTTCTCCTGGGCGCTGTTCATTCCGATGCTGGTGATCTACCTGGTGACGTCGCTGGAAGCGATTGGTGACGTCACCGCCACCAGCAAGGTATCGCGCCAGCCCGTCGATGGCCCAGTGTGGATGCAGCGCATCAAGGGTGGTGTGCTGGTCAACGGCGCCAACTCGTTGTTGGCGGGCTTGTTCAACACGTTCCCGAGCTCGATCTTTGCGCAGAACAACGGCGTGATTCAGCTCACAGGCATTGCCAGTCGCCATATCGGCATGTGGATTGCCGTAATGCTGGTGATATTGGGGCTGTTCCCCAGTGTTGCCGGGGTGATCCAGGCGGTGCCAGAACCGGTGCTGGGGGGTGCGGCAATGGTCATGTTTGGCGCGGTTGCAGCGTCGGGCATCAATATTCTGGCCAGCACCCGCCTGGACCGGCGTGCGCTGCTGATCATCGCCGTGTCGTTGGCGCTGGGCCTGGGTGTGGCGCAGGTGCCGGAGTTCCTGGCGCATATGCCGGCGGCGGTGCGCAATGTGCTGGAGTCGGGCGTGGCGACCGGTGGCATCTGTGCCCTGGTGCTGAACTGGTTCCTGCCGGAGAGCAAGGAACAGGCTTGAGGCCTGTTCCCTTCTGACAGGGCCTTGCGCAATCCCTGTAGGAGCGGCCTTGTGTCGCGAATGGGCTGCGAAGCAGCCCCAGCAATTTGTGCATTTGCGCTGAAGCCCCGGGGCTGCTTTGCAGCCCATCGCGACACAAGGCCGCTCCTTCAAAAGCCCGCGCCCGCATGCACAAGCGGGCGCGGGCTTTTTTGCTTTATCATGGCGGTAGTCCTTTGCATGAGTTACCCATGAAATTCGCTATCGCGGTATTCTCCCCGGCCCATGCGCCCTCCTCGCGGCGCGCCTTGCGCTATGCCGAGGCGGTGCTGGCCGGCGGGCATGAGATTGCCCGGCTCTTCTTCTATCAGGACGGGGTACACAGTGCCTCGGCCAACGTGGTCGCGCCCCAGGATGAAGTGGACGTGGCCGCGCAGTGGCGTGCCTTTATCGAGACCCACCAGCTGGACGCCGTGGTGTGCATCGCCGCCGCCTTGCGCCGTGGCGTGCTCGACGAGGCCGAGGCCAACCGCTATCAGCGCCCGGCCGTGAACCTGCCCAAGCCATGGGAGTTGTCCGGCCTGGGGCAACTGCATGAGGCCGCGCAAATCGCCGACCGCCTTGTCTGCTTTGGAGGCGACTGAAATGGCCAAATCCTTGTTGATCATCAGCCGCCAGGCGCCGTGGAACGGCCCATCTGCCCGCGAGGCGCTGGACATCGCCCTGGCCGGTGGCGCGTTCGACCTGCCGCTGGGCATGCTGTTCCTCGACGATGGCGTGTTCCAGCTAGCGCCAAACCAGCGACCTGCCGCCGTGCAACATAAGAACCTGGCCGCCAACCTGCAGGCGTTGCCGATGTTCGGCGTCGAAGAACTGTTCGCCTGCAACCACAGCCTCACCCGCCGTGGCCTGGCCGCCGACAGCCTGGCACTGCCCGTGCAAGTGCTGGATGACGCGGCACTGACCGCACTGATCGCCCGTTTTGACCAGGTGGTAACGCTCTGATGACGACCCTGCACGTAATTGCCCACTCCCCGTTCGGCGACGAGCGCCTGGCCAGTTGCCTGCGCCTGCTTGGCGCGAACGACGCCCTGCTGCTGTGCGGCGATGCGGTGTACGCCCTGCGCAGCGGCAGCGAAGCGTACCGCCAGTTGCAAGCCGCCAGCCTGGCCCAGCGCCTGTTCGCCCTGGACGAAGACCTGCAAGCCCGCGCGGTTGGCAACGAACTGGCCAAGGCCGTGGACTACGCCAGTTTCGTCGAACTGTCGCTGCACTACGACAAGGTCAACAGCTGGTTATGAATACCCTCACCGTTGCCGATCAGGCGATCGCCCTGGACAAGGACGGCTTCCTGGTCGACCTGCAAGACTGGTCCCATGCAGCCGCCGAGGCCCTTGCCGAGCGCGAGGGCATTGCGCTGACCGCGGACCACTGGGAAATCCTCGAACTGCTGCGACAGTTCTACCAGGAGTACCAGCTGTCCCCGGCCACCCGCCCAATGATCAAGTACACCGCCCTGAAGCTGGGCCCTGACAAGGGCAATAGTCCGCACCTGAACCGCCTGTTCAATGGCACCCCCGCCAAACTTGCCGCCAAGCTGGCGGGCCTGCCCAAGCCGACCAATTGCATATGACCCTGCCACCCTTGAATCAAGCCCGCCCGCTGACCCTGGAAACTCCGGCCGAACACCCGTTCGCTGAATTCGTGCGCATTCTTGGTAAAGGCAAGCGCGGCGCGCGCGGCCTTACCCGCGAGGAAGCACGGGCTGCCATGACCCTGCTGCTGGAAGGCAAGGTCGAGGACACCCAGCTGGGCGCCTTCCTGATGCTGCTGCGGCACAAGGAAGAAAGCGCCGAAGAGCTGGCCGGCTTCACCGAAGCGCTACGCGGCCACCTACAAGCCCCGCGCATTGCCGTGGACCTGGACTGGCCAACCTACGCTGGCAAGAAGCGCCACTTGCCCTGGTACCTGCTGGCCGCCAAATGCCTGGCCGGCAATGGCGTGCGCATCCTGATGCATGGCGGCGGCGCACACACGGCCGGGCGGCTGTACACCGAGCAATTGCTCGACCTGTTGCAGATCCCCCTGTGCCGCGACTGGGCAGCGGTCGACACCGCGCTGGGCCAACATCAGCTGGCGTTTTTCCCCTTGCACGACTGGGCACCGCAACTGCAGCGCATGATCGACCTGCGCAACACCCTGGGCCTGCGCTCGCCCATTCACTCCCTGGCGCGGGTGCTCAACCCGCTGGGCGCGCGGTGCGGCCTGCAAAGCATCTTCCACCCCGGTTACCAGGCGGTACACCGTGAGGCCAGCCGCCTGCTGGGCGACCATGCCGTGGTGATCAAGGGCGATGGCGGCGAGATCGAGGTCAACCCGGACGTCATCAGCCACCTCTACGGCACCACTGCCGGCGTAGCCTGGGATGAGGAATGGCCGGCGCTGAGCGAGCGCCGTCACGTCAAACCCGCCACGCTGCAACCGGAGCATTTGCTCGCCTTCTGGCGTGGTGAAGTGCAGGACAGCTACGGCGAGAAAGCGCTGATCGCGACCATGGCCTTGGCACTGCGTGGCCTGGAGCAGACCCGGGAACAGGCCTTCACCAACGCGCAGACCTATTGGGACAACCGTGATAGATCGATTTAGTCGATAACACTACCCGGATCTTTGCGCTATTACTTCGAACGATCTGGCCTAGACTGGGCTCCAACGACAAACCCTTTGTTCCAGGAGCTCACCATGGGCCTTTTGATCGACGGCCGCTGGCATGACCAGTGGTATGAAAACGGCAAGGACGGCACCTTCAAACGCGAAAACGCCCAGCGCCGCCATTCGTTGCCTGCCCCCGAAGCCGGCCGTTACCACCTGTACGTGTCGCTGGCCTGCCCTTGGGCCCACCGCACGTTGATCTTCCGCGCCATCAAAGGCCTGGCCCCGTTGATCGACGTTTCGGTGGTGAGCTGGCTGATGCAAGACCATGGCTGGACCTTCGACCAGCAGCAAGGCTCCAGCGGCGATCACCTCGATGCGCTGCAGTACCTTCACCAGCGTTACACCCAGGACGACCCGCACTATACCGGCCGGGTGACAGTACCCGTGTTGTGGGACAAGAAAGAGAAACGCATCGTCAACAATGAGTCGGCTGAGATCATTCGCATTTTCAACAGCGCGTTCAACGAGTTAACCGGCAACACCCTCGACCTGTACCCAGCGCCGCTGCGCCCGGCCATCGAGGCGCTGAACGAACGTATCTATCCGGCGGTGAACAACGGTGTGTATCGCGCCGGCTTCGCGACTACGCAGGAGGCCTACGAGGCGGCGTTCGATGACGTGTTCAACGAGCTGGATCATCTGGAAGAGTTGTTAGGCCGCAATCGCTACCTGGCGGGGGAATACCTGACTGAAGCCGATGTGCGCCTGTTCACCACGCTAGTGCGCTTCGACGCTGTGTATCACGGGCACTTCAAGTGCAACTTGCGGCGCCTCAGCGATTATCACAACCTGTCGAACTGGCTGCGCGAGCTGTACCAGTGGCCTGGGGTGGCGGGAACTGTAGATATGGAGCATATCCAGAAGCACTATTACATGAGCCACAAGACCATCAACCCGAACGGGATCGTGCCTAAGGGGCCGTTGCAGGATTTCAACCAGCCGCATGATCGGGAGCGGTTGGTGGGTGAAGGGATTTGGCAAGGTTGAGATCGTTGGGCTGCTTTGCAGCCCATCGCGACACAAGGCCGCTCCTACAGGGTGTGTAGGAGCGGCCTTGTGTCGCGATGGGCCGCAAAGCGGCCCCGGCGGCTTCAGCTGTTCTGCGAACCTTCAAACCAGGCCAGCTTGTCGCGCAACTGCACCACTTCCCCAACAATCACCAGGGTCGGCGCATGCACTTCATGCTGGGCCACCAGCTCCGGCAAGTCCGCCAAGGTACCGGTGAACACCCGCTGGTTACGCGTAGTGCCCTGCTGCACCAGGGCCGCCGGGGTACTGGCCGCACGCCCATGGCGAATCAGCTCTGCGCAGATCGTAGGCAAGCCCACCAAACCCATGTAGAACACCAGGGTCTGCGACGGCGCTACCAGGTCGTTCCATGGCAGGTTGCTGGTACCATCCTTGAGGTGCCCGGTCACGAAGCGCACCGACTGGGCATGGTCGCGATGGGTCAGTGGAATGCCGCCATAGGCGGAACAGCCACTGGCCGCCGTAATACCCGGCACCACCTGGAAGGGGATGCCATGCTCGGCCAGCTCTTCGATCTCTTCGCCACCGCGGCCAAAGATGAACGGGTCGCCGCCCTTCAGGCGCAGCACGCGCTTGCCTTGCTGGGCCAGGTCAACCAACAGGCGGTTGATCTGGTCCTGCGGTACAGCGTGGTCAGCGCGGCGCTTGCCAACATAGATACGCTCGGCATCACGCCGGCACATATCGATGATCGCCGGGGCCACCAGGCGGTCATACAGCACCACGTCGGCCTGCTGCATGAGGCGCAAGGCGCGGAAGGTGAGCAGGTCAGGGTCGCCTGGGCCCGCACCTACCAGGTACACCTCGCCCCCCTGCTGCACCGGTGCGCCCTCCACCATCGCCTGCAACAGGCGTTCGGCTTCGGCGCCCTGCCCGGCCAGCTGGCGCTCGGCGATCGGGCCCTGGAACACGGTCTCCCAGAAGCCGCGGCGCTGGTTCACGTCCGGATACAAGGACTTGACCTTGTGCCGGAACCGCGCCGCCAGCCCGGCCAGCTCACCGTAGGCAGCCGGGATCCACGCCTCCAGCTTGGCGCGAATCAGACGCGCCAGCACCGGAGCGTCCCCGCCACTGGAGACCGCAATCACCAACGGTGAACGGTCGACAATCGCCGGGAAGATCACCGTGCACAAGGCCGGCGCGTCCACCACGTTGACTGGCAGGCTGACGGCCTGCGCATCGGCCGACACCTGCGCGTTCAGCCCAGGGTCGTCAGTGGCGGCGATCACCAGCCGGCACCCGACCAGGTCGGCGGCCTGGTAGCCACGCACCAGCACCTCACCGCCACCTTCCCGCGCCAATGCAGCCAACTGACCGTCGACGTCCGGCGCCACCACGCGCAGCACACTCCCGGCATCGGCCAGCAAGCGCGCCTTGCGCAAGGCGATCTCACCGCCGCCGACGACCAGTACACGGCCGCCCTGCAGCTTGTGGAACAGCGGCAGATAATCCATTTAGCGGATGACCTCGACGCCGCCCATGTAAGGCTTCAGCACCTCTGGCACGCGGATCGAGCCGTCGGCCTGCTGGTAGTTTTCCAGCACCGCAACCAAGGTACGGCCAACCGCCAGGCCGGACCCGTTGAGGGTGTGTACCAGTTCTGGCTTGCCGGTTTCCGGGTTGCGCCAGCGGGCCTGCATGCGGCGCGCCTGGAAGTCGCCGCAGTTGGAGCACGAGCTGATTTCACGGTACTTGTCCTGGCTCGGCACCCACACTTCCAGGTCATAGGTTTTCACCGCGCCGAAGCCCATGTCGCCGGTGCACAGGGCCAGCACGCGGTACGGCAGCTCCAGCAGCTGCAGCACGCGCTCGGCGTTGGCCGTCAGCCCCTCCAGGGCTTCCATCGATTTCGCCGGCTCCACCACCTGCACCATCTCGACCTTGTCGAACTGGTGCTGGCGGATCATGCCGCGGGTGTCGCGGCCGGAAGCGCCCGCTTCACTGCGGAAGCACGGGGTGTGGGCAACCAGCTTAAGCGGCAGTTGCTTGGCGTCCAGAATCGCGCCTGCCACCAGGTTGGTCAGCGACACCTCGGCAGTCGGGATCAGGTAGAAGTCAGCCTCGCCTTCGCGGGTAATCTTGAACAGGTCTTCTTCGAACTTCGGCAACTGGCCAGTGCCCTGCAGCGCTGGGGCCTGCACCAGGTACGGGGTGTAGTGCTCCTCGTAACCATGCTCGCCGGTGTGCAGGTTGATCATGAACTGCGCCAGGGCGCGGTGCAGGCGGGCAATCGGCCCGCGCAGCACGGCAAAGCGTGCGCCGGACAGCTTGGCGGCGGCTTCAAAGTCCAGGCCACCGCTGAGTTCACCCAGGGCAACGTGGTCCTTGATGTCGAAATCGAAGGTTTTCGGGGTGCCCCAACGGCGCACTTCAACGTTGTCGTCTTCGCTGGCACCGACCGGTACGCTGGCATCCGGCAAGTTGGGAATGGTCAGCAGGATGCCGTCCAGCTCGGCCTGGATCTCGTCCAGTTCGGCCTTGCCGGCCGCCAGCTCATTGGCCATGCGCTCGACATCGGCCATCAGTGGGGCGATGTCTTCACCCTTGGCTTTTGCCTGGCCGATGGACTTGGAACGGGCGTTACGCTCGGCCTGCAGTTGCTCGGTACGGGTCTGCACCGCCTTGCGGCGTTCTTCCAGTGATTCGATGCGCGCGACATCCAGGCTGAAGCCACGGGAGGCCAGGCGATCCGCCACTTCCTGAAGTTGGCCGCGTAACAGTTTGGAATCGAGCATATCGTTCTCTCGTTATAGGTAGGTGTTGGTTCAGAAACGGGTCAGGGACAGGCCAGCCCAGGTCGCGAGCAGCCCGCCCACTACGCTGATAGTGGTATAGCCCAAGGCCAGCGGCACTTGCCCGCTTTCCATCAGGCGCACGGTATCGAGCGAAAAAGAGGAAAAAGTTGTAAGGCCACCAAGGAAGCCGACGATCAAGCCGGCGCGCAACTCGACCGGCGCCAGCGGCTTGTGCAGGAACAAGCCGTAGAGCAGGCCGATCAGCAGGCAGCCAACCAGGTTGACCGCCAGCGTACCGGCATAGAAGTGCCGTGGCCAGTGGGCGGTGACCCAATTGGCGGTGGCGAAGCGCAGCAACGTACCGGCCACGCCCCCGGCACTCACGGCAGCGATCAAGGCAATCATGGTTTTCTCCGCTGACGGGGGCTATTGCGGTCAAGGTCGGCCAGGTGACGCAGCTTCTCGCCGATTTTCAGTTCCAGGCCGCGCGGCACGGGCTGGTAGTACTGGCGCGGCTCGAGTGCATCGGGGAAGTAGTCCTCACCGGCCGCATAGGCGTCGGGCTCATCGTGGGCGTAGCGGTACTCGTCGCCGTAACCCAGTTGCTTCATGAGCTTGGTGGGCGCATTGCGCAAGTGCAGCGGCACTTCCAGCGAGCCATGCTCGGCGGCTTCGCGCAGGGCGGTCTTGAAGCCCATGTACACCGCGTTGCTCTTCGGTGCACAGGCCAGGTAGGTGATGGCCTGGGCCACCGCCAGCTCGCCTTCGGGGCTGCCCAGGCGCTCTTGGACATCCCAGGCCGCCAGGCACAAGCCGAGCGCCCGCGGGTCGGCGTTGCCAATGTCTTCGCTGGCCATGCGCACCACACGGCGGGCGATGTACAGCGGGTCGCAGCCGCCGTCGAGCATGCGCGCGAACCAGTAGAGGGCGCCGTCCGGGTTGGAGCCGCGTACCGATTTGTGCAGCGCGGAAATCTGGTCGTAGAAGGCTTCGCCGCCCTTGTCGAAACGGCGACGGCTGTCGCCCAACAGGCTCTGCAGCATCTCGACGTCGATTTCACTGCCATCTTCGGCCAGGTCCGAGGCGTTTTCGAGAAAATTGAGCATGCGCCGGCCGTCGCCGTCTGCGGCGGCCATCAGCATCTTGAAGGCATCGTCGCCCACCCGCAGGTTGCGCTTGCCCAGGCCACGCTCCTCGGTGAGGGCGCGGTCGACCAGCTTGCGCAACGCCGCCTCGTCCAGGCTCTTGAGCACGTACACCCGCGCCCGCGACAACAGTGCGTTGTTGAGCTCGAACGAGGGGTTTTCGGTGGTGGCGCCAATGAACAGCAGGGTGCCGTCTTCCACATATGGCAAGAAGGCATCCTGCTGCGACTTGTTGAAGCGGTGCACCTCGTCGACGAACAAAATGGTGCGCCGGCCGTATTGCCCTGCCTGCTGCTTGGCAACCTCCACCGCCTGGCGAATTTCCTTGACCCCGGCCAGTACCGCCGACACGGTTTCGAAATGCGCATCACAGAACTGCGCCAGCAGCCGCGCCAGGGTGGTTTTGCCTACCCCTGGCGGGCCCCAGAAGATCATCGAGTGCAGCGCGCCTTGCTCCAATGCCTCGCGCAGCGGTTTGCCGCGCGCCAGCAGGTGCTCCTGGCCTACGTACTCGTCCAGGTTGGACGGGCGCAGGCGGGCCGCCAGAGGCTGGGCGACAGGTTCGCTTCGAAACAGGTCCATGGCGAGCTCTGGTTACTCCTTGATCACGTCCGCGCCTTTGGGGATGTCGAACTTGAACCTGCTGTCCGGCACCGCCTGGTTGGCCTTGACGCCATTGAACAGGATGTTGGTGCGCTGGCCGACGCTGTCGATCAGCTGCATGTCATTGATCAGGCCCTTGCGGAACGACACGCGCAGCGAGTCGAACAAGGTGTCCTTGGTTTTCGGCTTGAGGGTGAAGTCCATGACTTCGCCCTGCTCCTTCGAGGTGATGTCGAAACTCTGGCTGATCTTCGACACATCACCCGACAGCAGCAGCGCCGGGGTCTGGTTCAGGCGCACGTCGAGCTTCTTGATGGTGGCCTGTTCCAGGTCCGGGTCCCACAGGGTGACGTTCTTGCCGTCCGACACCACCACTTGCTCCTGCGGTGCGTCGGTATGCCAGTAGAACAGGCCCGGACGCTTGACGGTCATCTTGCCCGAGGTTTCTTGCAGGCTGGTGCCATCGGCGCCCAAGGTCAGCTGGGAGAAATTGGCCTCGATAGTCTGTGACTTTTCCAGCAACTGGGTCAGGCGTTGCACATCTTGCTCACCGGCGTAAGCGGTAACCGAGCCCAGGGTCAGGGCAGAAACCAACAGCATGCGAATCGCGCGCATGGGAATCCTCATTGAGCATTGAAAAGGCCGGGCATCAACACTGGCGCCCGGCAGGGTGTTCATCAGTCGCGCGGGCCGCCTGGGGCAATTACTTCCCGCGAGCCGTTGCTGTTCATCGGGGTAACCACGCCGGCCATCTCCATCGACTCGATCATGCGAGCAGCACGGTTGTAGCCAATCTTCAGTTTGCGCTGCACGGCAGAAATGGAAGCACGCCGGCTCTCGAGCACGAACTGCACCGCTTCATCATACAGCGCATCGGTTTCGGCATCGTCGCCATCACCGCCACCGCCGCCGCCGTCGAAGCCGCTGCCGGCCTCTTCCACGCCATTGAGAATGTCGTCGTTGTAGTCTGGGGCGCCGCGCAGCTTCCACGCCTCTACCGTGCGATGCACCTCGTCATCGGAAACGAACGCGCCATGCACCCGGATCGGCAGGCTGGTACCCGGCGGCATGTACAGCATGTCACCGTGGCCCAGCAGTTGTTCGGCACCGCCCTGGTCGATGATGGTCCGCGAGTCGATCTTGCTCGACACCTGGAAGGCCATGCGGGTCGGGATGTTGGCCTTGATCAGACCGGTAATCACGTCCACCGACGGGCGCTGGGTGGCGAGGATAAGGTGAATACCCGCCGCGCGCGCTTTCTGCGCGATACGGGCGATCAACTCTTCGACCTTCTTGCCGACAATCATCATCATGTCAGCGAATTCGTCGACCACTACCACGATGGTCGGCAGGGTTTTCAGCGCCGGCGGCTCATCGTCCATGCTTTCGCGGCGATACAGCGGGTCGTGGATGATTTCCCCGGCTTCCTGGGCGTCCTTGATCTTGCGGTTGAAGCCGGCCAGATTACGCACACCCATGGCCGCCATCAGCTTGTAGCGGCGCTCCATCTCGGCCACGCTCCAGCGCAGGGCGTTGGCGGCGTCCTTCATGTCGGTGACCACCGGGCACAACAGGTGCGGAATGCCTTCGTAGATCGACAGCTCGAGCATTTTCGGGTCGATCATGATCAGCCGTGCGTCTTCCGGGCTGGACTTGAACAGGATCGACAGGATCATCGCGTTGACCCCCACCGACTTACCGGAACCCGTGGTACCGGCCACCAGCAGGTGGGGCATCTTGGCCAGATCGGTAATTACCGGTTTGCCGCCAATGTCGTGGCCAAGGGCCAGGGTGACAGGGGACTTCTGCTCGTCGTACTGCGGCGTGGCCAGCACTTCGGAGAAACGCACCATCTGGCGGTTTTCGTTGGGGATCTCGATACCCACGGTGGTCTTGCCGGGGATTACCTCGACCACACGCACGCTGGTCACCGCCAGCGACCGTGCCAGGTCCTTGGCCAGGTTGGCGATACGGCTGACCTTGACGCCAGCGGCAGGCTGGATTTCGTAACGGGTGATCACCGGGCCCGGGTGGATCGAGTCCACCGAGACCTCAACGCCGAATTCCTTGAGCTTGATTTCCAGCAGCTGACCGACACCGGCCAGGGATTCTGGCGAGTACTCGATCTTCTTCTGTTCGGCCGGGTCGAGGATGGATATCGACGGCAGCGTGCCTTCCACGGCGCTGTCGATGAACAGCGGCGTCTGTTTCTCTTTCATCACCCGCTTGCTCGGCTCTGGCGCCTTGTCCACGGCCGGGGGCACGATGGTTGGCGTGGACGACGCTACTCGGGCAAGGCTTGGCTCGCGGGGGGGCACCACCGGCTCGCGGGCCAGGGCCGGTTCGCGGAGCGGGGCCGCGGGCTCGCGCCCGAGGGTCGGCTCGCGGGGCTCGACCGCCGGTGCCGGCGCCTCTTCGCGCTTGAAGATGCGCTCACGCAGCGCCGGTTTGGCGGGTTCGCGTTTCTCGGCGACCGTTGGCGCGGCCTTCACCACAGGCTCATCCTCGCGCAACTGCGCCTCGAGGCGCTTGCGTTCGTTGCGGGCTTCCCACCAACGATTGGCGGCGCCCTGCACCAGTTCGAACAGGTCGAGGGTGATCTTGCCCGTCAGGTCCATCACCTTGAACCACGACAGGTCGGTGAAAACGGTCAGGCCGAACAGGAACAGGGCAATGAACATCAGCGTACTGCCCTGCACGTTCAGCAGGTTGCGCGCCAGGTCGCCAAGGCTTTCGCCCAGGGCGCCGCCGGCAGAAAACGGCAAGCTCGCAGGCGAATGGAAGTGGATGTGCGCCAGCGCGGCCCCCGACAGCACCAGGAATACCAGGCCGATCAGCCGCCAGGAAAACAGCCAGCCGCTCCAGTCCCAGGGCTGATGGCGCTGGCGGAAGATCTGCCAGGTTTTCACCGCCAGCAGCAGCGGGAAGATATAGGCGAAGTAACCCAATACCATGAACAGGATGTCGGCAAAGTAGGCACCGGCACGCCCGGCGGCGTTCTGCACCTGGTCGACGGTGGCGGTGTGGCTGAAGCCCGGATCCGAAGTGTCGTAGGTCAGCAGCGCCATCCACAGGTACAGGCACAGAGCGCCAACGGCGATCAACGCACCTTCTTTGAGGCGATAGTGCAGCTGCTGCCGCCACAGGGGCACGGGCAAGGGAGCTGGGGTTGCGGTGGATTTCTTCAAAACACGTCTATTCCTGCGCGTGCTGCGCGTCCAATAGTGCTCGGCCGGCAGTGCGGCCAATGAACCACTACTTTTAACATTACTGCCCGCCCACTGCCATGACGGCGCGCCGTAAGGCGCTCAAGCGGGGGCGACTTTCACATGCCTGCAATTTGAGCACGCATTTTCTTTCGTGACAAAGGCTTATGCTGTGTTTTTGCACAGGTATGACAGCAAATGTAGCGGATGGTGCCTGCGGTTTCATCAATGCGCAGGAAATTGCCCGAATTCCGCGGCCGCGCTGCCCCCGGCCGCCGCTGCGGGCGCTCAGCCATTGACCCTGCCCGGTGCGCACGCCATGCTGCCCGCTCCCCTCCCCCACCGCACGATAGACCATGCTCACCTGGCTGACCCGCGACTCGCTGACCTTCCCACCCCTGGAAAAGGCCCTGCACGAACCCAACGGCCTGCTCGCCGCCGGCGGCGACCTGAGCCCCGAACGGCTGGTGCAGGCCTACCGCCATGGCTGCTTCCCCTGGTACCAGGACGGCCAGCCGATCCTGTGGTGGTCACCCGACCCGCGCACGGTGTTGCTGCCCGACCAGCTTCACGTATCGCGCTCGCTGGCCAAGCTGATGCGCCAGGGGCGCTACCAGGTCAGTTTCGACAGCGACTTCCCGGCGGTAATCGATGCCTGCGCCGCCCCCCGCGATTACGCCGACGGCACCTGGATCACCGACACCATGCGCAACGCCTACTGCGAACTGCACCGTCGCGGCATTGCCCATTCGGTTGAGGTACGCCAGCACGGCGAACTGGTCGGTGGCCTGTACGGCCTGGCCATGGGCCAACTGTTCTTCGGCGAATCGATGTTCAGCCGCGCCGACAACGCCTCCAAGGTCGGTTTCGTGACCCTGGTCGAGCACCTGCGCCAGGCCGGCTTCGTACTGATCGACTGCCAGATGCCCACCAACCACCTGCACAGCCTCGGCGCCCATGCCATCAGCCGCGCCGAGTTCGCCCGCTACCTGGCCCGCCACCTCGACCAGCCCAACAGCGCGACTTGGGTGGTCGCCTAGGCGGTTTTCCCTGGCTGGCTTACACTTAGAACAAAGTCTCACCGAGGGGTTGATCATGACAGAGTTGGCGCGGTTGAAGTTCTATGCCACTCAACCCCACACCTGCAGTTACCTGCCCGACGAGCAGGCAACCACACTGTTCCTCGACCCCAGCCAGCCGATGGACGTGAACGTCTATGCCGACTTGTCGGACATGGGTTTCCGCCGCAGCGGCGACCACTTGTATCGCCCCCACTGCCAGAACTGCAACGCCTGCGTACCGGCGCGCATTCCCGCAGCCCGCTTCATTCCCAACCGCCAGCAGCGGCGCATCCTCAAGCGCAATGCCGACCTCACCGTGAGCGCAGCGCGCCCGGCGTTCAAGGAAGAGTACTTCGAGTTGTACCGGCGTTACATCGAAACCCGCCATGCCGACGGTGACATGTACCCACCCAGCCGCGACCAGTTTTCCACCTTCCTGGTGCGGGACCTGCCCTTCTGCTGGTTCTACGAATTTCGCCTGGCCGGCCGACTGATGGCAGTGGCCGTGTGCGACGTACTGCCCAATGGCCTGTCAGCGGTCTACACCTTCTACGAGCCCGACGAAGAGCGTCGCAGCCTGGGCCGTTTCGCCATTCTCTGGCAAATTGGCGAAGCCCTGCGCAAGGATCTGGAGGCGGTGTACCTGGGCTACTGGATCAAGAACTGCAAGAAGATGAATTACAAGACACAGTATCGGCCCATCGAATTGTTGATAAACCAGCGCTGGGTCACCCTCAACTGAAAGCATTGGCTTGACACACAGTTTTCCGGCATAATCCACGCCACTTTTTTGCCCGGTGCGGTTATGCGTCGGGCCAACACTGGACACCGAGGGCTCAACTGCATGTCGAAAGAAGACAGCTTCGAAATGGAAGGTACTGTCGTCGACACCCTGCCCAACACCATGTTCCGCGTGGAGTTGGAAAACGGGCACGTCGTAACCGCGCACATCTCCGGAAAGATGCGCAAAAACTACATCCGTATTCTCACTGGCGACAAGGTCCGCGTCGAACTGACGCCTTATGACCTGAGCAAGGGCCGCATCACCTACCGTGCGCGCTAAGCTCCAGCCATGAAAAAGCCCGGCCAAGTGCCGGGCTTTTTCATGGCTTCAAGTTTCTAAGGGGCTGCGTTGCAGCCCCATGTATCACGCTACTTCAGCCGTGGTCTCGAAGTCGAACACCAGCTCGCCATCGCGCAAGTCGACGTGCACCACACCGCCATGCTCGGCCAACTCACCAAACAGGATCTCCTCGGCCAGCGGCCGCTTGATCTTGTCCTGAATCAACCGCGCCATCGGCCGCGCGCCCATCTGCACGTCATACCCCGAAGCCGCCAGCCAGCCGCGGGCCTCATCGCTGACCTCAAGCAGCACCCGCTTGTCTTCCAGCTGCGCCTGCAGTTCGATAAGGAACTTGTCGACGATGCTCTTGATGGTTTCGGTGCTCAGGCGGCCAAACTGGATGATGGTGTCCAGGCGGTTGCGGAATTCTGGCGTGAAGCTCTTGCGGATCACTTCCATCGCATCGGACGCATGGTCCTGATGGGTGAAGCCGATCGAGGCCCGCGCCGCGGTTTCCGCGCCGGCGTTGGTGGTCATGATCAGGATCACATTACGGAAGTCGGCCTTGCGCCCGTTGTTGTCGGTAAGGGTGCCGTGGTCCATCACCTGCAGCAGCAGGTTGAAGACTTCCGGATGAGCCTTCTCGATTTCGTCGAGCAGCAACACGCAGTGCGGCTGCTTGGTAATCGCCTCGGTCAGCAGACCACCCTGGTCGAACCCAACATAGCCAGGTGGTGCACCGATCAACCGCGAAACCGTGTGGCGCTCCATGTACTCGGACATGTCGAAGCGCACCAGCTCCACACCCAGCGCCTTGGCCAATTGCCGGGCCGCTTCGGTCTTGCCGACGCCTGTAGGGCCGGCAAACAGGAACGAACCCACCGGCTTGTCAGGGGCCTTGAGGCCGGCACGCGACAGCTTGATGGCCGTGGACAGCGAATCGATGGCCTGGTCCTGACCGAAAACGGTCAGCTTCAGGTCGCGCTCCAGGTTACGCAGCAGTTCCTTGTCGGAGCTGCTGACATGCTTCGGCGGAATTCGCGCAATCTTGGCGACGATGTCCTCCACCTGCGGCACATCGATGCGCTTGACGCGGCTGGCTTCCGGTTGCAGGCGCTGGTAGGCGCCAGCTTCGTCGATCACATCGATGGCCTTGTCCGGCATGTGCCGGTCATTGATGTAGCGCGAGGCCAGCTCAGCGGCGGCGCGCAGGGCTTCGTCGCTGTACTCGATGTTGTGGTGGCTTTCGAACCGCCCTTTCAGGCCACGCAGGATGCCCACGGTGTCTTCAACCGAGGGTTCGCTGACGTCTACCTTCTGGAAGCGCCGCGCCAAGGCGCGGTCCTTCTCGAAAATGCCACGGAATTCCTGGAAGGTCGTGGAGCCGATGCAGCGGATTTCACCCGAAGACAACAGCGGCTTGAGCAGGTTGGACGCATCCATTACCCCACCCGACGCCGCACCGGCACCGATGATGGTGTGGATCTCATCGATGAACAGAATGGCCTGCGGGCGCTTGCGCAGCTCGCCAAGCAGCGCCTTGAAGCGCTTCTCGAAGTCGCCGCGGTACTTGGTACCGGCCAGCAGCGCGCCCAGGTCGAGCGAGTACACCACGCTCTGTGCCAGCAGGTCAGGCACCTGGCCATCGACAATACGCTTGGCCAGCCCTTCGGCAATCGCCGTTTTGCCCACCCCGGCCTCACCCACCAGCAGCGGGTTATTCTTGCGGCGGCGGGCAAGGATCTGTGCAACGCGCTCCACTTCCTGCTCGCGGCCTACCAGCGGGTCGATACGGCCGGCACGCGCCAGCTCGTTGAGGTTGCTGGCATAGGCGTCCAGCGGGTTGCTGGAAGAAGAGGTTTCACCGCCCTCTTCATCCTGCATGTCCTGGTCGCTTTCGGATTGCGAGCCATGCCCCGGCACCTTCGAAATGCCATGGGCGATGTAGTTGACCACATCGATGCGGGCCACGCTCTGCTGCTTGAGCAGGAACACGGCCTGGCTTTCCTGTTCGCTGAAGATTGCCACCAGCACGTTGGCGCCGGTCACCTCGCGCTTGCCAGAGCTTTGTACGTGGAACACGGCGCGTTGCAGCACACGCTGGAACCCCAGAGTTGGCTGGGTTTCCCTGTCTTCATCGTTGACAGGAATCAGCGGTGTGGTCGAATCGATGAACTCTTGCAGGTCGTGCTTGAGCTTGTCGAGATTGGCGCCACAGGCGCGCAGAACGGTCGCGGCAGCCTCATTGTCCAGGAGTGCCAGCAGCAGATGTTCGACGGTCATGAATTCATGACGCTTCGAACGGGCCTCCTTGAAGGCAAGATTGAGGGTGACTTCGAGCTCGCGGTTTAACATAGCTTCACCTCATACCCAAGTGGTCGGCGATTAACCGTCCTTCTCGATTTCACAGAGTAGCGGATGCTGGCTTTCCCTGGCGTATTGGTTGACCTGCATAGCCTTCGTTTCGGCGATGTCGCGGGTAAACAATCCGCACACTGCCCGCCCCTCGGTATGGACGGTCAGCATGATCTTGGTCGCCAGCTCGCGGTTCAGACTGAAGAACGTCTCGAGCACTTCGACGACGAAATCCATCGGTGTGTAGTCATCGTTGAACAAAACCACCTTGTACATCGGTGGCGCCTGCAGGATCGGCTTGGCTTCCTGAACCGCCAGACCGGAGCCATCGTCCTCATTCGATTGGGGACGATCCTGATTGAATGTTAGTCGAATCTGGCTGTGTGCATGCATGGAAAGAATTTCATCACATCGACAGGTTAAGGTTGTGGGTTGACCCTGCGAACGGCCATTGGTGCAGCCGCTGCATGACCTTGACTATCGGCAAAACGGTGTTACAACCAATAGGAACCCACCGTGGTCGATAAAGATCCGCGCAGTCAACCAGATTTTTTCGCAAGGTTCGTATGCGGATGAAGTGGATGATACTCCAGTGATGGAGTCCTTTGCAGAGGGACATAGGGATGGCAAGCGGTAAAGTCAAGTGGTTCAACAATGCCAAGGGCTATGGATTCGTCAATGAAGAGGGCAAGAACGACGACTTGTTCGCTCATTATTCAGCCATCCAGATGGACGGGTACAAGACGCTCAAGGCCGGCCAGGCCGTGACCTTCGACGTCATCCAAGGCCCGAAAGGTCTACATGCCGTCAATATCAGCAGCGCATCCACGGCTGCGCCCGCTCCGGCCAGTGCACAGCCCGCCGGCAGCACGGCCGACGCCTGACCGACTGCTCTGCCAGCGGGTAAACGAAAAGAAAGGCCGCTTCTTTACCAGAAGCGGCCGTTTCACATTCGCTTACATATGTTTGATCATAGCGTCGCCGAAGCCTGAACTTCCCACCAGCGTGGCACCGTCCATCAGGCGCTCGAAGTCGTAAGTCACAGTCTTGGCCGCAATCGCGCCATTGGTGCCTTTGATGATCAGGTCGGCGGCCTCGGTCCAGCCCATGTGGCGCAGCATCATTTCTGCCGAAAGAATCACCGAACCCGGGTTGACCTTGTCCTGCCCGGCATACTTGGGCGCCGTGCCGTGGGTAGCCTCGAACATGGCCACGGTGTCGGACAGGTTGGCCCCCGGGGCGATACCGATGCCGCCCACCTCCGCCGCCAGGGCGTCAGACAAATAGTCGCCGTTGAGGTTGAGCGTGGCGATCACGTCGTACTCGGCCGGGCGTAGCAGGATCTGCTGGAGCATGGCGTCGGCAATGGCGTCCTTGACGATGACTTCGCGGCCGGTCTTGGGGTTGTTGAACTTCATCCACGGCCCGCCGTCGAGCAACTCGGCACCGAACTCGTCACGCGCCACTTCGTAGCCCCAGTCCTTGAAGGCACCTTCGGTGAACTTCATGATGTTGCCCTTGTGCACCAGCGTCAGCGACTCACGGTCGTTATCCACCACGTATTGCAGGGCTTTGCGTACCAGACGCTTGGTCCCTTCGCGGGAAACCGGCTTGATACCAATGCCGCAGTCCTGGTCGAAGCGGATCTTGGTAACGCCCATTTCCTCCTTGAGGAACTTGATCACCTTGTCTGCTTCCGGCGAACCGGCCTTCCATTCGATGCCGGCATAAATGTCTTCGGAGTTCTCCCGGAAGATCACCATGTCGACATCCCCCGGTTTTTTCACCGGGCTTGGCACACCTTGGAACCACAGCACAGGGCGCAGGCACACATACAGGTCCAACTGCTGGCGCAAAGCCACGTTCAGCGAACGGATGCCGCCACCCACCGGGGTGGTCAGCGGGCCCTTGATCGACACCACGTAGTCACGCACCGCGTCGAGGGTTTCCTGCGGCAGCCAGGTGTCCTGGTCATAGACGTGGGTGGCCTTTTCGCCGGCGTACACCTCCATCCAGGCGATCTTGCGCTTGCCGCCATAGGCCTTCTGCACAGCGGCATCGACCACCTTGATCATCACCGGTGAGACATCAACGCCGATCCCGTCGCCTTCGATGTAGGGAATGATCGGCTGGTCGGGCACGTTGAGCGAATGGTCTGCATTGACGGTGATCTTGGCGCCGTCGGTCGGAACCTTGATTTTCTGGTATGCCATGCTTGCACTACTCCGCTATCGGGTGTGGGTTGGACATCACGCGTTGCAATGAGCCTAAACCACATCTGCCGACCTGCAAGCTGTGGGCGTGGGCGCGCCCGCGCAGAACACCCCGCCGGCGCTGCGGCATTACGCCACATTGCCCCTCAGTCTTTGGTCTTATAAATGGGCCGATATCACTTGGCCTTGCTGATTAGGCCAAATGGTTTGATATACTCCGCCGCGACCGTTGGGTCATCGGGGCGAATCCCAGGAAAATGCGGACCGCCCTAGGCCGTGATCGGCCAAAAAGCCGGGCCTTTCCCGCCTGGCTGCCAACGCCTGGGCTGTTACCGCAGTTCAGCACTTGACGCTCGACTGATGCATCCACCATCACCGCTCGCAGCTTCTCGACTTTCCGCTCATGGCTTGCCAGGGCGATGCGCCTTACCCTGCGCACCACGAGACTCGAGCACGCTCAGCACACAGAGAGTTAACCCGCATGCCCACCCGTTCCAAGATCATCTATACCTTCACCGACGAAGCCCCTGCCCTCGCCACCTACTCGCTGCTGCCGATCATCGAAGCGTTCACCGCTTCGGCTGACATCGCTGTCGAAACTCGCGACATCTCCCTGGCTGGCCGTATCCTTGCCGCCTTCCCGGAGCAACTGGGCGCAGAGAAGCAAGTAGGCGATCACCTGGCGGAACTGGGCCAGCTGGCTACCACCCCCGAAGCCAACATCATCAAGCTGCCGAACATCAGCGCCTCAGTACCGCAGCTCAAAGCCGCGATCAAGGAGCTGCAAGGCAAGGGCTACAACATCCCTGACTACGCCGACGAGCCGGCCACCGAGCAAGAGAAAGAATCCCGCGCCCGCTACGACCGCATCAAAGGTTCGGCCGTGAACCCGGTCCTGCGTGAAGGCAACTCCGACCGCCGCGCACCGCTGTCGGTCAAGAACTACGCGCGCAAGCACCCGCACAAGATGGGCGCCTGGGCCGCCGACTCCAAGTCGCACGTCGCCCACATGACCCAAGGCGACTTCTACGGCAGCGAAAAGGCTGCACTGATCGAAGCTGACGACAGCGTACGTATCGAACTGGTCGGCAAAGACGGCAGCACCACCGTGCTGAAGGAAAAGACCGCGGTCAAGGCTGCCGAAGTCATCGACTGCGCAACCATGAGCCGCAAGGCCCTGAAGGCCTTCATCGCCGAGCAGATCGCCGATGCCAAGGCCGCCGGCGTGCTGCTGTCGGTACACCTGAAAGCCACCATGATGAAGGTCTCCGACCCGATCATGTTCGGCGTCATCGTCGAAGAGTTCTACAACGACGTGCTGGCCAAGCACGCCGCCGCCCTGGCCGAAGTGGGCTTCAACGCCAACAACGGCATCGGCGACCTGTACGCCCGCATCAAGGACCTGCCAGCTGACAAGCAGGCCGAGATCGAAGCCGATATCCAGGCCCTGTACGCCCAGCGCCCGGCCCTGGCCATGGTCAACTCCGACAAGGGCATCACCAACCTGCACGTACCGAGCGACGTGATCGTCGACGCCTCGATGCCGGCCATGATCCGTGACTCGGGCAAGATGTGGAACACCGCTGGCGAGCTGCAAGACGCCAAGGCAGTGATCCCGGACCGTTGCTACGCCGGCATCTACCAGGCCACCATCGAAGACTGCAAGGCCAACGGCGCCTTCGACCCTACCACCATGGGCAGCGTGCCGAACGTTGGCCTGATGGCGCAGAAAGCCGAAGAGTACGGTTCCCACGACAAGACCTTCCAGGTCAAGGCCGACGGCGTGGTTCGCGTGGTCGACAGCAAGGGCAACGTGGTTCTGGAGCAGAACGTCGAGGCCGGTGACATCTTCCGCATGTGCCAGACCAAGGATGCGCCGATCCAGGACTGGGTCAAGCTGGCCGTCAACCGTGCCCGCCTGAGCAACACCCCAGCGGTGTTCTGGCTGGACCCGGCCCGTGCCCACGACGGCGTGATGATCGAGAAGGTGCAAAAGTACCTGAAGGATCACGACACCACCGGCCTGGACATTCGTGTCATGGCCCCGGTCGACGCCATCAAGTTCTCCCTGGCCCGCATTCGCGAAGGCAAGGACACCATCTCGGTTACCGGTAACGTACTGCGCGACTACCTGACCGACCTGTTCCCGATCATGGAACTGGGCACCAGCGCCAAGATGCTGTCGATCGTGCCGCTGATGAGCGGCGGCGGCCTGTTCGAAACCGGCGCCGGCGGTTCGGCACCCAAGCACGTGCAGCAGCTGGTCGAAGAGAACTTCCTGCGTTGGGACTCGCTGGGTGAATTCCTGGCCCTGGCCGCTTCCCTGGAGCACCTGGGCAACACCTACGACAACCCGCGCGCCAAGGTTCTGGCCAGCACCCTGGACCAGGCAACCGGCAAGTTCCTCGACACCAACAAGTCGCCATCGCGCAAGGTCGGCGGTATCGACAACCGCGGCAGCCACTTCTACCTGACCCTGTACTGGGCCCAGGCCCTGGCTGCACAGAGCGACGACGCCGCCCTGCAGGCACGCTTCGCCCCACTGGCCAAGACCCTGACCGAGAACGAGGAGACCATCGTCGCCGAGCTCAACGCCGTTCAGGGCAAGCCAGCCGACATCGGTGGCTACTACGCCCCGGATGCCGAGCTGACCGCCAAGGTGATGCGCCCAAGCCAGACCCTGAACAGCGCCATCGCCGCCCTGTAAGGCCCGCTTGACGTAACCGCACAAACCCCGGCCACGCACCGGGGTTTGTGCTTTTTCAGCTGCAAGTTTCGAGCTACAAGCTACAAGCCACAAGCCACAAGTCGAAGCGGTACGCGGTCGCTTCAACTTGCTACTTGCTACTTGCTACTTGCTACTTGCTACTTGCTACTTGCTACTTAGGGAGAGCATCGACCGTGTCTTGGCAACCCCACATCACCGTCGCCACCATCGTCGAGCAGGACGGCAAATTCCTGTTCGTCGAAGAATTCAAAGCCAACCGGCACGTCTTCAACCAGCCCGCCGGGCACCTGGAAGCCAACGAGACCCTACCCCAGGCCGCCCTGCGCGAAACCCTGGAAGAAACCGCCTGGGAAGTCGAGCTCACCGGCGTGGTCGGCATCTACCTGTACACCGCGCCTAGCAACGGCGTGACCTACCAGCGCATCTGTTTTGCCGCCCGCCCCGTGCGTCACCATGCCGACCTGGCCCTGGACAGCGACATCGTCCGCGCTGTCTGGCTGACCCGCGAAGAGCTGCTGGCCGACCCCACCCGCTGGCGCAGCGAGCTGGTGCCGCGCTGCCTGAACGACTACCTTGCAGGCCCGCTGCACAGCCTTGAACTGCTGCGCGACTGACGTGGCGCCGCGGCTTTGATAGAATCGGCGTTTTTCCCCCTTGATACACACCGGTACCCATGACCAGCCCAGCACTCAAAGACCCCGCCAAGACCCGCGTCATCGTCGGCATGTCCGGCGGCGTGGACTCTTCCGTCTCCGCCCTTCTGCTCATCGAGCAGGGCTACCAGGTGGAAGGGCTGTTCATGAAGAACTGGGAAGAAGACGACGGCACCGAATACTGCACCGCCCGTGAAGACCTGGCCGACGCCCAGGCCGTGTGCGACCGCATCGGTATCAAGCTGCACACCGCCAACTTCGCCGCCGAGTACTGGGACAACGTGTTCGAGCACTTCCTCGAAGAGTACAAGGCCGGCCGCACGCCCAACCCGGACATCCTCTGCAACCGCGAAATCAAGTTCAAGGCGTTCCTCGACTACGCCCTGTCGCTGGGTGCAGACCTGATTGCCACCGGCCACTATGTACGCCGTCGCGACACCGGCGCCGTTACCGAACTGCTCAAAGGCCTGGATCCGAACAAGGACCAGAGCTACTTCCTGCACGCCGTTGGCGGCAAGGAAATCGCCCGCACGCTGTTCCCGGTGGGCGAACTGGAAAAACCCGAGGTCCGCGCCATCGCCGAAAAACACGGTCTGGCCACCGCCAAGAAAAAGGACTCCACCGGCATCTGCTTTATTGGTGAACGCCGCTTCAGCGACTTCCTCAAGCAGTACCTGCCCGCCCAGCCAGGCAACATCGAAACCACCGAAGGCGAGGTGATCGGCCGCCACCATGGCCTGATGTACCACACCATCGGCCAGCGCCAGGGCCTGGGTATCGGCGGCCTGAAGGACGCCGGTGACGAGCCCTGGTACGTGCTGCACAAAGACCTGACCCGCAACGTGCTGGTGGTCGGCCAGGGCAACGAACACCCCTGGTTGTTCTCCCGCGCCCTGCTCGCGTCGGAAATCTTCTGGGTCAACCCGGTGGACCTGAGCAGCCCGCGCCAGCTCACCGCCAAGGTACGCTACCGGCAGAGCGACCAGCGCTGCACCCTGGCGCTGACCGACGGCGGCTACCGTGCCGTGTTCGACGAGCCCCAGCGCGCCGTGACGCCGGGCCAATCAGTGGTGTTCTATGATGGCGAAGTGTGCCTGGGTGGCGGCGTGATCGAGGCGGCCGAGCCGTGGAGCCCGCGGGCATGAGCACACTGCGCGAGCAATTGATTGCCCTGGGCGGCGTATTCCAGGCAGCCGTGCTGGTTGACCGCATCGCCCGCACCGGCCAGGCCAGCGAGGCCAACATCGGCTGCATGCTGGGCAGCTTGCTGGTACGCGACCCCAAAGACACCCTGGAAGTGTTCGGCGGCGACGACCTGAACCTGCGCGATGGCTATCGCGCGCTGGTCGGCGCCCTGGAACGCGACCCCAGCAGCCTGCAGCGCGAGCCCCTGCGCTACGCCTTGTCTATGCTGGGCCTCGAGCGCCAGCTGAACAAGCGTGGCGACCTGCTCGACACCATCGGCAACCGCCTGCCACAAATCCAGTCGCAGGCCGATCACTTCGGCCTGGTTCACGAAAATGTCATCGCTTCCAGCGGAGCCTTGTACCAGGACACCCTGAGCACCCTGCGCCAGCGCATCCAGGTACACGGCGACATGCGCTTCCTGCAGCAGGCCAGCAACGCCTCGAAAATCCGCGCCCTGCTGCTCGCCGGCATCCGCGCCGCGCGCCTGTGGCGCCAGCTGGGCGGGCACCGCTGGCAACTGGTGTTCAGCCGGCGCAAACTGCTGAACGAGCTGTACGACATGATGCGCAGCCCCAACTGACGGGCTGGGCAGCCCCTTGTGGGAGCGGGCATGCCCGCGAAGCAAGCGACGCGGTGTATGGCACCGGCTACGCCGGTGTTCGCGGGCATGCCCGCTCCCACAGGGCCCCCGACCAGATCCGAATTGGGCCGACCTTTGGTCAGCCACCCGACCCAGGCGCATTTTTCATGTATGATATGCGCCCTTCCAAAAGCCTGACTGTCCGAGAACACCCCATGCAGCTTTCTTCGCTCACTGCGGTTTCCCCTGTAGACGGCCGTTACGCCGGCAAAACCCAGGCCTTGCGCCCCATCTTCAGCGAATTCGGCCTGATCCGTTTCCGCGCCCTGGTCGAAGTGCGCTGGTTGCAGCGCCTGGCCGCCCACCCGCAAATCGGCGAAGTGCCGGCGTTCTCCGCCGAGGCCAACGCCCTGCTGGACACCCTGGCCAGCGATTTCAAGCTTGAGCACGCCGAGCGCGTCAAGGAAATCGAGCGAACCACCAACCACGACGTCAAGGCGATCGAATACCTGCTCAAGGAGCAGGCCGCCCAGCTGCCTGAGCTGGCCAAGGTCAGCGAGTTCATTCACTTCGCCTGCACCAGCGAGGACATCAACAACTTGTCCCACGCCCTGATGCTGCGCGCTGGCCGTGACGACGTGCTGCTGCCGCTGATGCGCCAGATCGCCGAGGCCATTCGTACCCTGGCCCACGCTCACGCCGACGTGCCGATGCTGTCGCGCACCCACGGCCAGCCGGCTTCGCCGACCACCCTGGGCAAGGAACTGGCCAACGTCGTGTACCGCCTGGAGCGCCAGATCGCCCAGGTTGCCGCCGTACCGCTGCTGGGCAAGATCAACGGCGCCGTGGGCAACTACAACGCCCACCTGTCGGCCTACTCGCAGATCGACTGGGAAGCCAACGCCCGTGCCTTCATCGAAGACGAGCTGGGCCTGCAGTTCAACCCGTACACCACCCAGATCGAGCCGCACGACTACATCGCCGAACTGTTCGACGCCATCGCCCGCTTCAACACCATCCTGATCGACTTCGACCGTGACGTATGGGGTTACATTTCGCTGGGCTACTTCAAGCAGAAGACCGTCGCCGGCGAAATCGGCTCGTCGACCATGCCGCACAAGGTCAACCCGATCGACTTCGAAAACTCCGAAGGCAACCTGGGCATCGCCAACGCCCTGTTCCAGCACCTGGCCAGCAAACTGCCGATCTCGCGCTGGCAGCGTGACCTGACCGACTCCACCGTGCTGCGCAACCTGGGTGTGGGTTTCGCCCACAGCGTCATTGCCTACGAAGCCAGCCTGAAAGGCATCGGCAAGCTGGAAGTGAACGAAGCCCGCATCGCCGCCGACCTGGACGCCTGCTGGGAAGTGCTGGCCGAACCGATCCAGACCGTGATGCGCCGCTTCAACATCGAAAACCCCTACGAAAAGCTCAAAGAGCTGACCCGTGGCAAGGGCATCACCCCACAAGCGCTGCTGACCTTCATCGACGGCCTGGACATGCCAGCCGAAGCCAAGGCCGAGCTCAAGCTGCTGACCCCTGCTACCTACATCGGTAACGCGGCAGCCCAGGCCAAACGCGTCTAAGCGGACCGCCGCGTATAACGCCCGGCCTGGCCGGGCGTTTTTATTCCCGTACGAAAATTACGTTTTTTCAATAGGTTGAACATGAATCCTGATACTCCACTGCAGCTGCTCGGCGGCATCTCGGCCCGCGAATTCATGCGCGACTACTGGCAGAAAAAGCCGCTGCTGGTGCGCCAGGCCTTCCCGGACTTCATCAGCCCGATCGACCCCGACGAGCTGGCTGGCCTGGCCCTGGAAGAAGAAGTCGAGTCGCGTATCGTGCTGGAGCATGGCGCCCACCCGTGGGAACTGCGCCGTGGCCCGTTCACCGAAGACACCTTCGCCGAGCTGCCGGAAAAAGACTGGACGCTGCTGGTACAGGCCGTCGACCAGTTCGTTCCCGAAGTCGCCGAGCTGCTGGAGAACTTCCGCTTCCTGCCCAGCTGGCGCATCGACGACGTGATGATCAGCTTCGCTGCCCCTGGTGGCAGCGTTGGCCCGCACTTCGACAACTACGACGTGTTCCTGTTGCAGGGCCACGGCCAGCGCAACTGGAGGGTCGGCCAGATGTGCAGCAGCGACAGCGCGCTGCTGGAGCATGCCGACCTGCGTATCCTGGCCGAGTTCGAGCAGGGCGAAGAATGGACCCTGGAGCCAGGTGACATGCTGTACCTGCCACCACGCCTGGCCCACTACGGTGTTGCCGTGGACGAGTGCCTGACCTACTCGGTTGGCTTCCGTGCCCCTAGCGCCGCCGAAGTACTTACCCACTTCACCGACTTCCTCGGCCAGTTCCTGCCCGACGAAGAACGCTACAGCGACGCCGACGCCGAGCCTGCCAGCGACCCGCACCAGATCCAGCATGACGCCCTCGACCGCCTCAAGGCACTGCTCGACAAGCACATGAACGACAAGGACCTGCTGCTGACCTGGTTTGGCCAGTTCATGACAGAACCGCGCTACCCGGAACAGATCGTCGGTGAAGAGCTCAGCGAAGAGGAACTGATCGATGCGCTGGAACAAGGCGCCATCCTGATCCGCAACCCGAGCGCCCGCCTGGCCTGGTCGGAATTCGAAGACGACCTGCTGCTGTTCGCCAGCGGCCGCAGCTGCCCACTGCCTGGCAAGCTGCGCGAGCTGCTGAAACTGGTGTGCGCGGCCGACGCCCTGCACATCGACAACCTCGGCGAATGGCTGCAGGATGAAGATGGCCTTATGCTGGTACAGCAGCTGGTGAAACAAGGAAGCCTGGGATTCGCCAATGAATAAGATCCGTGTGCGCCTCGCCGACTGGCACAAGGACAACGCCGACATCCGCCGTATCCGTGAAGCGGTGTTCATCGCCGAACAGCACGTGCCGCCGGAGCTGGAATGGGACTCGGACGATCCGACCGCCGTGCACTTCCTGGCCCTGGAAGGCGACTATCCGATCGGCACCGCCCGCCTGCTGCCCGATGGCACCATCGGCCGGGTCTCGGTATTGAAGGACTGGCGCGGGCTGAAGGTGGGTGACGCACTGATGAATGCGGTGATTGTCGAAGCGCAGAACCGTGACCTGAAGCAGCAGATGCTCAGCGCCCAGGTACACGCCACGCCGTTCTACGAGCGGCTGGGCTTTCGCGTAGTCAGCGAAGAGTTCCTCGAAGCCGGCATTCCGCACGTTGACATGGTGCGCGACTCGCGCCCCTGACTCATAGCCTTTACCGGCCTCTTCGCGGGTAACCCGCGAAGAGGCCGGCGCAGGCCGGTGACATGCTCACTCACAAAAAGCTGTACATCCATCCAGATAAAACTTGCCTCCGCGCCCCTGCTTGCGCATCCTAGTGCTCATCATTCCCCGATGAAGCGTTCCCGGCCATGCGCCTGTTCCTCTGCGAAAAACCCTCCCAGGCAAAAGACATCGCCAAAGTGCTCGGCGCCACCCGCAAGGGCGACGGCTGCTGGCAAGGCACCGACGTCTGCGTAACCTGGTGCATCGGCCACCTGCTGGAAACCGCCCCGCCCGACAGCTACGACGAACGCTACAAGCGCTGGAACCTGGCCGACCTGCCGATCATCCCTGACCAGTGGAAGATGCTGGTCAAACCCAAGACCGCCAGCCAGTTCAAGGCAGTCAAGCGCCTGCTGGGCGAAGCGCGGGAACTGGTGATCGCCACCGACGCCGATCGTGAAGGCGAAATGATCGCCCGCGAACTGGTCGAACATTGCCGCTACCGTGGCCCGGTGCAGCGCCTGTGGCTGTCGGCGCTGGACGACGCCTCCATCCGCAAGGCCTTGGCGCGCCTGCTGCCCGGCCACGAAACCTTCAACCTGTACCACTCGGCGCTGGGCCGTTCCCGCGCCGACTGGCTGATCGGCATGAACATGAGCCGGCTGTTCACCCTGCTGGGCCGGCAATCCGGGTACCAGGGCGTGCTGCCAGTGGGCCGGGTGCAAACGCCCACCCTGCGCCTGGTGGTTGACCGCGACCGCAGCATCGCGAACTTCGTGCCGGTGCCGTTCTGGGCTATCGACGTGCAGTTGGAACACGCCGGCCAGGGTTTCAACGCGCAATGGCGGGCGCCGGAAGACGCCTGTGACGACCAGGGGCGCTGCCTGAACCAGGCACTGGCGCAACGAGCGGCTGCCGATATCGGCCAGGCCGCCACTGCAAGGGCCATGAAGGTGGCCACCGAGCGCGTGCGCGAAGCAGCACCATTGCCCTTCGACCTCGGTACCCTGCAAGAGCTGTGCTCGAAAAAATTCGGCCTCGGCGCCCAGGAAACCCTCGACATCGCCCAGGCGCTGTACGAAACCCATAAGCTGATCACCTACCCGCGCAGCGACTGTGGCTATCTGCCGCAAAGCCAGCACGCCGAGGCAGCAGCCATCCTCGCCGCCCTGCAACGGGCCGATGCCAGCCTGGCGCCCCTGCAGCCCTACCTTGAGCCGCAACGCCGCTCGCGGGCCTGGAACGACGCCAAGGTCAGTGCCCACCACGGCATCATCCCCACTGCCGCTGCCAGCGACCCGGCGCGCCTGCCAGCCAAGTACAAGGCGGTGTACACGCTGATCCGCGCCCGCTACCTGGCGCAGTTCCTGCCCAACCACGAGTATGACCGCACCCAGGCCGACTTCGACTGCGCGGGCCATGCCCTGCGCGCGGTGGGCAAGCAGATCGTCGAACCGGGCTGGCGCCGCGCGCTACCCGAGGCGCTGACCCCAACCAAGGGCCGTGAGGCACCACCCGCCCAGGTACTGCCAGTGCTGCGCGAAGGCCAGGACTGCGACGTGCAGGGCCTGCAGCTGAAAGACCTATGGACCCAGCCGCCCAAGCCGTTTACCGAAGGCGACCTGATCAAGGCGATGAAGAACGTGGCCAAGCTGGTCGACGACCCACGGCTGAAACAGAAGCTCAAGGAAACCACCGGTATCGGCACCGAAGCCACCCGCGCCAGCATTATCCAAGGCCTGCTCGATCGCGGTTATCTGGTGAAGAACGGCAAGGCACTGTCGGCCACGCCTGCCGCGTTCAGCCTGATCGACGCCGTACCGCGCGCCATCGCTGACCCAGGCACCACGGCCATCTGGGAGCAGGCGCTGGACATGGTGCAGAGCGGCGAGATGAGCCTGGAAGACTTCGTCGCCCGGCAGTCGGCATGGATGGGCAAGCTGGTGGAGCGTTGCCAGGGTATGCGCATGACCATCAGCGGGCCCGCAGTCGGGGCGGCACCCCCTTGGAAGAAGAAGCGCCGGGGTAGCGGGAGAAGCAAAGCGGCCGGGGGCAAAGCAGCGGCGGGCAAACCAAGGCAGCCGCGGAAAAAAGCGGCAACCTGAATGTTTGCAGTGCCAGTACCGGCCTCTTCGCGGCTAAAGCCGCTCCCACCTGCGGGAGCTGGCTTGCCGGCGATGAGCCCCGCACAGGCAGCACAACTTCCCGCTACTCGCCAAAATCTCTCCTAACCTCAATAGCTCCCATCGGTTCCTGCGCACAGGAGACACGAACATGAGCTATGTAACCACGAAGGACGGCGTACAAATCTTCTACAAAGACTGGGGCCCGCGCGATGCGCCCGTCATTCACTTCCACCACGGCTGGCCGCTGAGCGCCGACGACTGGGACGCACAGATGCTGTTCTTCCTCGCCCAGGGTTACCGCGTGGTAGCCCACGACCGCCGTGGCCATGGGCGCTCCAGCCAGGTATGGGACGGCCACGACATGGACCACTACGCCGACGATGTGGCGGCCGTGGTCACCCACCTGGGCACCCAGGGTGCCGTGCATGTCGGCCACTCGACCGGCGGCGGCGAAGTGGTGCGCTACATGGCGCGTCACCCTGAAGGCAAGGTGACCAAGGCCGTGCTGATAGCTGCCGTACCACCGCTGATGGTGCAAACCCCAACCAACCCGGGCGGCCTGCCCAAGTCAGTGTTCGACGGCTTCCAGGCCCAGGTGGCCAGCAACCGTGCGCAGTTCTACCGGGATGTGCCGGCGGGGCCGTTCTATGGCTACAACCGCCCCGGTGTTGAAGCCAGTGAAGGCATTATCAACAATTGGTGGCGCCAGGGCATGATCGGCAGCGCCAAAGCTCATTACGACGGTATCGTGGCCTTTTCCCAGACCGACTTTACCGAGGATTTGAAAGGCATCCAGCAGCCCGTACTGGTAATGCACGGCGATGATGACCAGATCGTGCCGTATGAAAACGCCGGGCCGCTGTCGGCAAAGCTGTTACCCAATGGCACGCTGAAGACCTACAAGGGCTACCCGCATGGCATGCCGACTACCCATGCCGATGTGATCAATGCGGATTTGCTGGCGTTCATCCGCAGCTACTGGCGACACAGTTATCTTCTCTGCAGGGTTGGTTTGAAACAAGTACGCGGCCTGAAACACTGACAGCCTTAGGGACGAGGGATTACCATGCTCGTTTATCTGTCCTTTTGCCGCACCCCCGGCCCTTCAGCTTGAAGCCTCCCATGCCCTTCGAACTCACCGTAGAACCCCTCACCCTGCTGATCCTGGCCCTGGTCGCCTTCGTCGCCGGTTTCATCGATGCCATCGCCGGCGGGGGCGGCCTACTCACCACCCCAGCACTGCTCACTGCCGGCATGCCGCCGCACCTGGTGCTGGGCACCAACAAGCTCAGCTCCACCTTCGGCTCGGCCACGGCCGGCTTTACCTACTACAAGCGCAAGCTGTTCCACCCCGCGCAGTGGCGCCCGGCGCTGTTCGCCACGCTGGTGGGCGCATTGATCGGGGCGATCGTGGCCCATTACATGCCAGCCGAATGGCTGAACAAGATGCTGCCGGTCATCGTCTTCGCCTGCGGCGTGTACCTACTGTTCGGCGGAACGCCCAAGGCACCGCTGGACGCCGATGCCCCGATCAGGAAGAAATGGCAGATGCCCCAAGGCTTCACCTTGGGCTTCTACGATGGCGTGGCCGGCCCGGGCACCGGGGCGTTCTGGACCGTCAGCACCCTGCTGCTTTACCCCATCGACCTGGTTCGCGCCAGCGGCGTGGCGCGCAGCATGAATTTCGTCAGCAACATCGCGGCGCTGACGGTGTTCATCATTTCCGGGCAGGTCGACTATATCGTCGGCCTGTGCATGGGCCTGTCGGTGATGGTCGGTGCCTTCTTTGGCGCACGCACGGCGATCAGCGGCGGCAGCAAGTTCATCCGCCCGGTGTTCATCACCGTGGTGCTGGCGTTGACCGTGCGCCTAGCGTGGCAGCACTGGTTCGGGCAGGCCTAAGCGGCGAGCGACATAGAGGTCAATCAGGTAGCGCGCAATAGAGCGCCCAGCCGGCAGCGGCGGCAAGTCATGGACGCTGAACCACTGGGCGTCCTCGATCTCGTCCGGCTGCATGACGATCTCGCCACCCGCGTATTCAGCATGGAAGCCCAGCATCATCGAGTGCGGGAACGGCCAGCACTGGCTGCCAACGTACTGGATGTTCTGCACCTCCACCGCCACTTCTTCACGCACTTCGCGCACCAGGCAGTCCTCGGCCGACTCGCCCGGCTCGGCAAAGCCTGCCAGGGTGCTGTACACCCCCGTGACGAAGCGCGGCGAGCGTGCCAACAGGATTTCGTCGCCACGGGTCACCAGCACGATCATGCTCGGCGAAATGCGCGGGTAGCTGCGTAGATCGCACCGCTGGCAGTACATCGCACGCTCCCAGCGGATTTGAGTCATCGCCTGGCCGCAGCTGCCGCAGAAACGGTGCTCGCGAGCCCAGGTGCCGATCTGCGCGGCATAACCCAGAACCTTGTAGGTGTCGAAGTCGCCCTCCAGCATGAACGCGCGCAGGCCGCGCCAGTTGCAACCGGGCACGTCGCTGGCAGCGCGCAGTTCCAGCAGGAATACAGGCTCGCCGTCGAAGTGGCCAATGCCGTGTTCGCACAGCACATCCAGGCCCTGGCGCTTGAGCCAGTCACGAGGGAACAGCGCGCCGTTGGCGTCGTGCAGAAACCCTTCCGGGCTGCGCGCCACGGCCAGCCCGCCAGTGATCTGTGGGTCGAGTACTGCGGTAGTCCAGCGTGCTGACATCTCGGGTTTCCTTTACTGCGCGTGCGCCGGCCCGGTCAGTCGGCGAACGTCGGTTTCTGTTTGCTCATGTGCGCGGCCACGGCCACGCGCAGGTCTTCGGACTGCAGCATCGCGGCGTTCCACGTGGCGATGTAGTCCAGGCCATCGTCGATGCGGTGGTCGCGCATGTAGCTGAGCATTTCCTTGGTGCCCGCCACCGCGATCGGCGATTTTGCAGCAATCTGGCGGGCGATGGCAAAAACCCCGTCCAGCAGCGCGGCGTGGTCACCATAGACCCGGTTCACCAGGCCAATGCGCAGCGCCTCGTCAGCGGCGACATTACGCCCGGTGAACGCCAGCTCACGCATCATGCCGTCGCCGATGATATGTGGCAAACGTTGCAGCGTGCCGACGTCGGCGGCCATGCCCATGTCGATTTCCTTGATCGAGAATTGCGCGTCACTGCTGCAGTAGCGCATGTCGCAAGCCGAGATCAGGTCGATGGCGCCACCGATGCAATAGCCCTGCACCGCCGCCAGCACCGGTTTACGGCAACTGTCCACGGCGGTGAACGAGGCTTGCAGCCGCTGTATGGTCTTGCGCAGGAACCGCGCATTGCGGCCCACGTCCTTGCCCATCTCCCCGGCCAGCGAGGCCAGCATCATCAGGTCGATACCGGCCGAGAAGTGCTTGCCGGCACCGCTGATGACCACCGCACGCACGGCGTCTGTGTCGTCGACCCACTGGAAGATATCGACGATCTCTTCCCAGAAGGCCGCGTTCATCGCGTTGACCTTTTCCGGGCGGTTGATCTGAACGTGGGCGATGCTATCGGTCAGCTCGACCTTGAATGCGGTGTATTCGGTCACGAACGGAACTCCTAGGGTTGGATGGTTCACCATCGTGGATGGTAACCCAGCTGGACCAGACAATGGTTTGCACATACAACTTTTGCCCCGCCGCGGGATCGAACCCCAGGTAAGCCCTCATCCGTTTCAAGGAGATCAACCATGGCGCTACGCACCACGCTGCTGCTTTCCTGCATGACCCTTGCCTTGCTCGGCTGCGCCGGCAACGACCACCCTGCACCGCCGCGCACCCAACAGGTGGACCTGCAGCGCTACCAGGGCACCTGGTACGAACTGGCGCGGCTGCCGATGTTCTTCCAGCGTAATTGCGTACAGTCCGAGGCTCATTATGGGCTACGCGCCGATGGCCGTATCGACGTGACCAACCGCTGCAAGGAAAAGGATGGTGAGGTGAACGAAGCCAAAGGCATCGCTGAAGCCCAGCAGCCGGGTAGTACCGACAAATTGTGGGTGCGCTTCGACAACTGGTTCAGCCGCCTGGCCCCTGGCCTGACCAAGGGCGAGTACTGGGTGCTGTACCACGACAAGGATTACCGCGTGGCGCTGGTCGGCCACCCCAACCGTGAGTACCTGTGGCTGCTTTCGCGCACCCCTGCGGTCACCGACCAGCAGCGCGAACAGTTGCTGAACATTGCCCGCGAGCAAGGCTACGACACCAGCAAGCTGATCTGGCGGCAGGCTGACTAACCGACAATCGACGGTCTGCGGCAACCCGGCTAAGGTGTGCGGCGTTGTTCGTCTCGAAGGAACGAGGCCCTGCGTATTGCGCGAGTTTGCGCGACTGGACTGGCCCAAGGAGCCGCAACATGGACCTGCTGTTTCTCGGTACCTCCGCCGGGGTGCCCACCAAAGCCCGCAACGTCAGCGCCACCGCCGTAGTCGAAGCCAGTGGTAGCCACTGGTACCTGGTCGACTGCGGCGAGGGCACCCAGCACCGACTGTTGCACACGCCGCTGTCGGTTCGCGACCTGCAGGCGGTTTTCATTACCCACGTTCATGGTGACCATTGCTTCGGCCTCCCCGGGCTGCTCGCCAGTGCTGGCATGAGTGGCCGTAGCCAACCGCTGGATATTGTCTTGCCTGCCGCGCTGCACGGCTGGCTGCGCCAAGGCCTGGCCGCCAGTGATACCTTCCTGCCGTTCGAGCTGCGCCTGCTGGCCGTGGAAGATTGGCAGGGCTGGCGCAACCAGACCCTGCAGGTGACAGCGGTGCGCTTGTCGCACCGGGTACCGAGCGTAGGTTTCGTGTTTACCGAAACCAACCCCGCCCCCCGCCTGGACATCCTGCGCCTGGAGGCTGAGGGCATACCGCGTGGCTCGATGTGGGGCGAGCTGGCCAAGGGGCGTACCGTGCAATTCGGCGAGCAGCTGTTGCATGGCAATGAATACCTGCGTGGCTCGCGCCCGCCCCGGCGGGTTATCGTGTGTGGTGACAATGACAACCCGCAATTGCTCGCCGACGCCGCCCGAGGCGCCGATGTGCTGGTGCATGAGGCAACCTTCACGCAGGCGGTGGTGGAGCGGACCGGGGTCACCTTTGGCCACAGCACCGCGGCGGCGGTGGCGCGCTTTGCCGAGGCGGCAGGCGTGCGCAACCTGGTGCTGACGCACTTCAGTGCCCGCTATCAGAGCGACCCAAGGCGCAGCCCGAGCATCAACGACGTGCGTGATGAGGCGCTGGCGCACTACCGCGGCCGGCTGGTGCTGGCCCGGGACCTGCAGCGCTATCACATTGGCCGTGACGGCTACCTGGAACCAGCCCTGTAGGAGATAACACAGCACTACGGACTGCGCTGTCGCGCAGAGACCTGAATTCGTAAGCGCGACGCGGCCTGTGTGGGAGCGGGCGCGCCCGCGAAGAATCCAGCGCGGTGGCTGGCACCGGCTACGCCGGTGTTCGCGGGTGAACCCGCTCCTACAAACGGACGGAGTGGCTCCGCCGATCTATGGCCAAACACGACCAGTGAAGGAGCCGCCCTTACCCCTGATCAGGCTGCCAGGCGGCCGCTGGCAATGGCCTGCGAAGCAGCCAGCATCGCCCGCAACAACACCGCACACCCCGCCGCCAGGTCACCGGGTGCGGCGTTTTCAATCTCGTTGTGGCTGATGCCGTTCTCGCACGGAACGAAAATCATCCCCGCCGGCCCCAGCTCGGCGAGAAAGATCGCGTCATGCCCTGCCCCGCTGACGATGTCCATGTGCGGCAACCCCAGTGCCTTGGCCGAATCGCGCACGGCATCGACACAGCCCTTGTCAAAGTACAATGCCGGGAAGTCCGCCGTGGGCACCAGTTCGTGGCTCAGGCCATGCTTGGCACAGGTGGCCTCGATGACCTCTCGCACCTCGGCGATCATCGCATCCAGTTGTTCGCCCTCAAGGTGGCGGAAGTCCAGGGTCATGCGCACTTCGCCCGGGATTACGTTGCGTGAGCCCGGGTAGGCCTGCAAGCAACCCACCGTGCCGCAGGCATGCGGCTGGTGGCCGAAGGCTGTGCGGTTGACCGCTTCGACCACCGCGGCGGCACCCACCAGGGCATCCTTGCGCAGGTGCATGGGGGTGGGGCCGGCATGGGCTTCGACACCGCGCAGGGTCAGGTCGAACCACTTCTGGCCAAGGGCACCAAGGACCACCCCAATGGTCTTGGCCTGGTCCTCGAGTATCGGCCCTTGCTCGATGTGCGCTTCGAAATATGCCCCCACCGGGTGCCCGAGCACCGCACGTGGGCCGGCGTAGCCGATGGCATTCAACGCCTCGCCCACACTGGTGCCCTGGGCATCGCGCTTGGCCAGGGTTTCTTCCAGGGTGAACTTGCCGGCGAACACACCCGACCCCATCATGCAGGGGGCAAAGCGCGAACCTTCTTCGTTGGTCCACACCACCACCTCCAGCGGTGCTTCGGTTTCCACGCCCAGGTCGTTGAGGGTACGGAGCACTTCCAGCCCGGCCATCACGCCGAAACAGCCGTCGAACTTGCCGCCAGTGGGCTGGGTATCGATATGGCTGCCGGTCATCACCGGTGGCAGCTTGGGGTTACGCCCAGGGCGACGGGCGAAGATATTGCCCACGGCATCGACGCTGACCGTGCAACCGGCCGCCTCACACCACTGCACGAACAAATCACGGGCCTGGCGGTCGAGGTCGGTCAGGGCCAGGCGGCAGACACCACCCTTGGGCGTGGCGCCGAGGCGGGCCAGGTCCATCAGCGATTGCCAGAGGCGGGCACTGTCGATGTGGTGGGCGGTGGTCTTGAGAATGTCTTGGAAAGGGGTCACGGGTTTCTCCTTCAGGCTTTTTTGTCGTCTGTTCGGGCCTCTTCGCGGGCATGCCCGCTCCCACCAGATCGCCACAGGTTTGCAGTACTGCGCAGTACCTGTGGGAGCGGGCACGCCCGCGAAGAAGCAGACACGGTCTCAGGGCAAGGGCTTGACCAGCCGCGCCGGGCTGCGCGCCGCCAAGCCAGCGAACACGCAGTACAACGCCGCCCCCAGCAGTGAGCCGGTGAACCAGCCATAGTCGTAGAACCAGCTGAAGCTGCTGTTGCCGATCGCCAGCACCGTCAACCCCACGGGCAGCACGAAGGCGGCGAAGCCGGCCCAGTTCCACGCCGGGTACACGTCGTCGCGGTACAGCCCGGCCAGGTCCAGCTTTTGCCGGCGGATCAGGAAGTAATCCACCACCATGATCCCGGCTATCGGCCCGAGCAGGCTGGAGTAGCCCAGCAACCAATTGGAGTACACGCTTTCCAGGCTCAGGTCGGACACGATCCAGCCCAGTTTCTTCAGCAACTCGTGGCCCATCAGCGCCAGGCCGATGAAGCCGGTCAGCCACACCGCACGGCTACGCCCGATCAGGCGCGGGGCAATGTTCTGGAAGTCGTTGGTCGGCGACACGATGTTCGCCGCAGTGTTGGTCGACAGCGTGGCGATCACGATCAGCGCCATGGCCAGGGCGACCCAGAACGGGCTGTGGATCTTGCCGATCAGGCTGACCGGGTCGGACACCGTTTCGCCCACCAGCGACGCCGAGGCCGCAGTCAGCACCACACCCAAGGCCGCGAACAGGAACATGGTCAGCGGCAGGCCAAAGATCTGCCCGAGGATCTGGTCCTTCTGGCTGCGGGCATAACGGCTGAAATCGGGGATGTTCAGCGACAGCGTGGCCCAGAAGCCGACCATGGCCGTGAGCCCAGCGCAGAAGTAGCTGACCACGCTGGCGTCTTCAGGGCGTTTGGGCGGTTGCGCCAGCAGTTCGGTCATCGACATGTGTGGCAAGGCCCACACCAGCAGGCCCAGCCCAACGGCCACCAGCAGCGGCGCCGAAAGCGTTTCCAGCCACTTGATCGACTCGGCGCCGCGCAGTACCACCCACAGGTTCAGGCACCAGAAGATCATGAACCCGATCACCTCGCCGACACCGCCCAAGGCCTTCCACCCGTCGAACACCGAACCCAGGAACAGGTGGATAGCCAGCCCGCCGAACAGGGTCTGGATGCCGAACCAGCCACAGGCCACCACGGCGCGAATCAAGCACGGTACGTTGGAGCCCAGAATGCCGAACGACGAGCGCAGCAGCACCGGAAACGGGATGCCGTACTTGGTGCCGGGAAACGCGTTGAGGGTCAGCGGGATCAGCACGATGAGGTTGGCCAGCAGAATCGCCAGCAACGCCTCGCCGACGCTGAGGCCAAAGTAGGCTGTGAGCACGCCGCCGAGGGTGTAGGTTGGCACGCAGATGGACATGCCTACCCACAGGGCCGTGATATGCCATTTGTTCCAGGTGCGCTGGTGCACCTTGGTCGGGGCGATGTCGTGGTTGTAGCGCGGGCTGTCGAGAACATCACTGCCCTCGGCCAGCTCGAACAGGCCATCCTGCTCGACCACTTGCGATCTGCTCTGTTGCATGGGCCTTTCTCCAGACTTTTTCTAGTTGTCTGCTCATCGGGCTAATTCGATGGCCGGAGTACACACGCGTCTAAGTGCCTTAGAAATCTCGACCAATTTTCTATCTTGTCAAGTTAGTCAAAAACCCTGAAAGCCCCGAGCTAGGCGGGATCGAAATATTTAATTCATGCAAATCAACGACTTAAAGACCACCAAATAAATAGGAAATTTTCTTGCTGAATTCAGGATCAGCATCTAGCCTCGAATCTTGTCAGGTATGACAGGATTAAACCCCTGCCCTGCTCCCGAAAATTCCAAGAACCGGCCAAGACCGGTCAGCCTGCGAGGTAAACGGCATGTCCCTGTTGATCCGTGGCGCCACCGTTGTTACCCACGAAGAGAGTTACCCCGCCGATGTGCTGTGTGCCGATGGCCTGATCCGAGCAGTCGGGCCTGGCCTGGAAGCGCCGACCGATTGCGAGATCCTCGACGGCAGCGGGCAATACCTGATGCCGGGTGGCATCGACCCGCACACCCATATGCAATTGCCGTTCATGGGCACCGTGGCCAGTGAAGACTTCTTCAGCGGTACCGCCGCCGGCCTGGCGGGCGGCACCACATCGATCATCGACTTCGTCATTCCCAACCCGCAGCAGTCACTGCTGGAGGCCTTTCACACCTGGCGCGGCTGGGCCCAGAAAAGTGCCAGCGACTATGGCTTCCACGTCGCCGTCACCTGGTGGAGCGAGCAGGTGGCCGAGGAGATGGGCGAACTGGTGGCCAAGCATGGGGTGAACAGCTTCAAGCACTTCATGGCCTACAAGAACGCCATCATGGCGGCCGACGACACCTTGGTGGCCAGCTTCGAGCGCTGCCTGCAGCTAGGTGCAGTGCCCACCGTGCATGCCGAAAATGGCGAGCTGGTGTTCCACCTGCAGAAAAAGCTGCTGGCACAGGGCCTGACCGGGCCGGAAGCGCACCCCCTGTCGCGCCCTTCGCAGGTTGAAGGCGAGGCGGCCAGCCGCGCTATCCGCATTGCCGAAACCCTCGGTACACCGCTGTACCTGGTGCACATTTCCAGCCGCGAGGCGCTGGATGAAATCGCCTATGCGCGAGCCAAGGGCCAACCGGTTTACGGCGAAGTGCTGCCTGGCCACTTGCTGCTGGACGACAGTGTCTATCGTGACCCGGACTGGGCCACAGCCGCCGGCTATGTCATGAGCCCGCCGTTCCGCCCGCGCGAGCACCAGGAAGCGCTGTGGCGCGGGCTGCAGGCGGGCAACCTGCACACCACCGCCACCGACCACTGCTGCTTCTGCGCCGAACAGAAAGCCATGGGCCGGGATGACTTCAGCCGCATCCCCAATGGCACCGCCGGCATCGAAGACCGCATGGCGGTGCTGTGGGATGCCGGGGTCAACAGCGGGCGCCTGTCGATGCACGAGTTCGTGGCACTGACCTCTACCAACACGGCGAAGATCTTCAACCTGTTCCCACGCAAGGGCGCCATCCGCGTTGGGGCCGATGCCGACCTGGTGCTATGGGACCCGCAAGGCACACGCACCATCTCGGCCCAGACCCACCACCAGCGGGTGGACTTCAACATCTTCGAAGGCCGCACTGTACGTGGCGTCCCCAGCCACACCATCAGCCAGGGCAAAGTGGTCTGGGCTGATGGCGACCTGCGCGCCGAGGCGGGCGCGGGGCGCTATGTGGAGCGGCCGGCGTATCCGTCGGTGTATGAGGTGCTGGAGCGTCGGGCCGACCAGCAGCGGCCGACGCCCGTTCAGCGCTGAAGCCATTGGGGCTGCTGCGCAGCCCATCGCGACACAAGGCCGCTCCTACAGGAATGCGCGGTCCCTTGTAGGAGCGGCCTTGCGTCGCGATGGGCCGCACAGCGGCCCCCGATCCCACCACAACAGCTGTCGCCTGAACCAAAAAAATAGAGAGGCTACAACCGTGATCGACGCCCTGAACCATTTGCCGCGCCCCCGGGCCGGCGCCGACCAATTGGCCGAGTGCTTCAGCGACCTGGCCCCACCCCTCACCGCGCGCCAGGCCGCCGTGGAAAGCGCCCGCTGCCTTTATTGCTACGACGCCCCCTGCGTCAACGCGTGCCCCAGCGAAATCGACATCCCGTCATTCATCCACCGCATCAGCGACGAGAACCTGCAAGGCGCTGCCGAACGGATTCTGTCGGCCAACATTCTCGGCGGCAGCTGCGCCCGCGTCTGCCCGACCGAAATCCTGTGCCAGCAAGCGTGTGTGCGCAACAACGCGCAGGAATGCGCCCCGGTACTGATCGGCCAGTTGCAGCGCTATGCCCTGGACAATGCCCGGTTCAGCGAACACCCGTTCCAGCGTTCACCGGCCACGGGCAAGCGCATTGCGGTGGTCGGCGCTGGCCCTGCGGGGCTGGCCTGCGCGCATCGGCTGGCCATGCATGGCCATGACGTGGTGGTGTTCGAAGCCTGTGACAAGCCAGGTGGCCTCAATGAATACGGCATCGCCCGCTACAAGCTGGTGGACGATTATGCCCAGCGGGAAGTGGCATTCCTGCTGGGCATCGGCGGTATCGAGCTGCGCCATGGCCAGCGCCTGGGGGGCAACCTCAGCCTGGGCGAACTGCGCGAACAATACGATGCGGTGTTCCTTGGCCTGGGCCTGAATGCCGTGCGCCAGCTGGGGCTGGCCGATGAAGAGGCCCCCGGCCTGCTCGCCGCCACCGCTTACATCCGCGAGTTGCGCCAGGCAGACGACCTCAGCCAACTGCCGCTGGCCGAGCGCTGCCTGGTGATCGGCGCTGGCAACACCGCCATCGACATGGCAGTGCAAATGAGCCGCCTAGGTGCACGCGACGTCAACCTGGTGTACCGCCGTGGCCACGCCGACATGGGGGCCACCGGGCACGAACAGGACATCGCCAAGGCCAACCAGGTGCGCTTGCACACCTGGGCCCGCCCCGACAGCGTGCTGCTGGATGACACCGGCAACGTGCGCGGCATGCGCTTTGCCCGCACAGCCTTGGTCGACGGCCGCCTGCGCGACACCGGCGAAACCTTTGAACTGGCCGCCGACGCCATCTTCAAGGCCATCGGCCAGCGTTTCGACGACAGCAGCCTCGCCGACCCTGTGGCCGCACAACTGGCCCGCGACGGTGAGCGTATTCGCGTTGACGTGAACATGCAGACCAGCCTGCCAGGGGTATACGCCGGTGGCGACTGCACCGCGCTGGGCCAGGACCTCACCGTTCAGGCCGTACAACACGGCAAAGTGGCCGCCGAAGCCATCCATGCCCAACTCATGCTCAACGTGGAGGCAGCGTAATGGCCGACTTGTCTATCGTGTTCGCCGGAATCAAGGCCCCCAACCCGTTCTGGCTGGCGTCCGCGCCGCCCACCGACAAAGCCTACAACGTGGTCCGCGCCTTTGAAGCCGGCTGGGGTGGCGTGGTGTGGAAGACCCTTGGCGAAGACCCGGCCGCGGTCAACGTCTCGTCGCGCTACTCGGCCCATTACGGCGCCAACCGCCAGGTGCAGGGCATCAACAACATCGAACTGATCACCGACCGTTCACTGGAAATCAACCTGCGCGAAATCACCCAGGTGAAGAAGGACTGGCCCGACCGCGCGTTGATCGTGTCGCTGATGGTGCCGTGCGAGGAAGCGTCGTGGAAGTTCATCCTGCCGCTGGTGGAAGCCACCGGCGCCGATGGCATCGAGCTGAACTTCGGCTGCCCGCACGGCATGCCGGAGCGCGGCATGGGCGCGGCGGTCGGCCAGGTGCCGGAGTACGTGGAAATGGTCACCCGCTGGTGCAAGCAGCACTGCTCGCTGCCGGTGATCGTCAAGCTGACGCCGAACATCACCGACATCCGCCAATCGGCACGGGCTGCGCATCGCGGCGGGGCCGATGCAGTGTCGCTGATCAACACCATCAACTCGATCACCAGCGTCGACCTTGACCGCATGGTCGCCCACCCCATCGTCGGTGACCAGAGCACCCATGGCGGTTACTGTGGCTCGGCGGTGAAGCCGATCGCCCTGAACATGGTCGCGGAGATTGCCCGTGACCCGGCCACCCATGGCCTGCCGATTTGCGGCATCGGCGGCATCGGCAACTGGCGCGACGCGGCCGAATTCATGGCGCTGGGCAGCGGCGCGGTGCAGGTGTGCACGGCGGCCATGCTGCATGGCTTTCGCATCGTCGAAGACATGAAAGACGGCCTGGCCCGCTGGATGGACCAGCACGGCCACGCCAACATCGAGGCGTTCCGGGGCCAGGCGGTAGGGCATACCACCGACTGGAAGTACCTGGACATCAACTACAAGTCGGTGGCGCATATCGACCAGCAAGCCTGCATCGGTTGCGGTCGCTGCCACATCGCCTGCGAGGACACCTCGCACCAGGCCATCGCCAGTACGCTGAAGGCAGACGGTACGCATGCCTACAGCGTGATCGAGGAAGAATGTGTGGGCTGCAACCTGTGCCAGATCACCTGCCCGGTGGAGAACTGCATCGACATGCAGGCGCAGGACACCGGCAAGCCTTACCTGAACTGGACCCAGGACCCGCGCAACCCCTACCGCGAAGCGAGCTGATGTAGACCGGCGCCCGCCGTACTGGCACGGCCTTTTTGTTGGCAGCAAAAAGACCGTGCGCGGCAGGCATGGCCGGTCACGGCTCCAGGCCAATCCCCCGCAGGATCACACTGGTCACCGTTTGCACCGCACTTTCGAACGCCAGGTCCGACAGTTCATCGCCGCCGTTGAGCAACTGCACCTGGTAACCGAAGTCGGCGTAATGCTGGGTCGAGGCCCAGATCATGTACAGCAGCGCCGAGGGCTCGACCGGCAGAATGCGCCCTTCCTCCACCCAGCGGCGGATCTTCGCCTCCTTCAGCTTGGCCCACGGCACCAGGCTGTCATCCAGGTTGCCCCCCAGCACCGGTGCCCCATGCAGCATTTCCTCGGCCCAGATCTTCGAGCCTAGCGGCCGTGACCGCGAATGCCCCATTTTCGCGCGGATGTAGCTGGTCAGGACCACCCGTGGGTCGTCGAAATTCTCGAAACACAGCGCGTCCTGCTTCCACACGTCCAGCAGGTCCTGCAGCACCGCGCGGAACAACTCGTCCTTGGTGCTGAAGTAGTAATGCAGGTTGGAACGCGGCAGTTCAGCCTGCTCGGCGATATCGCCCATGGAGGTCGCGCCGTAGCCTTTTTCGGCGAACACCTTTTCCGCCGCTTGCAGGATCTTGCCAACGTTGCGCCGGCGAATTTCGATCTTGTGATTGGCCATCAGGCTTGAGCCGTCCACACCGCCAGTTCATAACCGTCCGGGTCAATGAAATGGAAACGCCGCCCACCGGGGAAGGCAAAGGTCGCGCGGCTGATACTGCCCCCCGCCGCGGTCACGCGCTGCTGCGTGGCTTGCAGGTCATCGGCGTAAAGGATTACCAGCGCGCCCCCCGGGCGTACCGGCTCCCCCGTGGTAAAGCCGCCCGTGAGGCGGCCATCGCTGAATTCGCTGTAGGTTGGGCCGTAGTCGGTGAAGCGCCAGCCGAAAACATGCCCATAGAACGCCTTGCTGCGCGCGATGTCGCTGACATTGAACTCGATGTTGTCGATCTGCCGATCCGAACCGCGGATACCCATGTACGCTCCTTGCCGAATGAGATTTGACCTAGTCTACCCCGCTCGCTTGCCGGAGCGCGCACAAATCTGGTGCAGCCGGCTTAACCGCAACTGGCCCGGTCGCGGGCCGGGCAGCTGGCCTGCTGGAGGTTCAGGGCGGTGTTGATGATGCCGATATGGCTGAACGCCTGCGGGTAGTTGCCAAGCATGCGCTGGCAGGCCGGGTCGTATTGCTCGGCCAGCAGGCCCACGTCGTTGCACAGGCCGGTCAAACGCTCGTACAACGCTTGCGCTTGCGCCATCCGGCCCAGCAGGATGTAGACGTCGGCCAGCCAGAACGAGCACACCAGGAAAGTACCCTCGCCCGGGGCCAGGCCATCGCCTGCACTGTCACTGTCGTAGCGCATCAGCAAACCGTTTTTCAGCAAGCGTTGCTCGATCTGTTCCAGTGTGCGCAGAAAGCGCGGGTCATCGGCAGGCAGGAAGCCGGTCAGGGCGATCTGCAACAGGCTGGCGTCCATCTCATCCGAACCATAAGCCTGAACGAAGAAACTGCCGCTGCTGTCGAGCCCTTGCTCACACACTTCACGGCGGATCTGGTCGGCCACCTGGCGGTAATGCTGGCCATGCTCACGGCCTTCTTCGGTGGTGTCTGCCAAGCCGGCAGCGCGGTCGAACGCCACCCAGGCCATCACCTTGGAGTGCACGAACTGCTGGCGGCCGCCGCGGACCTCCCAGATACCCTCGTCCGGCTGGCGCCAGATACGTTCCACATAAGGCAGGATCAGCCGGGAGATGGCGGCGCTACGCGGATGGCGCGGCAAGCCGCCCTTGATTGCCTGGCTCATGGCATCGGCCAGTTCGCCATAGATATCCAGCTGCGCCTGGGCCGACGCGGCATTGCCCACCCGCACCGGTTGCGAGTGCTCGTAACCCGGCAACCAGGGCAAGGTGTATTCCTGCAGGTCGCGCTCGCCACCCAGGCCGTACATGATCTGCATCTGTTCGGGGTTGCCGGCCACCGAGCGCAGCAGCCATTCGCGCCAGGCCTGGGCCTCGTCGAAATAGCCCAGGTTCATGAATGCCAGCAAGGTCATGGTGGCGTCGCGCAGCCAGCAGAAACGGTAATCCCAGTTGCGCTCGCCGCCGAGTTGTTCCGGCAACGACGTGGTGACGGCCGCAACGATGCCGCCAGTAGGCGCATATGTCATGGCTTTCAGGGTGAGCAACGAGCGACGAACCAGTGCGCTGTAGGGGCCCACCTGAGGGCAGCGGTCGGCGAACGCCTGCCAGTGCTCGCAGGTATAGGCCAGGGCCGCGTCGGCATCGCAGCCGGGCTGCACCGGCAGGTGCGAGGGCTGGTGGCGCAGGTTGAACACCTGGCGCTGGCCGGCCGCCACGCGAAAGCGCGCGCCGGTGTGGTGGTCGCGGGCATGGGGCGGTACGGTGCTGCACAGGATCAGGCGGTCGGGGCCGGCCACCGCGCTGAGGGTGAGCGGGTCCAGGCGTTCGACCCATGGCACGCTGCGCCCGTAATCGAAGCGCATGACCAGGTCCATTTCAAAATTGGTTTCGCCCGAGAGACCTTCGACGATGCGCACCACGGCGTTGACGTCACCCAGCGGCATGAAATCGAGTACGCGGGCCCGGCCAGTGGCAGTGACCCACGTAGTTTCCAGCACCAGCGTATCGTTCAGGTACTGCCGGCTGCAGTGCTCGACCGGGTCGCAAGGGGCCAGGCGCCAGCGGCCGTTTTCTTCGTTGCCCAGCAAGGCGGCGAACACGGCCGGGGCGTCGAAGCGTGGCAGGCATAGCCAGTCGAGCGAGCCATCACGGCTGACCAGGGCGGCGCTGCGGCAATTGCCCAGCAGGGCGTAATCTTCTATGTGGGCGGGCATCGCGTTTCCTTAAAGTGGTTGCCTGTGCTGGCCCTTTCGCTTGTCAACCCGCCCCACAGGGCCGCGCCGCCCAAGGGGTTGTGCAGCACCTGTCAGAGGGGTTTCACGCGCGAAGCGGCCGGCACACGCTGACAAACCTGTTACCCCAATCGGTGCCATTCCCGCTTGTCCCGGCTCAGCAGGTCATTGCCCGCCTCGGGGCCATCTTCACCCGCCGGGTACTCGTGCACCTCGCCCCCCTGGGCCCAGGCGTCGAGGAACGGCTGCACGGCACGCCAGCCGTTCTCGATGTTGTCGGCCCGCTGGAACAGGGTCTGGTCACCGGTCAGGCAGTCATAGATCAAGGTCTCGTAGCCGGTCGCCGGGGTCATCTTGAAGAAGTCCTTGTAGGCAAAGCCCAGCTCGACGTTCTCCATCACCAACTCCGGCCCGGGGCGCTTGGCCTGCAGGTCGAACCACATGCCTTCGTTGGGCTGAATCTGGATTTTCAGGTAATTGGGTTTGGGCCGCTCCAGCTCCGACTCGCGGAACTGCGCGTACGGTGCCGGCTTGAAACAGATGGCAATCTCGGTGTCACGCACGCTCATGCGCTTGCCGGTACGCAAGTAGAACGGCACGCCCGCCCAACGCCAGTTGTCGATCATCACCTTCAGCGCCACGTAGGTTTCGGTCTGGCTGTCGGGCGCGACGTTGGCCTCCTCGCGGTAGCCGGGCAGGTGCTTGCGCCCCTGCTTGCCGGCGCTGTACTGGCCCCGCACGGAATGCTTCAGCGCCATCTTCGCCGACCACGGGCGGATGGCGCCGATCACCTTGGCCTTTTCGCCGCGCACGGCGTCGGCGCCGAACGCTGCCGGCGGTTCCATGGCAACCATGGCCAGCAGCTGGAACAGGTGGTTGGGCACCATGTCGCGCAAGGCGCCGGTGGCGTCGTAGAAGCCACCCCGCGTCTCGACACCGACGGTTTCTGCGGCGGTGATCTGCACATGGTCGATGTAGTGGTTGTTCCAGAAAGACTCGAATAGCCCATTGGAGAACCGGCTGACCAGAATGTTCTGCACCGTTTCCTTGCCCAGGTAATGGTCGATACGGTAGATCTGCCGCTCGCCCATCACCTTCAGCAGGCAGGCGTTCAACGCCTCGGCACTGGCCAGGTCGGTGCCGAACGGCTTCTCCACCACTACCCGGCGAAAGCCGCCGGCAGACTCGTCGAGCAAGCCGGCCTCGCCAAGGCGCTGGGCCACTTCAGGGAAGAAACGCGGCGAGGTGGCCAGGTAAAAGATGGCGTTGCCGTGGCTGGTCTTCTCGATGCGCTTGCCCAGGGCCTGGTAAGTGGCCGGGTCGAGAAAATCGCCCGTCTGGTAGTCCAGGCGCTTGGCCAGCCGCGCCCAGAGTTTTTCGTCCAGGCACTGCGCGGCGCCCTCGCCGCCCTTGTCCCGCTCAGCCATGAACGCATGCAGGCGTGCGGCAAACTCCTCGGCCGTGGCAGGGTTGTGATCAACGCCAACGATGCGCAGGTTGCGGTCGAGCAAACCGTCGCGGCTGAGGTTGTACAGCGCAGGCATGAGCAAGCGCTTGACCAGGTCGCCATTGGCGCCGAACAGAAACAGCGTGCAGGGGGGTGCGGCCGGAGTGCTCTTTTTAGTCATTCGTCTTTTTTCTCGACATGGCCACCGAAGCCCAGGCGCATGGCCGAGAGCACTTTGTCACCGTAGGTGCCCTGCTGCTGACGCGAGCGGAAACGGGCAAACAATGCGCTGGACAGGACCGGTACCGGCACTGCCTGCTCCACGGCGGCATCGATGGTCCAGCGGCCCTCGCCACTGTCGGATACCGAACCACTGAACTGCGACAGCTGCGGGTCGGCCACCAGCGCATCGGCGGTGAGGTCGAGCAGCCACGAGGTGACCACACTGCCCCGGCGCCATACCTCGGCGATTTCGGCCACATCAAGGTCGAAGCGCTGGTCTTCCGGCAGTTCGTTGCCGCCTTTGCTGCGAAGCAGGTCGAAGCCTTCGGCATAGGCCTGCATCAGGCCGTACTCGATGCCGTTGTGCACCATTTTCACGTAGTGGCCAGCACCCGGTGGGCCAGCGTGGATATAACCATGCTCGGCGCGCTGGTGTTCGCCGCTGCGGCCATGGGTGCGCGGAATGTCCCCTACACCCGGTGCCAACGCCTTGAACAGCGGCTCCAGGCGCTCGAACACGTCCTTCTCGCCACCGATCATCATGCAGTAGCCGCGGTCCAGGCCCCATACCCCGCCAGAGGTACCTACGTCCAGGTAATGCAGGCCACGCTTGGCCAGCTCGGCGGCGCGGCGCATGTCGTCCTTGTAGAAGGTGTTGCCGCCGTCGATGATGGCATCGCCCGGCTCCAGCAGCTCGGCCAGTTGCGCGATGGTCTGCTCGGTCGGCTCGCCAGCCGGCAGCATCACCCACACCGCGCGTGGCGCTTTCAGTTTTTGCACCAGCGCGCCAAGGTCGTGTGCGCCCTGGGCGCCCTCGCCTTCAAGGCCGGTAACCGCCTCGCGGTTGCGGTCGTGCACCACGGTGCGGTGGCCAGCGCGCATCAGGCGCCTTGCGATATTGCCGCCCATGCGGCCCAGCCCGACGATTCCCAGTTGCATGAGCCGATGCTCCCCTTTCGAAATAAATGACAACAGTCCAGCTGTTCAGGTTAGTCCAGCATGCCGCCCGAGGGTTCAGCGACGAACGGCAAGACCACGATAAACAAAAAAGTTCCCAAGGCTTGTGAAAGAATTCAAAATGCGCCCGCCAGAAGCGTCTACGCTTTGAATTGTCACCAGCCAAAACCGCGAGGTGTGCTCATGGGTACCTTGATGCCTGCAACCCCAACCCAGACCCTCTATGTCTCCGTGCGCCGTGATGAGCTGCGTAAACTCAAAGACGAACGTGACCAACTGCGCCAGCAGGTCGCCGAGCTGAATGTGCTGCTGGACCAGGCACGCATCGCCGCAAAAGCCATCGACCTCTGATTTTCCCCCGCCCTCGGTGGGAGTCCTGCGCTCCCACGCTGCAGCCCTGCCCCGCGGTAAAAGTTGAATTGTGAAGGGTTCGCCTTCAAGGCGCGCGATTTCAGGCCTCGAAAAACTCGAACCCTCCACCGGCCACCCCATCCAGTACCATCGGCTATCAACGCCTCCACATCAGGTTCAGCGAACATGGCTTTCTCCAGCGACTCCCTGGCAATCTTCCTCGCAGTGCTGGATGCCGGCTCGTTCTCCGCCGCCGCCCGCAAGCTGGGGCGGGTACCGTCCGCGGTAAGCATGGCAATCGCTCAACTCGAGGCCGAACTGGACCTGCCGCTGTTCGACCGGGCAACGCGCAAGGCCCTGCCCACCAGCGCCGCCCTGGCCCTGGAGCCTCAAGCCAGGCAAGTGATCTGCCAGCTCAATCTGCTTGATGCCCAGGCCCTGCAATTGCACAAAGGCCTGGAGAAACGCCTGACCATCGCCATGGCGCCCGAACTGCAGACCGGGCGCTGGAGCCAGCCACTGGAAACCCTCGCCCAGGCGTTTCCCAGCCTGGAAGTGGAAGTGCGCTCGGCGACCCAGACCGAGGCCATTCGCCTGCTGCACGAAGGCAGCGTGCAACTGGCACTGGTGTTCGAGCGGCCAGGCATCGATGAGCGCGAGTCATTCCTCGAAGCCGGGAGCCAACTGCTGGTTGCGGTGGCCTCGCCGCGCCATCCGGCCGGGCAGAACAGCGGCACGCCGTTGCCCGAAGAAGCCTTCGCCGAGCAACGGCAAATCATCGTGGCTTCGGGCAAGCCCACCGGCTCGGACCCGCGCATGGTGCTGTCGCGGCGCATCTGGCTGACCGACAGCTACCTGGCCACCCTGGATCTGGTGCAGTCCGGGCTGGGTTGGGCATACCTGCCACAACCCCTGGTGGAACCACTGATTGCATCCGGCGCGCTGGCCGAAGTGCGCTTCGACAACATGGCCAGCCGCTTGCGCTTGTGGGTGGACATCATCTGGCTCAAGGCACGCCCCTTGGGCCTGGGCGCCCGCCGTTATCTGGACGTCATGCGCCAGTGCTTCGAGGCAGAGCCGCCCAGGGCCTGAACGGTGATTGCCCAGCGCCCGGCTAAGCCAATAGGTGCCGGCGGTACGGTGCGGGCAGATTCAAAAAAAGAAAATTCCTACAGCCCGCTAAGACTCCAGTAACTGCCCACTGAAGCGATTCCTCGCTAGATTCGCGCTCGCCATCCGGAAGAAAAGGAACTTCTCATGTCGAGCCAAGCCGCACGCGGCTACCAACAGTCGGTGGATGACTTCGCGCACCGCCACCGCCACCGCGATGAAGCCTTTTACCTGCTGCTGGCCCCCTTCGCTGGCTGCCCGAGCGGGCACCCGCTGGACATCACCATGCTGGCCGAGGCGCTGGGCAGTGACGCCGTAACGCGCATCGACAGCAGCGGCCTGGTGCAGGCCCCTGAACGCTGGCCTGCGCTGGTGCGCCTGGCCCGCCCCGGCCAGGCATGCGGCGCTCTGGCCGCATTGAGCGCAACCTACGCCGCCCGAGAGGCTACGGCCACCTGGCACTATGTGTGTGCCTGGTTGCTCAGCGATCAACCCGCCGAAGCCATTGCCCGGCACATCAGCCAGCAGTGCCATGTGCTGCATCAGCCCGCCCCGCATGGCATCACGGCCTGGTACGAACCCGTGAGGCTGGCGTTGCTGCGCGTCACCCTGAACAATGCTGGCGCAGTACTCGGGCCAATTCGCAGCTGGCTGCATCCCGATGGTTGCGGCAGTTGCACGGTGCTCGAACGGCCATCGCCGGCTGGCGAGCTGCGCATCACCCGTGAAGTCCGCGCAACCCAGAACGTCGCGCCCCAGATCATTCAACTGCTCAGTGCCTGGCATCGCCTGGCGACCACGCAAACTGGCGCCCCCCGTGGCCAATGCCCAGGCTCATCCGGCTTGCCGGCCAACGCCCCCGTCCATGTCATGAACCTGATGATCAGGGCCTTCAGGCAGGGCCTGCGCGACCGTGCCGATATCCAGTGCATGTGCCTGCACCTGCTCATGATCCACCCCTTGCTGCTGCAGCACCCGACCATCCAGCGCGACGTGGCACAGGCAGTGGCTGGCCAGCAGCGCCTGGCAGCCTGCTTCGCCCGCTACGGCGACAGTGCCTGGGCACGCATCGTCGCCGACCTGCCGCAGGCAAGAGGCTACTCATGAGCATCAGTGCAAACATCCATGCCGCCATGCAGGAAGAAATCCCCAACAGCCACGGTGGCTGCAACGCCTGCGGGCGTATTGGCCTGCCCATCCTGCTGCTGCGCGAGGCCTATGCCCCGCGCCCCGATGCCGGGCACCTGTTTCGCTGGGCCAGTGATAGCGAAATCACCTACCACCCGATGCATACCGACCAGCTCCGCCTGTTGCGCCAGGGTTACGTCTACGTGCTGCTCGACCAGGCCACCTGGCAGGCCTACGCAGTGGCGGCCGATGCCACCTTGCAGCGGTTTCCGGTATCGCAGATGCCGCTGGGGCCGCCCAGGCCATTGCCCAAATGGTGTGCCACCGCAGGCCATGACGTCATCGCCTCGTTCATCAACCTCGACACGTCGCTGTACCGCACCGCATGGGTTGCCTTCGCCAACGATCCCTGGCCGCGCACCGTGCTCGACCGCTACCGCAAAGGCATCGCCCAGTCAGACCCAGCCACCCTCGCCCGCTTCGTCGAAGTCGACCTGCACCGCGCACGCAATGACCCCGCCAGCCTCGGCATCGCCATGACCGACAGTTTCCGCTTCGGCATGGAGGGCGTGCTCGAGTTCTCCACCTTTTCATCGGCCCGGTTCACGAGTGCTCACGGCTTCTACAGCCGTTTGGGTCGGTGGTCCGAAACCCACAACTATCTGCGTACCGTCATTGCCCGGGAACAACTGCCAAACGGTGTGCTGGCACTGACCTTGCCCGACCCCGTCGGCATGGTGGTGGAACTGAACGCCCAGCGCACAGGTTGGGTCCAGGCCATGCAGGCGTGGCGCGCGCAGCCGCAGCGGCACTTCGAGTACTTCACCTCCCAGGCGTTGCTGGGCATCCAGCAACTGCACGCGGCCACGGCCGCCGCACAGGGCGCCGAGGCAGCTGAGCGTGAGGCACGCCAGGTCGAACAGTGGAACAACAGCCCCGTCGGCATCAAGGCGCACCTGCCGCCAGTGGATATCGCAAGGCAGACACGCCGCAACACCGCCCGCAACCAGGAGCAAGCCCGGGACCGCTTGCAAGCGCGCTATGACGAAAGCGCCCGCGCGGCGTTCCAGGCTGGCTACGACCGTGAACTGCACCACTGGCAGTCGATGATCGACCAGGTTGGCCAGCTGTACGCGCTGCACCACGCCCAGCCGGCGTTTCACCAGATCAGTCGCTTCGACTACGACGCTGCCGACCCGGTCTCGGTCGAGTACTTCATCCAGATGATGGCCAACTGCCTGGCCGGTGGCCCTAGCGAACTGGTGCCCGAGGAAGGTCAGCCGCTGGGTATGACGCAGCTCGTCTGGCAGCACCTGCTGGAAGACGAGCACAGCTTGTTGTACCAGGCGCTGATGGCCAGGAACCAGACGCTGCTGCAGCACGTGATCGGCGGCTTGGCAGGCGACGACTTCGGCAAGGTCTACGACATCATCAAAGCCATCGCTGGCACCCCCGAGGGCCAGTTGCTGATGGTCAAGCCGCTGCAGGATGCCATCGGTCAACTGCTGGCCGCGACCACCAGCGCAGGGAATACGCTCGCCCAGCACCTCAGCGAACACAGCCGCACCCTGGTCGGCCATGTGCACCGTGCGGCTTTCGCGCTGTATGCCGGGCAGCACGTAACCCCGCTGCGGGTTTCATTGACCGTCGGCGAGTACCTGAGCGTGCTCGACGAGGCCCTGCAAATCCGCACCGATGCATTTTTGCAGCAAGTCGACCAGCAGTTCCGCGACCCCGTGGGGCGCAAGGTCCGCGCCATGGTGCTGAGCGGCGCAATCCATATCGCCGCGGTCGGTAACCGCAACCAGATGATCGACGTGGTGCTGTGGACCTTCGAGAGCGCCGAGCAATTACAGGCACGGTTGGTCCAGCTGAAGTCGTCGACGGCCGAAGGTTTCGGCGCGCTGGTGCGCAATGTGGCGATCGGTGCAGCCTCGGTAAAGGCACAGGTGTCTGCCGGGCTGCAGATCAGTTCGATGGCGGCGCAAAGCGTGGCCAGCGATGCAATGCGTAGCCTGCGGGATGCGGCGACCGGTACGGGCAGCGTCGGCCTGCTGCTTGCGCTGGGCGGGCTGTGGTTTCAGCAGGACAGCCTGCGCAGAAATTACCGGGCGTTACAGCAAACACATCAGCACAACCCCGAGGCGCAGGCGGCGGTCTGGTCTTCATCGCTGGGGGTGCTGGGTGCCAGTGTTGAGGCCGCAGGACTGGTTGTTGCGCAGGTATTCGCACGTACACAGCGCCCTGGGCAGATACTAACGGCGGGTTTGGGCATCAGTATTGCGCGGTACGGCGGTGGCATCGCGGCGATGGCTGGTGTTATGGATGCCGTGCAGTACTGGAATGCCGGCCTTCGAACTGGCCGTGAGGGTGATGAGTTAGCGAGCCTCTCATACAAGCACGCAGCCGCAGCATCAGTACTCTCTGCTGGCGCTGGCATTGTTAACGCCGTATTGACGACCTCTCTTCTCATCGCGCTAGGCACTGTTGTTTTACTTGGACTGGCGGCCTACGCACTGGCGATAAACGCCAAAGACCATGAGTCTTCATTGTTAGAGCTGTGGACACGACACAGTAAATGGGGAAAGCCAGAGGGCCATCGACGCTGGATCGAAGACAAAGACCTCGACAACGCTGTTAGCGCATTCAATGCAGCAGTCATTGGTCTACACGCTTACGTGTCGATCGAAACGAGATTTCATTCCTCCCACACCGCAAATACGCCATATTCAGCAGGAGGGATGCTTAATGACGGAAACGCTGTTGCGGCGGGCTTCTATCTAGACGTAAATCTCAGTCTGCCGAACCCGACCTCCGAATTGACGCAGTACGAATGGCATCTTGTAATAATCCCATCACGCGTTGGTCAACCATGTTGCATCGCCGCTTATAACTCTGATACCGGGAGAATCGAATACAACTCAAGAGCTTCAGAAGGTGTCCTCGCTGAGCCTGCGAGTCTCGATAAACACTTTATCTTCAAAGCCCTCGACAGAACCATTCGCATCACTGGCTCACTTCCCCTTTCGGACAATCATAATATAGAGGGGATAGAGTTGACTCTTGCCTATTGGCCCAACAGACACGATAAATCGAACCATGCAAAAGTGATAACAATCGAGAATAAAATTAATTCCACCTGGAGTATCTTCTAATGCCCCGGCCGCTACTGAATCCTCCTTGTGCTGGTTGGAAGGAAGACCTTCCCCTACCCGATGCTCCCTGCACAAGTATACCTGGCTTAGGTTACCAACCCCCAAACCACCAAGATTCAATCTACCTTGAAATAGCTAGAGCTATAAGCGGAGCCAGGGAATTAATGGCCATAATTTCACTGCCCGTTATTTTTTTCACTGCCTACTTACCCATTGAGACAATAAAAACTCTCGAACAATTTGACTTTGAGTTCCTAATCATTAGCATTTTTTCATTAGTCAGCGGAGTATGGGGATCCGTTTTTTTCATTCGAATCAGTCTATCTCTCCCCCGCGACGAACCCATTCGTTTCAACCGGAAACGAAAAAAAATCTATGCCTACAACTTCAAATACTGTTGGTGGAAGCCTTTCGGAACCTGGAGAGTCGAGCCAGTCTGCTACGACTGGTCGCAAGTGCGCGCCGAGCGCTGGTTTCAGCGTGGCCTGCCGGGAAGCGGTGCGCCCAGTTTCAAATGTGGGGTGGTGCTGTCCATCGTCGCACCCGGAACGAACAACGTCATCGACCGGTTTCCCCTGAGTACCATGGGGGCGGACCAGCATGCCTGGGCTTACATCTGCACTTACATGCAGCAAGGCCCCAGCGCCTTGCCCCCACCTGGGGAGCCCAAGGATCACAACGACGTACTCTGGTGTGAGTTCGCCTTGCGCCTGGCCCCTAAAGTGGAGTGGCCGGCCGAAATGGATCTGGAGTCAAGAACCGCACCTTGAAGTCACCCGATGCTCAATTCACCGGGCGAAGAACCTGTTCCACCCCAGGCAGCCGCGCGGTCGGCGCTGCGTGATCCCGCCGCAACGAGCGCGACTTTCCGCTAGGCAACAGGCGCCACCAGCCTATACCCCACCCCCGCCTCGGTGATGATGAAGCGTGGCGCCGTAGGGTCATCGCCTAGCTTCTGGCGCAGGTGCCCGACCACGATGCGCAGGTAATGGGTATCCTCCACATGGCTGGGCCCCCAGATATCCTTGAGCAACTGCTGCTGGGTCATCACTCGCCCCGGGTGCCCGGCCAGTAACGCCAGCAGCGCATACTCCTTGCGTGTCAGCGCCACTTCCACGCCCTCCAGGGTTACCCGGCGAAAGGCGAAGTCCACCGTCAACGGCCCGAAGCTGGCCGCCACTTCCGAGCCCCCGGCTTGCGGCACCTGGCGCAGCAATGCACGGACCCGGGCGAGAAATTCCTGGATACCGAACGGCTTGGTCACATAGTCGTTGGCCCCACTATCCAGCGCATCGACCTTCTGCAGCTCACTGGCACGCACTGACAGCACCAACACCGGGACCGAGCTCCATTCCCGCAGCTCCCGCAACACCTGCTGGCCGTCCATGTCAGGCAGGCCCAAATCCAGCACGACCAAATCCGGCTTACCCAGGGCCGCCTGGGCCAAGCCTTCGGCGCCGGTAGCGGCCTCAAGCACCTTGTAACCTTGCGAGGCCAGGCTGATACGCAGGAATTTGCGGATCTGCGGTTCATCGTCGATAACCAACAGGGTGGCGGGCTGGCTCATGGGCTTTCACTTTCGGCTGCAGGTTGCGGGGGCAGCGGCAAGCATAAAGTGATGCCGGTGCCCTGGCCATCAATGCCTTCGCCCACCAGGATCTGCCCGCCATGGGCACCGATCATGCCCTGGCAGATGGCCAGGCCCAGGCCGGTACCCTGCCCGCCGCGATCGCCACGGGCGGCGGTGTAGAACATGTCGAAGATCTTTTCGCGATCGCCCACGGGAATGCCCGGCCCTTGGTCGCTCACGGTCAGGCACAGCCGCTCGTCCTGCACCGCCACCCGCAGTTCCAGCCGACCATTGGCCGGCGAGAAGCGCGCAGCGTTCTCCAGCACATTGACCAATGCCTGCTCGATCAATGCCGCATGCACGAACAGCAGCGGCAGATCACCGGGCACGTCGGTGTGCACGCGAAGCGGCGCCAACACCACGCGCAGGCGGTTGAGCGCACTGCCAACGATATCGGCTGGCGCCACCCAGTCGCGGGCCAGCTTGAGGCCACCGTGCCCCAGGCGTGTCATGTCCAACAGGTTCTGGATGTAGCGGTCCAGGCGCTCGGCCTCGTCGCGGGTGCCCTCCAACAGCTCGCGGCGGTCGTCGAGCGGAATCGCTTCGCCCAGCGCCAGCAAGCTGTCGATGCTGCCGCGCATGGCCGTCAATGGGGTGCGCAGGTCGTGGGACACCGAAGCCAGCAAGGCACTGCGCAGCTGCTCGGTCTCGCCATGCAAGCGCGCGGCTTCCAGTTGTTCGGCAAGGCGGGCCCGGGCCAGGGCCTGGGCCAGCGGCTGGCCAAGGGCGATCAGCAGGCGCCGACGCGGGTCGCTCAGCGGCTGGCCTGAACGTGGGCGCACGCCCAACAGCGCCAGCGGTTGCTCATCCACCGCCAGTGGCCACCACCACCAGCGCCCCTCCGGCAGGGTGTCGCTGCCGTGCCCGGCGGCCTGCCCGTGTTGCCAGGCCCAATCGGCGGCGGCCCGCTCGGTGGCGCTGAAGCCCTGCTGCTCGCCGCTGGCCACCTGCAGCTGGCCATCGGCAGTGCGCTGCAGCAGGCACACTTGCAGGTCGCGCCAGCCGCCCAGGTGCTGCCCGGCGGCGTTGAACACGGCCTGGCGGTCAGTGGCCACTGTCAGCCTGCGCGACAGGTCGAGCAGTTGGCTGGTCTGCGCCTGGGTTTCGCGCAGCGCCTGCAGCTGGCGGCGCTGGCGGGCGGCCAGGTTGCCGGTAAGGGCGGCCATCAGCAGGAAGAACACCAGCGTCAGCACATCTTCTTCGCGCTGGATGCTGAACGAGAAATTGGGCGGAATGAACAGAAAGTCATACGCCAGGAACGACAGTGCCGCGCAGGCCAGGGCCGGCCCCAGGCTGCTGCGTACCGCCACCAGCAGCACCGCGGCCAGAAACACCAGCGAGATGTTCGGCAGTGCCAGCACGCTCGACACCGCCCAAGCCAGGCCTGCGGCCATCCCGGTGGCCAGCAACGCCAACAGGTAGTGCCGCCAGACCCACACCCGGCGCACCGCCGAACGCGGCGCCGAGGGCTGTACATCGCGGTCCAGCACGTTGATTTCCAGCCCATGGCTTTCACGCAACAGCCGGGCAGCCACCCCTGCACCGAACCAGCGCCGGTGCACACGGTCGCGCGACTGGCCGACCAGTACCAGGCTGGCGCGCCGCTCGGCCGCATGCTGGATCAGCGTGCGCGCCACTTCACCGGCGCGCAGCAGCACCACTTCGCCTCCCAGGCGCTCGGCCAACTGCTGGGCCGCCTGCAGGCGCTGGCGGGCTGCCTCGTCACGCAAACGGCCGTTGTCCACGTGCACCAGGCTCCACGGCAAGTGGCGGCGCTGGGCCACGCGGCTGGCGTGACGCACCAGGCGCTCGGCCTGATCATCGCCATCCACACCGACCAGCAGCCGGCCGCGCAACGCGGGGGCTGCCTGCCCGCGCTGGCGGTAGCCATGGGCCAGGTCGGCATCGACCTGGGCGGCGGCCGTCTGCATGGCCAGTTCGCGCAGTGCGGTGAGGTTGGTTTGCGAGAAAAACGCATCGATGGCGGCCCGCGCCTGCTCGGGCACGTACACCTTGCCTTCACGCAAGCGTTCCAGCAGCTCACGCGGTGGCAGGTCGATCAGCACCAGCTCAAAGGCTTCCTGCAGCACCCAGTCAGGCAAGGTTTCGCGCACGTGCACGCCGGTGATGTCGCGCACCTTGTCGTTGAGGCTTTCCAGGTGCTGCACATTGACCGTGGTGTACACGTCGATGCCCGCGGCCAGCAGCTCCTGCACGTCCTGCCAGCGCTTGGCGTGGCGGCTGCCGGGGGCATTGGTGTGCGCCAGCTCATCGACCAGTGCCAAGGCTGGCGCACACGCGAGCAGGCCGTCGAGGTCCATTTCCTCAAGGGTGACCCCCCGGTACTGGCTGCGCAGCATGGGCTGCTGCGGCAAGCCGGCAAGCAGCGCCTCGGTTTCGCAACGGCCGTGGGTTTCGACCACCCCGGCCACTACCTGCACGCCCTGGCGTTGCTGGGCATGCGCGGCTTGCAGCATGGCGAAGGTCTTGCCCACCCCCGGCGCAGCACCGAGGAACACCTTCAGCCGGCCACGGCCGGTGCGCGGCAAGGTAGCCAACAACGCGTCTGCACGCGCGGAATCACTCATGTTTCATCCTTTGCTCTTGCTGGCGAGCTTTTCCAGGGCCCGGTTCAACGCCAGCACATTGACCACCGGCGGGCCGATCAAAGGCCTGAGGGTGGCCTCTTCCTGCAAGGCTTGCAAGCGCGCCACAGGCAACTGCCGCGCCGCTGCGACCCGGGGAATCTGGTAGGCCACCGCCGCCGGTGGCAGGTGCGGGTCCAGGCCGCTGCCCGAGGTGGTCAGCAGCGCCTGCGGTACCGGCCCTTGCTGGGCCTGGTACAGCAGCGCCGCATCACCCTGGACCCGCTCCACCAGCGCCGGGTTGCTCGGCGCAAGGTTGCTGGCGCTGCTGGCCACGGTGGCATACGCGCCTGCCGAAGGCCGTGAATGGAACCAGCCATCGCCCTGGAAGTTCTGGGCAATCAGGGCCGAACCCCGCACCTGGCCCTGGTCATCGCGCACCAGGCTGCCATTGGCCTGTACCGGGAAAGCCACTTGGGCCACGCCGGTCACCGCCAGCGGGTAAAGCGCCCCAGTGATCAAGGTCATCGTCAAGGCCAAGCTCAAGGCAGGGCGTAGATAAGCGTTCATGGTGGCCTCCTCAGACCAGGTGCAGGGCGTTGAGCAACAGATCGATCAGCTTGATGCCGGCAAACGGCACCACGATGCCGCCCAACCCGTAGATCAACAGGTTGCGCCGCAACAGGTGGGCAGCGCTGGCCGCCTGGACCCGCACACCCCGTAGCGCCAAAGGAATCAGCACGACGATGATCAGGGCATTGAACACGATGGCCGAAAGGATCGCGCTTTGCGGGCTGGCCAGGTGCATCAGGTTGAGCACACCCAACTGCGGGTAGATGGCGGCGAACAGCGCCGGCAGGATGGCGAAGTACTTGGCCACGTCATTGGCGATGGAAAAGGTGGTCAGCGCCCCCCGGGTCACCAGCAACTGCTTGCCGACCTGCACCACGTCCAACAGCTTGGTCGGGTCGCTGTCCAGGTCGACCATGTTGGCCGCCTCGCGCGCCGCCTGGGTACCGTCATTCATGGCCATGCCCACGTCGGCCTGGGCCAGCGCCGGGGCGTCGTTGGCACCGTCGCCGCACATGGCCACCAGACGGCCGTCGTTCTGCTCCTGACGAATGCGCGCCAGCTTTTTCTCCGGCGTGGCCTCGGCCAGCACATCATCCACCCCGGCCTCCGCTGCGATGGCAGCAGCCGTCAACGGGTTGTCGCCGGTCACCATCACGGTGCGGATACCCAGCTTGCGCAATTCGGCGAAGCGTTCGCGGATGCCAGGCTTGACCACGTCCTTGAGGTGGATCACCCCAAGCAGGCGCTTGTCCAGGCACACCAGCAAGGGCGTGCCACCGCTCTGGGCGATGCATTCAACCTCACGGGCCAGCGCTGGCGGCATGTCCAGGCGCTGCATGCCGACGAATGCCAGCACCGCATCGACGGCACCCTTGCGGTAGCGGCGCTGCTGGAAGTCGATGCCCGACAGACGCGTTTCGGCACTGAACGCCACGGCTTCGTAGTGCCCGGCAGGGGGCTCGACAACGTCATGCAACTGACGCAGGTACTCGACGATCGACTTGCCCTCGGCGGTGTCGTCGGCCAGCGAGGCCAGCAGGGCACCCTCCCCCAGTTCCCGCGCGGTGACGCTCGGTGCGGCGTGCAGCGCGCTGCAACGGCGGTTGCCGAAGGTGATGGTGCCGGTCTTGTCGAGCATCAGGGTGTGCACGTCCCCGGCCGCTTCCACGGCACGGCCCGAGCGGGCGATCACGTTAAGCCGTACCAGCCGGTCCATACCGGCAATGCCGATGGCCGACAACAGGCCACCGATGGTGGTGGGGATCAACGTCACCAGCAAGGCAGCGAGAAAGATCAGCGGCAAGCTGCCGCCGACAAAGTGGGCGAATGGCTGCAAGGTCACCACCACGATCAGGAAGATCAGCGTCAGCCCGATCAGCAGGATGTCGAGGGCGACTTCATTGGGGGTTTTCTGCCGCTTGGCACCTTCGACCAGGGCAATCATGCGGTCCAGGGTGGACTCGCCCGGGTTGCTGGTGATGCGGATCACCAGCCAGTCCGAAACCAACCGGGTGTTACCGGTGACGGCCGAGCGGTCGCCGCCGGATTCACGAATGACCGGCGCCGACTCACCCGTGATCGCTGCCTCGTTGACCGCTGCGATCCCTTCGAGCACCTCACCATCGGCGGGGATCATTTCACCGGCCACCACACGCACCACATCGTCTTTGCGCAAGGCGCCGGCAGCCACCGTTTCATAGTGGCCGTCACGCTGACGGCGCTGGGCGGTCAAGCCTTGGCTGCCGGCCTTGAGGCTGTCGGCGCGGGCTTTACCGCGCCCTTCGGCAAGGGCTTCGGCAAAGTTGGCGAACAACACGGTGAACCACAGCCACAGGGCAATCTGCACGGCCACGCCGCGGCTGACGCCACTGCCAGGGGCAAAACACAGCACCGTGGTCAGCAGCGCAGTCACCGCCACCACCAGCATGACCGGCGAGCGCTGCAACTGGCGTGGGTCGAGCTTGACCAACGCCTGTACCAGCGCTGGGCGCCACAGCGCCGCAAAACGGGTCTGGTCTTTGGCACTGTGCCGGGCTTTCATTTCAGGAATGGGCATATTCATGGTCGATCCTCAAAAACCCAGGCTCAAATGTTCGGCGATCGGCCCAAGGGCCAAGGTCGGCAGAAACGTCAGGCCACCGACCAGCAGGATGGTCACCAGCAGCAGGCCGGTGAACAGCGGGCCGTGGGTGGGGAAGCTGTTGACCCCAAGGGGCGCGGCCTTCTTGGCCGCCAGGCTGCCGGCCAAGGCCAGTACCGGCAGGATGTAGCCGAAGCGGCCGATCAGCATGGCCAGGCCGATCATCAGGTTGTGGTACACCGTGTTGGCACCGAACCCGGCGAACGCCGAGCCGTTGTTGGCGGCACCCGAGGTGTAGGCATACAGCAGTTGGCTGAAACCATGCGCCCCCGGGTTGCTGGCCGCCCCCGCCGGGCCCGGCAGGCTGGCGGCAATGGCACCAAGCACCAGCACACCCAGTGGCATCACCAGCAGCGTGGCCACCAGCAACTGCACCTCACGGGCCTGCAGCTTCTTGCCCAGGTACTCCGGCGTACGACCAATCATCAGCCCCGCCAGGAACACGGCGATCAACACGAACAGCAACATGCCGTACAGCCCCGCGCCGACACCGCCAAAAATCACCTCACCGACCATCATGTTGACCATCGCCACCATGCCAGTCAGCGGGTTGAGGCTGTCGTGCATGGCATTGACCGAGCCATTGGATGCGGCAGTGGTGGTCACGGTCCACAGTACCGAAGCGGTAGTCCCGAAGCGGCTTTCCTTGCCTTCCATGGGGCCGCTCTGCTGGACCTGTTCGCCTGCAAGCGCCGGGTTGGGCTGGTGCTCGGCCCACAGCGCCGTGCTGCCGCCAATCAGGAACAATGCGAGCATGCAGGCAAGGATGGCGCGGCTCTGGCGCAGGTCCTTGACGTAGTGGCCGAAGGTGAACACCAGGGCCGCCGGAATGAGGATGATCGATGCCACCTCGAACAGGTTGCTCCAGGCCGTGGGGTTCTCGAACGGGTGCGCCGAGTTGACGCCGAAAAAGCCGCCGCCGTTGGTGCCCAGCTGCTTGATGGCGATCTGGCTGGCGGCCGGGCCCAACGGGATGGTCTGGTCGGCACCTTGCAGGGTCAACGCGTGGGCGTAGTCGGCAAAGGTCTGCGGAACGCCCTGCCATACCAGCAGCAGCGCCAGCAACAGGCACAACGGCAGCAAACCGTAAAGGGTGGCGCGGGTCATGTCGGCCCAGAAGTTGCCCAGCGTTGCGCTGCTACGCCGGGCAATACCGCGGCACAGCGCGACCAGCACGGCCAGGCCCGTGGCGGCGCTGACGAAGTTCTGCACCGTCAGGCCAAGCATCTGGCTCAGGTAGCTGACCGACGCCTCGCCGCTGTAAGCCTGCCAGTTGGTATTGGTGACGAAGCTGACGGCGGTATTGAATGCCAGCGACCATTCCTGGCCAGGCAGGTGCTGCGGGTTGAGGGGCAGGTAGCCCTGCAGCAGCAATACGGTGAATAAAAGCACAAAGCCGGCCAGGTTGAAGCTCAGCAACGCCAGGGTGTACTGGCGCCAGTTCTGCTCTTGGCGCGCGTCTACCCCAGCCAGCCGGTAGCAAGCCTGCTCGACCGGGCCGAGTACGGGTGACAGCCAGGTGCGCTGGCCTTCCATGACCTTGAAATAGAAACGCCCTAGCCAGGGTGCCGGCAGTAGCACCAGGGCGAAGAATGCCAGGAGCAAGGCGTAGTCGTAACTGTGCATGGCCGCTCCTTAGCCGCGATCGGCGCGCAAAAGCGCCACCAGCAGATAAAACGCCAAGGCCACTGCCAGTAGCAGTGACAGCCCGTCGAGCATGTTCATGTGTGGTTCTCCCCGAGATGCGGCTTGGGCCGCGTTGGGGAATTGTCCGAGGAAGGGGTGTAAAGGAACGAGATGGAGGGGCAGTGATGGGTATAAAGAATGCGTAAAGATCAGGGTGTCGAGGCGGCGGCGCGGCCCGCTTCGCGCATGCCTGCGCGAAGCGGGCCCGTACAGGCTAGTGCTGGGGCGGTTGCTCTACGGCGTTACGGCTCCAGTCCAGCAACAGGCTGTAGCCGACCGCCAGCAAGGTAGGCCCGATGAACAGGCCAATGAAGCCGAACGCCAGCAGGCCGCCGAACACGCCCAGCAATACGATGACCAGCGGCAGGTTGCCGCCCCGGCTGATCAGGTAGGGCTTGAGCACGTTGTCCACGCCACTGATGACGAACGTGCCCCAGATACCGAGGAACACCGCCATGCCGTACTCGCCCTTCCACACCAGCCAGGCGGTGGCCGGAATCCAGGCAAGTGGCGGCCCCATGGGAATCAGGCTGAGCATGAAGGTCACCAGGCCGAGCACAATGGCCCCCGGCACGCCGGCGATCAGGAAGCCGATCAACGCCAACAGCGCTTGGGCCGCTGCGGTACCAATCACCCCGTTGACCACCCGCTGGACGGTGGCGGCCACCAGCTCCAGGTAATATGCGGCACGGTCGCCCATCAAGCGGTGCAGCAAGCGCAGCACGAACGCCGACAAGCGCGGCCCGTCACGGTAGAAAAAGAACACGAACACCAGGCTGAGTGTGAGTTCCAGCACGCCGCTGCCGATTTGCGCGCTGCGCGCCAGCAACCAGTTGCCAACCTGCCCCAGGTGCGGTTTGACCGAGGCCAGCAAGGCTGCCCCCTGCTGGTCCAGCGACTGCCACCAGCTGACCAGGCGCTCGCCCACGAACGGCAGCCCCCCCAGCCAGGCCGGGGCATCTGGCAGGCCGTCGACCTGCACGTCACGCACGAACGCGGTGGCATCACGGATGTGGTCGGCCAGGTTGAAACCCAGCCACACCAGCGGTAACGCCACGATCAGGATCCAGGCCATGGTCAGCAGGCTGGCCGCCAGGGTTTCGCGCCCCCCCAATACCCGCGTGAGCAGGCGCATCAACGGCCAGCTGGCAAAGGCCAGGATAGCCCCCCACAGCAATGCCGATATGAACGGCGCCATCACCCAAAGGCCCGCCCCCAGCAACGCCAGCAGCAGAATCTGGACCAGCAGGCGATCATTGTTGACCATCGCAGCACCCGCTCAACGAATCAGTTCAAGGTGCAAGCCAGTGGTGGGCGCAGTGCCCACTTCAAGGCGCCCGTTGCGCACCCCGGCCTTGATCAGCGCCTCGCGCCAGGCTTCAGCCTGAACGCCGCTGAGGCTGACGCGCAAGGTGCTATCGAGGTTCAGGCTGCGTGCCAGCAGGTTCGCCCAGGCAGCCTGGGGTGCCGCCAGGTCCGGGTAGTCGAGCTTGCCGGTATCGCGCATTTCACGCAGCACCGTGGCCGCCGTGGGCAGCAAGTCGCCCAACGGGCTGCCGGCGACGAACTCTTCCACATGCAAATAGGCGCGGCGGTTGCCACGGGTGACGCTGTACAGCGCAACCAGGGTGTCGGCCTGTTCCGCCGAACGGCGCAGCAGAATGAACGCCTGTTGTTCGTCGCCCCCGTTGAGGCGGGCATTGGCAAACACCTCGTTGGCCCACAGGCTGGCCTCGCCGCAATCGCGGCCCTGGCACCAGAACAGCGGGTAGCCACCGTCGCGCTGCAGCGCTTCGCGGGCGCTGGTAAAGGCTTCGCGGGCGGTGCGTTCGACCGGCAGCTCGTAGGTGACCGAGCTGACCTGGCCACGGCTTTCGACCTTGTCGTCAACCCGCAGGCGGCCGCTGATTTTGCGCAATGGGCCCAGCGGGTAGACGCGCTCCTGCTCCACGGCCGGGCGCTGGTCGACCACTTTGGCGTCTGCAGGCACCGGCAGGCTGCCAGCCCATAGCAGGGGGCTGGCAAATGCCAGGCAGGCAGCGGCAACGGTGCGGATGGACAGGGGCGCGCTCATCGGCGACCCTGGCGGCGCCGTGCGCCGAGGTGAAGCTCCAGGTTGTCTGGCAATTGCATGGTTGTCTCCCTTTCAACCCGCCAAGCCTCGACACTTGTCCGGTGCAAGTCAAGCAAAGCCAAAGAAGCGATTGAAACAGTCTGCGACAAGGGCCGCGCCCTGCTCATCGTTCAAGTGCAGGTGGTGACCACCCGGCAGTGTCAGTTGCTCAAAGGGTAGCTGCTCCAGCAATGCGGTGTGGCGCACCAGCATCCCGTCGGCGGCAATCACCAGTTGCGCCGGGCAATTCACCCGGCGCACGTAGGCCATGGCCTGGGCTTCGCTCAGGCGCAACGGAGAAGGCAAGGTCAGGCGGCTGTCGCTGCGCCAGCTGTAGCCCCCGGGCACCGGCATCAGCCCGCGCTGCGCCAGCAGTTCGGCCGCTTCCCGGCTTACCGCGACCATGCCCTTCATGCGCGCCTGCACACCTTGCTCGAGGGTGGTGTACACCGATTTGCGCTTGTCATCCAGGCGCAGCTGCGCCAACAACGCCATGCCCAGGCGCTCACCGGCATCCTGCTCGGCGCCGGTGGGTGGGATAACGCCGTCGATCAAGGCCAGGTGGCTGACCCGCTCCGGCAACGCACCGGCCAATTGCACCGCAATGATGGCGCCGAGCGAATGGCCGAGCAGGGCGAAACGCTGCCAGCCCAGTTGCTCGGCAACCCGCAGTACATCGTGGGCGTAGTCGGCCAGGGCATAGCTGGCCCCTGGCGGGCGGTGCTCCGAATAGCCATGCCCGGCCAGGTCCAGGGCAACGATGCGCAAGCCGCGCAACAGCGGCGCCAGGCGGGCGAAGCTGTTGGCGTTGTCCAGCCAGCCATGCAGGGCGATCACCGGCAGGCCGTCCACAGGCCCGAACAGATGCGCGGCCAGTTCGATGTGGCCCAAACTCAGGCGAACTTCCTCGACATGCGCGCTCATGCCTGGCCCCAGCGGTCGAACAGGCCCTTGAGCAGGCTGGCGGTATCGGCAGGCCGCTCCAACGGGAACATGTGCCCCCCTGGCACACTGTGGTACTCCCCTAGCGGCATGCCACGCACCGCCAGGGCATGGTGGCGCCGGATGACCTTGCTGCGGTCACCCCGCACCATGGCCAGCGGTACCCGCAACTGTCGCGCCGGGGCGGGGCTGGTGTGCGGGATACTGCGGTAGATGCTGATCTCGGTGGCCGGGTCGAAGCGCAGCTGCAGGCCCTGCTCCATCGCCTGCAGGCCATGCTCTATGTAAGCGTCCAGGCAGTCGGGGTCGAACTGGCGAAACAGGGACTTGCCGGCGAAGTACTCACGGGCACTGTCGCGGTCCGTGAAAAGATGACGGCGCCCCAAGGTGCGCCCCGCCGGGGTGATGCGGTCGATGAAGCCGAAGCGCTTGGCGGTGCGCAGCAGCCATTGATCTGCACGGGTCAGCACCGGCGAGTCGAGCATGACCACCCCACGGTAGTACTCGGGGCAGCGCAACGCCGCGTGCAGGTGCAAAACCCCACCCAGCGAATGGCCTACGCCCCACACCGGCTGATCCTGCTGCGCCAGGTGGTGCAGCAACTCATCGACCAGGCTCTGCCAATTGTCATCCACCGGAAAGCGCGGGTCGTGGCCGTGCTGAGCCAGATGCCGGACCTGATAGTCCGGCGCCAACGCGGCGAACAGCTTGCCGTAGGTGGCCGAGGGAAAACCGTTGGCATGGGCGAAAAAGATCTGTTGCGACATGGCGCCTGATCCGGACGGGAATGATGGCCCATTGTCGGCATGGCGAGCCGGTTCGGCAATGCCCGGAAAGGTCATCAGCGGCGGCTATCAGGCCATGAAGCGTGGTCGAAACTCTCCAGTGAACGGCGAAGGCAGGCCTGCATGTAGGCCAGTTGGCTCTGCAGCGCTTCACGGGCCAGGCGCTGGTCCTGGTAATCCAGTTGCAGGCGGCGCAGTGCCAGGCAGCTGGATTGCAGCAGATGAGAGACCCGCAGGCAGGCATCCTGGAGGTTCTGCAGGTCGTGCTCGCTCGGTTGCTGGGCGATCGGCCCCGGCGCCGTATAACCCTCGACCTTGCGCATCAGCTGGTAGAACTTGGCGTCGGCAGCCTCGCGCAGCAGGCTGTACTGGGCGAAGTCCAGCGAAACGCCTTGGTCAACCTGGTCTATGGTGGGTTGCAGGTCCAGGGAGCACAGCAGCTCCCACATCGCACCGCTCATGCATCGCTCCCTGACTGCTGATTTTCGGGCAACGCTATCAAGCAGTCGACACGCGCGACAACTGGCAAAAATGTCAGTTGCCATCGCGGTGTGCGGGGGCCCTGGGCCCCCGCTAGCTCAGGCAGGGGCGTTGAGCGCCTTCAGGGCCATCAGCCCGGCCAGGGGCCACTCCCCTTCCAGCTCGGCCAGGCTGGCCGTGCTCATGGCCGCTTGCTGTTGCAGGTGGCCATGCTGCAACAGCCCGACCAGGTTGCCCACCAGCGGCTGATGGCTGACCAGCAGCACATGCTCCAGCCCCAGCCGCTCGATTTCGCCGATGACCTGCTGCACATCGCCGTCTGGCGTGAGCCAGGGCACGGTGCGCAGCGGCTTGGCAAACCCCAGGGTCTCGTGCACCAGCGCCGCAGTCTGCTGGGCCCGCACATAAGGGCTGGCGATGATCGCCTGCAATGGCTGCCCCAGCAGGTGGGCAGCGCTGCGCACCACCTGCTCGCGACCATGCGCAGTCAGGCGCCGTTCGGCATCGCTTTTGGCCCGCGGTTCGGCCTCGCCGTGGCGCAGTACCCACAGTTTCACAGCTTGGGCTCCTCGTCCCGCACAGGGTGCGGTGCCGGGGCTACGGCGTGCGGCGCCTCGCCTTCCGGCGCACGCGCTGCTGGCCAATCGGCGAACGGCCAGGGTTTCTGGTCGGTATGGAAAGTGCCGAAACGGCCGATCTGTGCCAGGTACTGGCTCAGGCTGTCGCCGAAATTCATCAGGCTGGCGCTGGGGGCGCCATACACCAGGCGGTAGACCAGTTGCACCAGCACCAGGCCTCCCAGCAGCAATTCAGCCAGTTGCCAAACCACCAGGAACACCAGCATCCACAGCACCCGCAGGATGATCGACTCGCGCTGGGCGCGCTCCGGGGTATCGTTCATGTACCGCTCCTTGCTCTGTTCGGCTCAGTTGAAGCCGCTGATGGAAATGAAATCGACGTCGGTCTTGGGCTCGGCACGCATCAGGTGCTCGATGACCTGGTTCAGCGTGCGGCCCTCGAACAGAATGGCATGCAGGCCCGCCACCAGCGGCATGTACACCTGCACCTCCTGGGCCTTGGCCTTGAGCACCTTGAGCGTGTTGACGCCTTCGGCCACTTCGCCCAGGCGGGTAACGGCCTCCTCCAGGCTCTGGCCCTGCCCCAGTGCGAAACCCACCTGGTAGTTGCGGCTTTTGGGGGACGAACAGGTGACGATCAGGTCACCGACCCCGGCCAGGCCCAGGAAGGTCATGGGGTTGGCGCCCAGGCTGACGGCAAAGCGGGTCATTTCGGCCAGGGCACGGGTAATCAGCATGCTCTTGGTGTTTTCGCCCATGCCCAGGGCCACGGCCATGCCGGCGATGATCGCGTAAACGTTCTTCAGCGCCCCGCCCAGCTCCACGCCAAAACGGTCGGCACTGGCGTAAACGCGGAAGGTGCGCCCGTGCAGCACCGCTTGCACCTGCTGGCACAGCGCTTCGTGTTCGCTGGCCACTACCGTGGCAGTCAATGCGTGCTCGGCAATTTCGCGGGCCAGGTTGGGCCCGGACAACACGCCGATGCGTGCCTGGGGGGCGATCTCTTCGAGGATCTGGCTCATCAGCTTGAAGCTCTGCGCCTCGATGCCCTTGGTCAGGCTGACCAGGCCCTTGCCGCGCAACAACTCGGCATGCGGCGCCAGTACGCTGCGCAGTGCGCTGGATGGCAGGGCCACGAACACCAGCTCGCTGGCTTGCAAGGTGGCCAGCAGGTCATTGACCGGTTCCACCCCGTCGTGCAGGCGAATGCCCTTGAGGTAGCGCGGGTTTTCACGATTGACACGCATGGCCTCGGCCTGGGCCGGGTCGCGCATCCATTGGCGCACCGGCACACCGTTTTCCGCCAGCAGGTTCGCCACGGCGGTGCCGAAGCTGCCGCCGCCCAGAACTGCAACAGGTTGCTGTTCAGTCATATTCAATCCGTTAAAGCCATAAATTAAGTGGCGACCGGCGCATTATAAAGCCAAGCTGCAAGCTTCGAGCTACCGGCAGCGAGAAAAGCCTGGCACGGTGTGCTGGCAGCCAGAAGCTTGAGGCGGGTCACTGGCAATTGCGCCAAGGTCGGTTACCATGCCTGTTTCCATCCTGAGACAAGGCTGCTCTGTGTTCCCTGGCACGCCCCCTTTCCCGCGTCTGCTCATATTGACCGCCCTGCTCGGTAGCCCGGCCGTGGCCGAGGATCTGTTCATCGACAACACCGACCTGCCCCAGGTTCTGACCGCCACGCGCCTGAAACAGTCGCCGGCAGCGGTGCCGGGCAGCATGACCGTCATCGATAGCGAGCTGATCCGTGCCAGCGGTGCCCGTGACATCCCCGAGCTGCTGCGCCTGGTGCCGGGTATGATGATCGGCTACGGCGCCGGCAACCAGCCCACGGTCAACTACCATGGCAGCAACGCCAACGACGCGCGGCGCATGCAGGTGCTGATCGATGGCCGCTCGGTGTACCGCGCCGGCCTGGCCACGGTGGACTGGAGCGACATTCCCCTGGCCATGGAGGATATCGAGCGTATCGAGGTGTTCCGTGGCCCGAACACGGTCAGCTATGGCGCCAACGCGCTGATGGCCGTGGTCAACATCCTGACCCGCAACCCGGCCGACAGCCATGGCACGCGGATGAAACTGACCCGCGGCCAGGACGGCATCAACGATTATTACCTCAGCCACGGCTTCGGCTGGGAGGGCGGCGACATGCGCCTGTCGGTATCGGGCCAGCGTGACGACGGCTTCGACGAGAACCAGTTCGGCCAGGACTACCGCGACAGCCGCCGCTTGAACCGCTTCAACCTCAGCGCCGGTCACACCCTGGCCACCGACCAGACCCTGGAATGGCAACTTGCGGCCAAGGAAGGCAGCAATCAGCGGCCCTACACTTACCAGCCGGTTTTCCAGCAGTACGAAGCCGGCAACAACGCCGATGTCAACGCCAAGGACTACGCCGGCTCGCTGCGCTGGAGCAAGGAATTCAGCGCTGAACACAGCCTGTATGTTCAGGGCTCGGCGCAACATTTTGACCGCCAGCAAGTGTGGCGCGCCTGTGATGCGGTGCAGTCATTCAGCCCCGAGCTGACCCAGCTCTGGCAACTGAACCCGGACTTCGCCGAAAGGGTGGCGCGCGGCATCGCCACAGGTGCCCCGCTGGCCACGAACGACCCGGCCCTGAAAGGGCTTTTGCAGAAAGTGCAGGAACAATGGCAGAACGGTGGCAAGCAACAGGTATGCGGCGATGTTGACCAGAGTACCCGCGAAACCCGCTATGACCTGGAAATCCAGGACACCCTGAGCCTGACCGACAGCCTGCGCCTGCTCAGCGGCATGAACTACCGCTATGACCGTGCCGATTCGCAGACCTACTTCAACGGCAGCGTCGACGACCAGACCTGGCGGCTGTTCGGCCAACTGGAATGGCGCGCCGACGAGCACTGGATCCTGCAGGGCGGCGCCATGTTCGAGGACTCGCAGCTGTCCGGCAACTCGCTGACCCCGCGGGTGGCGGTCAACTACCTGATCACCCCGCGCCATGGCCTGCGCGCGGTGTATTCCGAGGCCGTACGCTCGCCCGACATGTTCGAGAACAACGTCAACTGGAGCTACACGGTCAAGAACCTGACGCCCAATGCATTTGGCCTGCAAAACGGCGAATACTTCGTCAAGACCCGCGGCCCCGGCAACCTCGAGCAAGAGCGCATGCGCTCGCGCGAACTGGGCTACAACGGCTATTTCAGCGACATCGACCTGAGCATGGACGTGAAGCTGTTCTACGACGAGATCACCGGCATGATCAGCGAGCCGCTGCGCAACAACCAGTACATCGCCAGCAACGCCAACAAGGCCCGCTTCAGCGGCAGCGAGGCACAACTGGACTGGCGCCCTACCCTGCGCGACCGCCTGCGCCTGACCTACGCCTATGTCGATGCCTGGGCCAGCAACCCCGACGATCGCCGCCTCAGCGCCCGCAACAGCGGTTCGGCCGGGTGGATGCGCGACTGGGGTGCAGGTTGGTCGAGCGCGCTGTTCTACTACGGCGACGATGCCCTCAACGAGTACCGCTACGAGCGCCTGGACCTGCGCCTGGCCAAGCGTTTCCGGGTATATGGCAGCAACCTGGAGCTGGCGGCGTTGTGGCAACAGCGCCTGGACGATGAGCCGACCACGGCAGCCCAGAACCGCTATGACAGCCGCCACCGCCTGAGCGTCAGCGCGGAGCTGGAGTTCTGATGAGTCTGCTGCTGCGCCTGCTGGTACTCTGCCTGTGGCCGCTGGGGCCACTGTCGGCCAGCGAGATCCTGCTGATCGGTGCCGAGGACCAGCCCGGCATCCGCAGCTTCGTGGCGGCACTGGAAAACCGTCGGCCCCACGATCATGTGCACTTCCAGACCACCGCCGACTTGCCATCCCCGGGCAAACTCAAGGCCGACCAGCGTCTGATCCTGCTCGACAACGCTGCTCTCGAATGGCGCCTGAGCGAAACCGCCGGGCCACCGGCCCTGGCCATGCGCGTCAGCCGTGTTCAGGCTGAGCAGCGCCTGGGAAAGTCGCGCCCGGCGTTTCTCACCTTCCTGTGGAATGACGCGCCACCGGCCCGTCAGTTGCGCCTGGCGCGTTACTTGCTGCCCCAGGCACGGCGTATTGGCGTGCTGTACGGCCAGCACAGCGGGTTTCTGCTCGAGGAGCTGCGCCATGCAGCGGGTCCGCTGGGCCTGGAGATCGTGGCCCAGGACTGGTCCGACCCGCGCGACAACCGGCCATTGCAGCATCTGTTGGGCAACAGCGATGTCCTGCTGGGGCTGGACGACCCTGACCTGTACAACTCCAAGACGGCGAAAAACCTGCTGCTGAGCAGCTATGGCCGGCAGATGGCGCTGATCGGCCCCAACGCAGGTTTTGTCCGCGCCGGCGCACTGGCCAGCAGCTACAGCGACCAGGACGACTGGCTGGCGGAACTCGACCAATTGCTCGACCAGCCCCCGGCACGCTGGCCACGCAGCCTCTACCCCAAGCGCTACAGCGTCAGCGGCAACCAGCAGGTGGCCCGGGCCCTGGGCCTTGAACCGATCGATCCGAACGCCGCCGCCCAGGTACTGGCCGAAGGAGAACCCACCCCATGAGCAAACGCCTGAGTTGGGACATTCACACCCGCACCCAGATCATCAGCCTTGGCCCTGCGCTGCTGCTGACCTTGCTGCTGATCAGCTTCTTTACCTTCGTCCGTATCCAGGACCTGCGCCAGGAACTCAACCACACCGGGCAATTGATCGCCAACCAGCTGGCACCGGCGTCGGAGTACGGGGTGATTTCCGGTAACAACGAAGTGCTTGAGGGGCTCATGCGGGCCACCCTCAGCATCCCGCACGTCCGCTTCCTGGAGGTACAGGACAGCCGCAACCACATCCTGGTCTACGTGGAGCAGTCCGACGAAAGCGCCAACCGCGCGCAGCAGGTCGAAGTGTTCCAGGCGCCCATCCGCCTGCAGCAGATACGCCTGGACAACGATTTCCTGCAACAGGGCAAAGCCAACACCCCGGCCATCGGGGACGACTACCTGGGCCGGGTGATCGTCGGCATGTCCGATGATGCGTTCAGCCAGCGCCAGCAGGAAATCGTGATCAAGGCCGGCATTCTGGCGTTGTTCGCCCTGCTGTTCACCTTCTTGCTGGCTCGCCGCCTGGCCCTGAGCCTGGCCAAGCCGATCAGCGACATGGGCCACGCGGTCAAGGCCATCCAGCAAGGCAAGTACAACACCCCCTTGCCGGTGGTAGACGACAGCGAGCTGGGCCACCTGGCGCGCCACATCAACAACCTGGCCAGCGCCCTGGAGCAGGCCAGCGCTGAACAGCAACAAACCATCGCCGAGCTGATCCAGGCCCGTGAAGAGGCTGAACAGGCTAACCGCGCCAAGTCCGATTTCCTGGCCATGATGAGCCACGAGCTGCGCACCCCGATGAACGGCGTGATGGGCATGCTGCAGTTGCTGGAAACCACCCCGCTCAGCACCGAACAGGCCGATTACACCGCCGTGGCCAGCGAGTCCACCGGGCACCTGCTGAAAGTCATCAACGATATTCTGGACTTCTCGCGCATCGAACGCGCCGCGCTGCAACTGGAGCATATCGACTTCAACCTCGGCGAGCTGATCACCAGCAGCGTCCAGTCCTTCCAGCACAGCGCCCAGCAACGCGGCCTTGGGCTGCACCTGCAACTGCCGGCCGACATCGGCCAGTTGCAGGTGAACGGCGACCCTACGCGCATCCGCCAGATCCTGCTGAACCTGGTGGGCAACGCGCTGAAGTTCACCGAACGCGGCCAGGTGCAGGTCGAGGCTCGCTGGCAAGTGGTCGACCGGCAGTTGATCTGGCTGACCTGCAGCGTGCGTGATACCGGCATCGGTATCGATAGCGACCGCCTGGAAATGATGTTCGTCGCGTTCCAGCAAGCGGACAGTTCGATTTCCCGCCGCTATGGCGGCACCGGGCTGGGGTTGTCGATCGCCCGTACCTTGGCCGAGCGCATGGGTGGCAAGCTGCGCGGCGAGAGCCACGTGGGCTTGGGTTCAACGTTCACCCTGGAGATGCCCTTGGCCCTGGCCAGCCAGGCGCCGGCGCCACTGCCGCACCCAATCGACGCGCTACCGGCGGCTGCCGAGCAGGAAAAGGTGCTGTTGGTCGAGGATAATCCGGTCAACCAGAGTGTCATAGAAGCCATGCTGCGCAGCCTGGGGCTGACGGTGTGCACCGCTGCAGACGGCCTCGAGGCGGTCGACCTGGTGGGCCGCCAGCGCTTTGCCGCGGTGCTGATGGACTGCCGGTTGCCGCACATGGACGGCTATGAAGCCACCCGCCGCATTCGCCAACTGGGCAATGGCACAGGCCTGCCGATCATCGCCCTGACCGCCAACGCGCTCGACGGCGACCGCGAGCGATGCATGGCCGCCGGCATGGATGACTACCTGAGCAAACCCTTGCGCCGCAGCGAACTGCAGCGGGTGCTGCAACGCTGGTTACCCGGCCAGACAACCGCGACTGGCGATAAATGCTAAAGTGCGGCAGTCTTAAACACTGGACAGGACCTTCATCGGCCCTGAAAATAGACGTTTCAGTGCACACCTGTACTTCTTTCACCAGGTGCGCTGTGACTTTCACCACAACGCAATAGTCTACCTGTAGGCTACCGCCCCGAAGCCGTTGGTTATTTGGGTCGGTCGGGAAGATTCATCCCCTGCCACAGGGGGTTATTGAGGAGCTCGCATGACCAAACAACACGCCTTTACTCGGGAAGACCTGCTGCGCTGCAGTCGCGGTGAGCTGTTCGGCCCAGGTAATGCGCAACTGCCCGCGCCGAACATGCTGATGGTCGATCGCATCACCCACATCAGCGAAGAAGGCGGCAAGTACGGCAAAGGTGAGTTGGTCGCCGAGCTGGATATCACCCCGGACCTGTGGTTCTTCGCCTGCCATTTCGAAGGCGACCCGGTCATGCCGGGCTGCCTGGGCCTCGACGCCATGTGGCAGCTGGTCGGTTTCTTCCTCGGCTGGCAGGGCCTGCCAGGCCGCGGCCGCGCCCTGGGTTCGGGCGAAGTGAAGTTCTTCGGCCAGGTTTTGCCTACCGCCAAGAAAGTCACCTACAACATCCACATCAAGCGCGTCCTGAAGGGCAAGCTGAACATGGCCATCGCCGATGGCTCGGTCAGCGTTGACGGCCGCGAGATCTACACCGCCGAAGGCCTGCGGGTCGGCGTGTTCACCTCCACTGACAATTTCTAAGGGTTATTCGCATGCGCCGCGTCGTTATCACTGGTCTGGGCATCGTTTCGTGCCTGGGCAATGACAAAGCTACCGTCACCGAAAACCTGCGCAACAGCCGTCCGGGTATCCGTTTCAACCCGGAATACAAGGAAATGGGGCTGCGTAGCCAGGTTTCCGGGTCCATCGACCTCAACCTCGAAGAACTGATCGACCGCAAGGTCTACCGCTTCGTTGGCCACGCGGCTGCCTACGCCTACCTGGCGATGCAGGACGCGATCAAGGATTCCGGCCTGACCGAAGAGCAGGTGTCCAACCCGCGTACCGGCCTGGTGGCTGGCTCCGGCGGCGCGTCGACCCTGAACCAGATGGAAGCGCTGGACACCCTGCGCGAGAAAGGCGTCAAGCGTGTCGGCCCATACCGTGTCACGCGCACCATGGGCAGCACCGTTTCGGCATGCCTGGCTACGCCGTTCAAGATCAAGGGCATCAACTACTCGATCTCGTCGGCTTGCGCCACCTCGGCTCACTGCATCGGTACCGCACTGGAGCAGATCCAGTGGGGCAAGCAGGACATCGTTTTTGCCGGCGGCGGTGAAGAAGAGCATTGGAGCCAGTCGTTCCTGTTCGATGCCATGGGCGCGCTGTCGACCAAGCGCAACGAAACCCCGGAACTGGCCTCGCGTGCCTACGACGCAGACCGTGATGGCTTCGTCATCGCTGGCGGCGGCGGCATGGTGGTGGTCGAGGAGCTGGAACACGCCCTGGCCCGTGGCGCCAAGATCTACGCCGAAATCGTTGGTTACGGTGCGACCTCCGACGGTTACGACATGGTTGCCCCGAGCGGCGAAGGCGCTATCCGCTGCATGCAGCAGGCGCTGTCCACCGTTGACACCCCGATCGATTACCTGAACACCCACGGCACCTCGACCCCGGTCGGTGACGTTGCCGAGATGAAAGGCGTTCGCGAGGTATTCAAGGACAAGGCGCCGAAAATCAGTTCGACCAAGAGCCTGTCGGGCCACTCGCTGGGCGCCGCGGGCGTGCACGAGGCGATCTACTGCCTGCTGATGATGGAAAACAACTTCATCGCCGGCTCTGCCAACATCGACGAGCTGGACCCGGAAGTGGCCGACCTGCCGATCCTGCGCAAAACCGAAGAAAACGCCAAGATCGACACGGTCATGAGCAACAGCTTCGGCTTCGGCGGCACCAACGCCACCCTGGTGCTCAAGCGCTGGGAAGGCAAGTAAGGCGCTCAAGCAGTAATCAAAACGCCCCGACTGGTTCGGGGCGTTTTCTTTTGTGTGGCCTGTACTGGCCCTATCGCAGGCAAGCCAGCTCCCACAGGTACTGCGCAAGGTTCGGAACCTGCGCAACCCTGTGGGAGCTGGCTTGCCTGCGATAGGTCAGTACTGGTAAACCGTTACTTCTGCTTGGGCAACACAGCCAGGAAGTTCTCCTTGGCTACCTTGTTCGCCACCACCTCCGGCAACGCATCCAGAAACGGCTTGAACCCGTGCATCTGCTCGCCCAGGCTGCCAAACTGCCCCACCACATCCGATCCCAGCATGAACCGCTCCGGGTACTTCTCGACCAACGCCAGCCATTCCTTGCGTGGCACACCCTTGTCATCCAGCAGATACGGCTGCAGTACACTCCACGACAAATCGACATACAGGTTTGGGTAGCTCTCCAGCAACCGCGTCAGCACTGGCAGTAAAAAGTCCATTTGCGTCTGATGCCGGTGTATCTCCATGCTGCTGCCAGCATGGGCCCAGATGAACCGGGTGTGCGGGTGATTGCGTAGCGGCTCTTCGATCTCTGCCAGGTACAGCGGGTTGCGCTCGCGCTTGGAGGTGATGTTGGAGTGCAGCAGCACTGGCAGGTCGCGCTCGGCGGCCAGGTGATAGATCCGGGTCATGGCTTCGTTGTTGGCGCGCGGCGTTTCGCCACTGGTCAGCGCGGTCAAGTCATCGTGGCGGGTGAACACCTCCCCGATGCCCTGCCATAGCCCCGGGTACAGCTCGAGCATACGCTCGATATGGCTGACGGCATTCTTGTCCACCGGATTGAACCCGCTCAGGAACGGGTGGAAGCGTTTACGCTGCTGCGGTGGCAACTGCTGGAGCGCGGCGGCCACATAGATGTCGGTGGCGCTGTACCAGTAAGCATCGGCATCATCACCGGCATAGTAACGCGGGCGCTTGGGCTCGTCTTCGTGCCACTTCTTGGCCACCGGAATGCCGGAAATCATCGACTGGTCAACGCCTGCCGCATCCATCGCCTTGAGCAATGCTGGCATCCCTTCGCTTTCCTGGAAGAAATCCACGTAGTGCAGGTGGGCGTCACTGTAGCGGTAGTCACGCGCCTGTACCGCTTGGCACAAGCAAGCGGACAATAACGCGCAGGCCAGCGCTTTGGCATTCATGGGCAGCTCCATTCTCCTGGTATCAGACAGGGTAGACCGGCCGGTGCAGAAGACGGTTCAGGCCCAGCAGGCAAACCGTTATGCTTGGGCACTGCCACCTTGCCTGGAGCCCTTCCCATGAGCAGCACGCTGATCATTCGCCCCCGTGCAGAATCGGTCGAGGGCCAGCCGATCCTACGCCCGCTGCCAGCGGCGCAGTGCCGCAGTGTCGGCCCGTTCGTATTCTTCGATCACATGCTGAAAACCGCCTACGCACCCGGGCGCGGCATGGACATCCGCCAACATCCGCACATCGGCCTTTCAACCCTGACTTTTCTGTTCGAAGGGGCGATCCAACACAAGGACAGCCTGGGCTCAGACCAGTTGGTGCTGCCCGGCGACGTCAGCTGGATGACGGCCGGTCGCGGCGTGGCGCACGTCGAGCGCACCCCGGCAGACGCCTTGGCCAATGGGTCCAGCCTGCACGGCTTGCAGGTTTGGCTGGCCTCGCCACGTGAGCATGAACAAGGCGCGCCGAGCTACAGCCATCATCCTGCGGCCAGCCTGCCGGTCAGCGACAGCCTGGGGGTGCGCATCTGCATGATTGCCGGCACCGGGTTCTGCCTGGCGTCACCGGTGCCGGTGCTGTCCCCTACCCTCTATGCACAGGTGCAGATGCAAACGGCGGCTACCTTGCAGGTGCCGAACGAGCATGTGCAGCGGGCGCTGTACCTGTTGCAGGGCGAACTGCAGATAAACGGCGAGGATGTGGCGCCGTGCAGCCTGGTGGTGCTGCCGGAGGGCGAAGAGGTGACGCTGTATGCGCAAGGTGAATGCCAGCTGGTACTGATTGGCGGCGCGCCGCTGGATGGGCCGCGGCGGATGAACTGGAACTTTGTCGCCAGTGACCCGGCGCTGATCGAGCAGGCCAGGGCCAGATGGGCTGCGGGGGATTGGCCGGTAGTGCCGGGGGAGAGCTCGAGGATCGAGTTGCCTCGCTGATTGGGG
>NZ_JBICMS010000026.1:0-98566 GCF_043106615.1 Pseudomonas sp. CJQ_9 | reverse complement strand
TGTTACAGGCTCATGTTCAACGACACGAATGCCGAACGGCCTGGGGCGGGCGAGAACATGGGCTGGTCGTTGCCGCCCCAGAAGAAGTTGTCGTACCAGACATATTCATATTCGCGGCCCAGCAAGTTCTTCACCTGCAGATCCACGCTGGTGGACGGGGTGATCCGGTAACTCACGCTGGCATCCACGACCACGAAGCCACCGTACTTGCCCTGCTCGTTGAGCTCATCGATGTAGTAGCTACCCTGTGCCCGCCCCTGCGCGCCGAACTTCCAATCGTCATTGTAGCGGTACTCGACGCCCACATTGCTGATGTAGCGAGGGGTGGAAAACACTTCTTTTCCTGACAGCGACTGGCCGTTGGCAGCCAGGCCCTTGACCACTTTCGCCTCCTGAACCGCGTGGGACGCCCAGACCGTCCACTGTTCATCCAGCTGTGCGCTGATCTGCATGTCCACGCCACGGCGGCGGGTTTCGCCGAGCCCCACCGTGGTACCGGTGCTGGGCATGTTCGCGACTTCATCGGTCGCATCCTGCTGCCACAGCGCAAGCCGCGCCTGGGCACCCGGGAACGGCTGGAATTTCACCCCAACCTCCTTGCCCGTGTTGATGGACGGGTCGTACGAGGCTTGCCCGGGCAGCAGGTAAGCCGGTTCCGCCGATCCGGTGAGCACCTGGAAGGTGCGCCCCCAATTGGCGTAAACGTCGATTTCGGGGGTGAGGCTGTAGATCACGCTGAGTTTCGGTTGGCGGATCCAGCCATAGTCCTGCAGGGATGCCTTGGCGCCGCCGAGCACCTCGGTGTTGCCGGAGAATTTATCCACCCGCATGGCCGGGATGATCTTCAGCGCATCGGTAGGCTGAATGACCGCCTGCACGTACCCGCCAATATTGCGCAGGGTGTAAGCGTCGTCATTTTGCACGCGCGCCGGCGGCGCGTCGAAGTCGGTTGGCACACCGTAGTTGTAGCGCAGGCGACGGTACAGGTTGTCCTGCTCTTCGTAGTTGATGCCGCCATCGAGCGTCAGCAACTCGTTGGCGCGCCAGGTCAGGTTGCTGAGCATGCCGCGCTGCTGCTCGTCCCACTGGCGTCGCTGGCGAGGTGCGTTGCCAGGCCGGTAATCGGTGAAAGTGACAGTGCGGTCATCGTTGTAGCTGTTGTAGTACAGCTTGCTGCTCAAGCCAAGGTCATCGGCCAGCTGCCAGTCACTGTGCAAACTCACCTGCTTCATGTCGCGGTCGTCACCATCATTGCCGTTCTTGGCAGGTGACTGGGTGCGGCTGGCGTGCAGCTGGTCACGGGTGAGGAAGCCCGGCTCCTGGGCTTGGTGATGATAAAGCCGGGCAATCAGCCCGACACGGAAGGTCTGGTCATCGTTGTTGACAAACCATTTGCCGCCCAACGCATATTTGTTCGAGTTGCTGTGGTCGCGGTAGCCGTTGCTGTCCTGCTTGGCGAGCATGTAGTTCTGGACGAAGTTGCCCTCCTCGTGGCCGACTGCCAACTGCACTTCACGGGTATCGAAGCTGCCGTAGGTCACCCGGCTATCGACATAGTTGCCGCCCTGGCGTGTGGCAAAGTTGATGTTGCCACCGATATTGTGCAGCCCATAACGCGGGTCGTTGGTACCGCGCACCACCTCGATGTATTCGATGTCCAACGGGAAAATCATGTCGATGAAGCGCTGGTTGCCGCTGTTGACGTTGCTTGGCACGCCATCGATCAACGTCTTGATGCCGTTGATGTAGCCCTCGCCGTTGAACGCACGGAAACTGACCTTGCCAGACTCTGCACCTTGGCCGGTTTCGGTCAACTGGATGCCTGGCATCTGCCCCAACAGCTGCCAGCTGTTCATCACGTTCTTGTCGCGCACCTGGTCGCTGCCAAGAACGTCGACCGAGGTCAGCACGTTTTCGGTGCTCAAGGCTACGCCGGCGGTCTGGGTGATGTTCACGTCACCGAGCGTGATGGTCGAGGTGCCGGTCTGTCCGGCGACAAGGTCAGGTGTGAACATTGCCGTAAAAATGGCAAACGATGCTTGGGGGAATCGCATGGAGAGTCCTGAGTCGGGCATGGGTTGTTGTATGGCAGACAAAAGCGCGGCAAGGCCAAAGGCCAGTGCCGCGTTAATTTATGTTATACCATAACCTTTTGCGCCACTAGCGTTGACTGCCGCTGCCCGATCACGCCTTGGCGCTGCGCCGCCTGCCCCAGCAGAACCGCCGGCTGCAGGCTGCTGGGGCCAGGCGGTTCTTGCCCATGCTAGGAAAGCTGACTTTTCTCCTGCCGAGCCTGAGCGTGCAGGCCTGCCAACACTTCCCCTGAGCGGGACCCGGCTGCCTGCGCATTCTGCGCGTACAAACTGTTCCCCTGCGCATCAATGGCAACCACTGCCGGCCCCAGGCCGTTCACATTGATTCGTGAAAGCCGATAGTGCGTGACCATCTCCGGCCAGCCGACCTCGACAACCCGCTGAATCGCCCGGGACAGCAAGGTGCAGCCGCCACCCAGGAAGGACAGGTATACGCACCCGACCTTCCTCATTGCCTCGACGCTATGTTCATCCAGGCCACCTTTGCCGCCGACCACCCGAAGGCCGAAACCCTCGATCAAGGTTGGCATGTACGGGTTGAACCGGGTGCTGGTCGTGGGGTTGATGTAGAGCATCTCGAAATGCTCGCCCTCCCCTTGGCTGTAGCCCCCAAGATGAAAAAGCGCTTGGCCGCGCAACTCGACAGGGGGGGCCTCGCCGCTTTCCAGGCAGTGCATCAACCGCTGGTGCGTGGGCAGGCCGGCGGTGATCACCACGTCGCCGTCAACCACCACCAGGTCGCCGGCACGAAGGGAACGGATAGCGTGTTCATCAAATGGCGCTTGAAGCCGCTTCATAGGGCGTTCCTCACTCGAAATAATCGACGCGACCGTCCGGGTGGATCCGGGCGGAACGACGTCGGTTGATCCAGCAGTTGAAGCACACGGCCACCGGCGTGAAACCATGGCCGGACGCGTAATCCACGTGCACCGCCATGGCCGTGCTATCGCCGCCGGTACCCATGGGGCCGAACCCTGTGGCATTGACGGCTTGGCGCAAGCGTTCTTCCATGTCCGCCAGCACTGGCTCGGGGTTGGATGTTCCGATCTGGCGCAGCATGGCTTGCTTGGCCAGTTTCGCGGCGTAGTCGAAGGTGCCGCCAATCCCGACACCGATCACCACCGGAGGACAGTGCTGAGGGCCAGCCTTGAGGACCACTTCCATGACATACCGCTCGATGTCTTCGAGGCTTGGAAAGGTGAAGATTTCCAGTGCTGCCCAGCGCCCGGAGCCCAGGGCCTTGGGTGAACAGGTGATCTCGACGTAATCAGCGTCATCGATCAATTCGAAGGTGGTGATGGGCATGTCCTTGCCCGCGTAGCCACGCTCAAGAGTCAGTGGGTTGGTCACATGGGCCAGCATGGGTGGCTGGATGGTGGCGACGAGGTCGCTGAACCCATCGGTGATGGCCTGCTTCACCGGCCCATCGAAATTGACCTTGGTGCCAACCTTGACGAAATACACCGGCACGCCCGAGTCGGAGCAGACAAAATGGTTTTCCTCTTCCGCCGCGCGTGCGCTGGCGATCATGATGTCCAGGGTCTGGCTTGCGGTCTGATTGCGCTCCACGGCCTTCGCCTGGGCAAGCGCGCGCTTGGTGTCTTCAGGGATTTTCTTCAGCGAGCGCTCATAGAGTTCGGCAGTCACTTGGCGTAGCAAGTCCGACGAGATGGTACCCATTACAGGCTCCTCAGCATTGTTCTTGTAAGAAGCCAGGCAAGCCTGGCTTGAGGTGTTGCGTCAAACGCGTTCAAAGGCCAGCACCAGGCCCTGGCCGACCCCAACGCACATCGTGGCCAAGCCGCGCCGGCCGCCCTGCCTCAGCCTTGCCCATTACAAACGGTGCTCTGGACATCGACTCGACCCCAACGGCAATGGCCAACACCATTTCGCCGCAGGCAACTGCCCGATTGCGGTTGTCCTCACCGGGCACAGCCCAGGAACACTTCCTCGTCAGTGGGCTTTAACGACGGGCTTGCCGGCTTCAGCCGGGGTGCCCAGCAGGATCATCGCGGCGCCGGTCAGCATCAGCACGCCATAGGCGGCCTGGGATGCGGCCATGCTGCCGGTCAGATCGATCAGTGCACCCACCAGCGCCGGCATGAACACGTTACCGACACCGGCCAGTGTGGTGACCAGGGCGATGCTGCCCGCTGCTGCCTTGCCGGTCAGCAGGCTGCCGGGCAATGTCCAGAACGGACCGGTCGCACCCAGAACCGATGCGGTGGCGACGATCAGCAGAATCACCGAGACAGTGGTGCTGGGTTGCAGAATGGCCAGGGTCAACCAGCCAAGCGCCGAAATGCTCAAGCAGATCGCCACATGCCAGCGGCGCTCCATGACCTTGTCCGAATGCTTGCCCACCAGGTACTGCGCGATCACACCCACCATGAACGGCAGTGCCGACAGCAGGCCGACATGGAACAGGTCGGTGATGCCCGTTTTGCGAATGATGGTCGGCACCCAGAATGCAGCCGCCACTGCGCCACTGAAAACCGCGAGTGCGGTGAACGCCAGCACATACACGCGCTTGTCCTTGAACGCCCCCCAGAGGGAATGGTGTTCGTTGGCATTGCTGGTGTCATCTGCCGCCAACTCGTCGAGAATGACTTGGCGCTCCTGCTCGGACAGCCACTTGGCTTCCTTGGGCGAGTTGTCCAGCAACAGGTAGGTGGCAACGCCCATCACGCAGGCCGGCAGGCCGGCGACCAGGAACAGTATCTGCCAACCCTTCAGGCCGAACAAACCGTCCAGGTGCTGCATGATGCCGCCCGCCAAGGGCCCGCCGATCATGCCGGAAATAGGGATCGCAGCCATGAACATCGCCGTTACGCTGGCTCGGCGGTTACGCGGCACCCACAGCGTGAGGAACAGCAACACCCCCGGGAAGAAGCCCGCTTCGGCCACACCCAGCGCAAAGCGCAGGATGTAGAACATGGTTTCGCTTTGCATCATGGAGAACGCCGCACAGGCGATACCCCACATGATCATGATGCGCAGCACCGTCTTGCGAAAACCGATGCGCTGCAGCATCAGGTTGCTGGGGATCTCGAACAGGATATAGCCGACGAAGAAAATGCCGGCGCCGATGCCGTACACCATTTCGCCGAAACCAAGGTCAGTCATGAAGCCGAGCTTGGCGAAGCCGATGACGTTGCGGTCAATCAGTGCCAAGACATAGCAGATCATGAGCAGTGGCAGGATCTTCCATTTCACACGGGCGAACGTCCGCTGGGCGAACTGTTCGTCGGTGTAAGCCTGGACGGCATCTGCACTTTCGCGCGCTGTGATCATTGTGGGTTGCCCTGTTGTTGTTATCGGTTTTGCCGTCACACGAGCGTGCCGCTCAGTGTACGGCTATCAGCCAAGCCCTGGGCGCTTGCTGTGATCCCATGAGACCGCTGCACGACCTAAAAGTCAATAGGTCATTTTTATAGCCTATTGACTTTTAGGCCGTCCTCGCCGGTAATTGTGGTGGGCTGACGCGATGCCAGCCGATAGAAACGCCCCCACATAGGACAGGTAACAATGACAACAAACCTGAACCGGCAGCTGCTGACGCTGACCACACTTACCCTCGCCGTGTCGTCAGGCGTACAAGCCGCTTTTCTCGATGACAGCAAGACCTCGGTGGACTCCAGAACCTTCTATTTCCAGAACGATTACCGCGATGGCAGCGGCCAGAACCGCGTCGAAGAAAGTGCCCAGGGCCTGACCTTTCGCTTCCAGTCTGGCTACACCGAAGGCGACATTGGCCTGGGCCTGGATGCAGCACTGATGTACGGCCTCAAGCTCGACTCAAGTCCGCAGCGAAGCGGCTCTGGTCTACTGCCGCGTAACGCCGAAAGCCGCCCGGGTGGCCCCAGCTATGCCCGCGAGTCACAGGACGAATACAGCAAACTGGCCCTCACCGCGAAGCTGAGGCTGTACCAGGACACGCAAGTGCTGGTCGGTACCATCAACCCGAGCCTGGGCGTGTTGCAGCCAAGCACCACCCGGCTGTTCCCTCAGGACTTCCGCGGCACCCAGGTCACCAACACCTCGATCACCGGGCTGACCCTGCGCGCCGGCAGGCTCGACCGCGCCCGCCACCGGGACTCCACCGATTACCAGGGCATCGGTATCGCCTACGCCAACGGGCAATACCCACGCACCGACAACCGCGACTTCAAATACGCCGCAGCAGACTACGCGCTGGGCAAGGATGTGGTGCTCAGTTACAACATCGGTGAGCTAGAAGACGTCTACCGCCAACACTTCGTCGGCATCAAAGGCAAGTTGCCGGCGGGGCCGGGGCGCCTGGTCAGCGACATCAGGCTGTTCGCTTCCCGGGAAGCCGGCGCTGGCGACGCCGGCGCTATCGACAACCGGGTGTACAGCGGGCTGTTCGGCTACGAGTGGAACGGCCACACGTTGCAGGCCGGCTACCAGAAGGTCGATGGCAAAGGCGCATACCCGCAGCTGGAAAATACAGCCACCTACCTGCACACCGAAATGATGCTGACCAACTTCGCCAAGCAGAACCAGGCTTCATGGCTGGCGCGCTATGACTACAACTTCGCGGCTGCCGGCCTTCCCGGGCTGATGCTGACCGTGCGCTATGTGAAAAGTGACAACGCCCACGTCGTCGGGGTGCAGCACGATGGCCGCGAGCGGGAACTGGATACCGATATCGGCTACGTGGTGCAAAGCGGCACGTTCAAGGACCTCGCCGTGCGCTGGCGCCATGGCGTGCTGCGCAGCAATTACCAGCGCAACAGCGACCAGGACCGCCTGATCGTCGACTACAGCTTCAAGTTCTGATCCAGCTCATTCCACCCTCCCCCACGCCGGCCACGCTCTGGCGGGTGGGGGGCAGGGGCTTCTCCCCAACCGGAAGGTGTTCAATGAAACTGTCGAAATTAGTCGCCCCTCTGAGTGTCTTGTGCGCAATTGCGCTCGCCCCGGCCGCCTGGTCGCAGGACAACATCGCCCACCGTACCATCCAGCATGCCGACGCCACCATCGCCTACTCGGTACAGGGCCAGGGGCCGCTGGTGATGATCCTGGCCTCCACTGGCCGCGGTAGCGCCGAATTCGCCCCATTGGCCGAGCAACTGGTGCGCCGCGGCTATCGCGTGGTCTTGCCCGAACCCAGGGGGGTGGCAGGCAGTAAAGGGCCGATGAAAAACGTGACGTTCCACGATTTCGGCGACGACTTCGCCAACGTGATCGCCGCCGAAGGCGGCCCGGCAATCGTTGCCGGGCATGCGTACGGCCAGTGGATCGCCAAGACCATCGCCAGCGACCACCCACAGGCTGTGCGTGGGATCGTGCTGCTTGCCGGTGGCGCACGCCAGTGGCCCAGCGAGCTGTCCGATGCCATCACCCGGATCAACGCCGAGCAAACGCCCGAGGATGAAAAACTCGCCGCGTTGCGCCTGGCCTTCTTCGCAGAAGGCAATGATCCGCGCCCCTGGCTGACCGGGTGGCACCCGCAGGTCACCCAAAGCCAGCGGGAGGCACGTGCCAATACCCCCAAGGAAAGTTACTGGGCAGGCGGCAGCGCCCCGATGCTGGACTTGCAGGCTGACGCCGACCCCTTCCGGCCCGAGCGCTCGCGCATGGAAACCAAGGAGGAGTTCGGCGACCGGGTAACGATCAAGGTCATCGCACATGCAAGCCATGCGCTGCCGGCGGAGAAGCCCTTGGAAACCGCCAACGCCATTGCCGATTGGGCTGATGGCTTACCTCGGTAAGCATGACGAAAAAAGGGAGATCATCACTGATCTCCCTTTGCGCCACCCCGCCTGATCAGCGCCCGACGAACACCGGGACGCGCTTCTCCACCACAGCCCGGGTCGCTTCACGGGCATCCTCGGTCGCCATCAGCCGGGTGCTGTAGCCCTGCTCGACCTGATAGCCGTCTTCGACCTGCATGAACTCGATCTCGTTGAGCGACGCCTTGCCCATGCGCAAGCCCAGCGGGCTCTTGCTCGCGATCAGCCGGGCCAGCTCCTGGGCCCGCGACATCAGCGCCTCAGGCGCCAGAACCTCCTCGACCAGGCCAATGCGCAGCGCCTCTGCGGCGTCGATCGACAGCCCGGTGAAGAACATCTTGCGCAGGTTGCCCTGCCCGATCAAACGCCCAAGGTGCGCGCCGCCGCCACAGCGGCCGACGTTGATCTCCGGCATGCTGAACTTTGCCCGTTCGCTGGCGAGGCGGATATCACAGACTGCCGCCAGCACGGTTCCGGCACCCAACGCAGGGCCGTTCACCGCTGCGATCACCGGCACGGCGCACTGGCGTACCGCCGCGAAACATTGCCGCACGACTGCCGCACGCGCAGGGTCTTCATCGACGGTCGCGGCAAGGAACTCGTGCAGATCCAGGCCAGCACAGAAGGCCCGATCACCGGCAGCGGTGAAAATCACGCAGTTGACCGCCGGGTCGTTTCCCAGGCGGGTGAACAGTTCGCCGATAGCCTGGTAGTGGGCCAAGGTGATTGCGTTCACCGGTGCACGGTCCAGCGTGACGACCGCCACGCCCTCGTTGATCTCAAGCTTCAAATCTTGCATCACGCGCTTTCCTTACTGTCGAAACCGAAAAGATGAGCAGGGTTGTCCACCAGGATCTGACGAACGATCGCTTCGTCCCCTACCCAGTTCATGAACACGTCCAGCAACTGGCCGACGTCCGGCGATTGTTCGGCCATGCGCACAAAGGGCCAGTCAGACCCCCACAGCAGCCTGTCTGGCCGCTTGTTCACCAGGGCCTGGTGGAATGGCTGCAGCTCGGCGTATGCAGGTGCCTGACGGGACACCCGGCACAGCGACAGCTTGGCCCACACCTGGCCGCTGTCGAGCAGGGCCAGAAACTGCTGGAACGCCGCACCTTCCACGCCGGCCGCCACATCGAATTGCCCCATGTGGTCGAACACGATCGGCATATCGAGATGCCTGACCGTCTCGAAGACACGCGGGCAGTCCTGGGCCTTGGCCCAGATGTGCGCGTGCCAGCCCCGTTCGCGCATGCGTGGCGCCAATTGGCACAGGGTATCGACGCCTATGCTGCCGGCGTAACGCTTGCCGCTGCTGGGGTCGAGCATCTCGATAAAGCGCAAACCGCGTACACCCGCCTGATGCAAGGTGTCGAGGCTGGCGTCGCTGATGCTCGCATCGGCAACGGCGACGCCCCGTGCCCGGCCGGCCAGCTCACCCAGGGCATTGACCAGGGCGCGGGTATCGGTGCCATAAGGTGCCGGCTGCACCAGCACGCCCCGGTCCAGGCCGACGCTGTCCAGCATCTGGCGATAGACCGAGGGCGCCGCCAATGGAATCGCATACGTGGCCGGGCCGGTGACAAAGGTATCGAGCGGGCCGAAGACGTGGCAGTGCACGTCACAGGCACCCGCCGGCACGCTTCGAGCGGTGTGCGCCGGCATGCGCGGTTCAATGGTGTCCATCAACGCTCCCCCATCGCAGGGTGTGCGCCAGCCTGGAAAACCGCCGGCGCCGGCTCTGTCAAACGCGGTAAGCCGCACTGGGCATCGGTTGCCACTTGCAGGGGCGCCTTGACCTCATCGGGCAACGGAATACGGTGCACGTTCAGGGTCATGGCAACCAAGGTGTAGTAGCCGATCACCGAAGACAATTCGACCACGCCCACCGTGCCCCAGCGCGCATGAATGCGCTCGTACACGTCTTCCTGAACGTCGCCATGCAGTTGCATCTGCCGGGCGAAGGTATAAATGTCCCAGGCCTCCGAGTCGTCGAACACCGGTGCCTCCCCTGCTGCAATGGCGTCGATGATCGTGCTCTGCAACCCGGCCTTGGCTGCGTCGTCGGCGTGAATATGCCATTCCAGCTGGCCATTCCAGCGCCGCGCAGTGACCAGGATCGCCAGTTCACTCAAGCGTTTGGGCAGCACCGTGTCGTAACGCAGTACCTCGCCCAGGCGCTGCCAGCGGTCAGCCAGCACCGGGTTATGCATGGCGGCCCGCAAAGGGCCCACAAGGCGCCCGCGGGGGCCACGGACAACGGCTTCATAAACTTCAGCCTGCGCCTCGGACATGGTGCGGGCATCAAACAGCGGAATTCTGGCCATGACTCACTCCTGCGAGGCGGCGGATGGAACAGGGATCGTGATGCCAAGCTCACGCAACACCTCAGCCGTGTGCTGGCCCAACAGCGGCGGTGCACGGTTGAAATCCAGGCTGGCATTGCGCATGCGAATCGGGCTTACCACTTGCGGTACCACGCCCGCCAGTGGGTGGGGCAGCTGACGCAGCATTTCTCGGGCCTGGACCTGCTCGTCGGCGAACACCATGGGCACCGTGTTGATCGGCCCGCACGGCACCTTGGCTGCTTCCAGCGCGCTCAGCCATTCCTGCAGCGGGCGCTCGGCAAGCCGCTCGGCGATAAGGCGCAGCAAGGACGGCAGGTTGTCGACCCGGGCCTGGTTGGTGGCATACAGGGGGTCGTCGGCCAGTGCTGGCACTGCAATCGCTTCGCAGAACCGCCGGAACTGACCGTCGTTGCCTACCGCCAGCACGATGTGGCCATCGGCACACTTGAAAACATCTTGTGGCTGTATGTTCGGGTGGCGATTGCCAGCGCGCTGCGGGGTCTTGCCCGATACCAGGTGGTTCATGGCCTGGTTCGCCAGCACCGCCGTCTGCACATCCAGCATGGCCAGGTCGATATACTCGCCCTCACCGGTGCGCTCGCGGTGCGCCAGTGCAGCCAGCACCGCCACGGTGGCATACATGCCGGTCATGATGTCGACGATCGGGATACCGACCTTCTGTGGCCCACCGCCCGGCAGGTCGTCCCGCTCCCCGGTCACGCTCATCAGGCCGCCCATGGCCTGGATCATGAAATCGTAGGCGGCGTTGTCACGCTTGGGTCCGGTTTGCCCGAACCCGGTAATGGAGCAGTAGATGATATCCGGCTTTACCGCCTTGAGATCGTCATAACCCAGGCCGTAGCGGCTCAAGGTACCGACCTTGAAGTTCTCCAGGACTATATCCGACGCGGCCGCCAGCTCCCTGACCACCTGCTGCCCGGCCGGGTCCGCCAGGTCGACGGTGACCGAGCGTTTGCCGCGGTTGACCGACAGGTAGTAGCCGGCTTCTTTCGTCGCGTTGCCTGCTTGGTCTTTCAGGAAGGGAGGCCCCCAGGTACGGGTGTCATCCCCGACCTCGGGGCGCTCGACTTTGATTACGTCAGCACCAAGGTCAGCCAGAACCTGTCCCGACCAGGGGCCTGCCATGATCCGGCTCAGATCGAGAACGCGGATATGTGAAAGTGGGCCTGCCATGTTATGGACTCCAGAGTTAGGTGGCGCTCGGCGCGTTGTCATCACGAATTGCGGTCGCGACCACGGCGGGGCGCGACTGGAACTGCTGATACCAGTGCGCCAGGGCCGGGTGGCCAGGGCGCCAGGCAATGAATGACCAGCGAAAATCCAGCTGGCCAAGCGCACAACCGATGGCGATATGGCCTAGCCCGAAGGGTGCGGCTTCAAGCTCGGCTGCCTGGGCTTCCAGGGCGGCGAGCACGGCGTGGCATTTTGCGTTGAAGGCATTGAGAAAGGGGTCGTCGGCACAGTCGTGGGGCAAGCCACGGTCGTTGTACCAGTTGCGCCACAGCAACAGCACATCGATGAAACCGTCACCCAGCGCTTGCCAGGTCATGGCTTGCAGGTACCGGGCGCGGTCGGCCGGGACCAGCCTGGTGCCATTGTGCAGGCCATCGAGAAAGTCACAGATGACACGCGAGTCGTAGAGCTTGCGGCCGTCAGCCAGCACCAGCGTAGGAATCTTGTTCAAGGGGTTATCCAGCATGACCTGATCATTGAGCTGGTTCATGCCCACGACATTGCGCACGCAGGTGACGCGGTCGAGCAGACCCGTTTCGTGCAGTACGATCATCACCTTGCGTACGAACGGTGAGCGCGGCGACCAGTGCAGGGTCATCGCTTGGCTTGCCGGGTGGGGAGTAGAGACAAAGGTCACTTTTGATCCTATGTGCTAACTTTATGACCTTTTCAGTATAGACCTATCTGAAAAGCGCTTGCCATCCCCCGGGCAATGATTTTTTCTCAGGCGTGCGCAGGCGCGCTCAACTGGCTGGATTCGCGCGCCTCGAAGCGCTGCTGCCATTGGGCAAGCTGGGGGTGGCTGGCATGCCACGACACGTCGGCGAAGCGAACCGCCAGGTAGCCCAGGGCGCAGCCGATCGCGATATGGCCAATACCGTAGGCAACCGTATCCAGTTGCGCCACCTCATGCTCCAGCAATTGCAGGGTCGATGAGAGCTTGAGTGCGCTGGCGTGCAGGAAGTCCTGCTGCTGTTGAGCCTCGGGCCGCTCACGTTCATGTCGCCATACAATCAGCGTGTCACACAAGCCATCGCCCAACGCCTGCCAGCGCAAGGCTTGCCAACGCCTGTCGGCCTGCTGCGGGTACAGCCCCGGGCCGTGCCCGAGGGTATCGAGGTATTCACAGATCACCACAGAATCGAACAACACCGAGCCGTTACCCAGCTCCAGTGTTGGAATGCGCATCAACGGGTTGATCGCCAGCAGCGCAGCATTGGGCACGTACCGGGAGACCTTGGTGCGCACACAGCGCACCTGGCCTGCCAGCCGGCGTTCATGGATCACGCACATGACCTTGCGCACGAACGGCGACAGTGGCGACCAATGCAGCGTCATCCCGCCAGTCATACGCTGACCTTGACGTCGAGCCTGACCACGTCACCTCGGTATACCCCATCCCCGACGAACACCAACCGCCCCTGGTCATCGATGGCAGACCGGTAACAATAGGCAACCGGGGCATTGAGCGGGATCTCCAGCGCCTCTGCAGTCGCCAGGTCTGCCGTGCCAATGGTGATCGTCTGGTGCACTTCCTTCAGCGTCAGGCCGGGCAGGTCCTTGAGGATTCGCAAGGTAGTGTGGGTTTCAAGCAGTTTCGCCGGAATCTTGCGCACCAGCCGCGCATCGATGAATGCGTTACCGATGTAATACGGTTTGCCTTCGCGCAGATGGCGGCGCCGCCAGCACCGGTACTCCGGTGCCATTTCACCGATCTTGTGCTGCACATTGACAGGCTGGGCCTTGACGTCGAAAGACAGCACCTCTGTCGTGACCCCTTCCGGTGACAGCAAGAGGCCCGACCAGTCGGTGGGCACTTCACACCACATCTGCTCTTGTGGCTGCTGGATGACGAAGGTGCCCTTGGCACGGAAGCGCCGTATCAGCTTGTCCTCTTCGAGGATGTCCAGCGCTTGACGCACCGTTGCGCGTGCGACGCTGCACTCCGCGGCAAGGTCATCCACCGTGGGTATCTGCCCGCCTACCGGCCACAAGCCTTGCTCGATCCTGCGGCGGAACAACGTGGCCAGCTGGATGTAGCGGGCTACGCCACTGCGGCTGAAATCAATGCCTGACTTGCTGGCCAATGCATCTAGGTCTTTCATCAATTGGTCTCGTCTGTGAGCCCCGTGGGGCATGCCTTGATCGCGCGGCGGCAGTATCGCATAAACCATAGGTTTGCATTATTAGCCTTTAAGGTCCATTGGTAGTTAATTCTATAGGTCATCCTATTGACCTTTAAGGCCTCGTGTACGTACAGTGTTGGCATCATTCGCACACTGTCACACGGGTATCAGGCATGAGCACCGCACTGAGCAAAACAGCCAGCATTGGCATCATAGGGGCAGGCACGATGGGTGCGGGCATCGTCGCCGTGGCCTTGCGAGCCGGGCATACCGTGTACTTGCACGACACGCGCCAGCAAGCGCTGACCCAGGGCGCCGAAAGCGTCACCGCCTCGCTGGATCGATGGGTCAAGCGCGGGCACCTGACTGCCCGGCAACGGGACGAATGCCTGGCCCGGCTGACCCTGGCAGCCGAGTTGAGCGAACTCTCGGCGTGCGCACTGGTGGTGGAAGCCATCATCGAAAACCTGGAAATCAAGCAACAACTGTTCAGCGCACTCGAAGCAGTGGTCGGCGAGCACACCATCCTCGCCAGCAACACCTCCTCCATTTCGATCACGGCGATCGCGGCAACCCTGCAAAGGCCGCAGCGCATGGTCGGCATGCATTTCTTCAACCCGGCAACGGTGCTGCCGCTGGTCGAGGTGGTCAAAGGCGAAGCCACCTGCACAACCGTGGTAGCCCAGGTCAGCGAACTGGCCACCCAGTGGGGCAAATGCCCAGTCGAGTGCAAGTCAACGCCAGGCTTCATCGTCAACCGCGTGGCCCGCCCGTTCTACGCCGAAGCCCTGCTGGGCCTGGAAGACCAGGTGGCGCCTGCTGCAGTGATCGATGCCGCGTTGCGCGATGCAGGCGGGTTTCGCATGGGGCCGCTGGAGCTGATGGACCTGATCGGCCACGACACCAATTTTGCGGTGACGCGAAGCATTTACGACGCCTTCTTCCAGGACCCTCGCTACCGCCCTTCGCTCACCCAGAAAGCACTGGTGGACGCAGGGTGGCTGGGCCGCAAGACCGGCCGCGGCTTCTACCGCTACGACCCGGGCTCGACGCCCGATGCCATCACCTATGAAGCCGCGTGCCCGCAACCAAAGCTGGTCCAGCAATTTGGCGATTTTCCTGGGGCGCAAACCGTTCGGCACGTGGCCGAGGAACATGGCTGCCACATCGAAAGGCACAACGGCGACGGCTACCTGATGGTAGACGGCGTGCAGCTACGCCCTTGCCTCGGGCTGACTGCCCTTGCGCTGGCGACCGCCCAGGAACTCGACCAGGTCGTGCTGTTCGACGCCTCTACCCACCTTGAAGCAGCCTCCCTGGTCGTGCTCAGCGGCGCCGACACCTGCAGGCGCGCCTCCCTGGATAGCGTGGTTGGCTTTTTCCAGGCGCTGGGCAAGCAGGTGGTCATCATCGACGACGTGGCGGGCATGCTCGTGACACGCACGCTGTGCATGCTTGCCAACGAAGCGGCGCAGGCCGTCAGCCAAGGCATCGCCACCGCGCAGGCGGTCGACCTTGCCATGCTCAAGGGGGTCAACTACCCGGTGGGCCCGCTGGCCTGGGCCGACGCGTTCGGCAACCACAACGTGGTCACCGTGCTGGACAACCTGGCCCGCGCCTGCCCCGATGGCCGCTACCGCGCCAATGCGCTGCTGCGCCGCAAGGCACTGACCAACACGCCCTGGAACCACGCTGAATAGAGCCCGAACATGCCTTCGACAAACCCCGTTCACCAGCAGATTCACACAGATGGCTACGCCATCATTACCCTCGACCGGCCAGAGCGTCGCAACGCCCTGAACCTGGAAATCAAACAGCTGCTGGCCGAGGCCGTAGAGGCACTGGCAGGCGACCCGCGCGTGCATGCCCTGGTGATCACCGGTGCAGGTGGCTATTTCGTCGCCGGCACAGATATCGCCGAGATGCGCGACATGACCCCCACTCAACACACGGCCCTGCAAACCGGACGCCTGTTCGAAGTCGTCGACCGCTGCGAAAAGCCGGTGATCGCCGCGATCGAGGGCTACGCCCTGGGTGGCGGCTGCGAGTTGGCCCTGGCCTGCGACATCATCATTGCCTCGCGCACGGCGCGCCTCGGCCAGCCGGAAATCAACGTTGGCATCATGCCAGGGGCAGGCGGCACCCAGCGCCTGCTGCGCACCATTGGCAAGTATCGCACGGCGTTGCTCACCCTCACAGGTGAACCCCTCAGCGCTGAACAGGCCTTCAATGCCGGCATGCTTTCCGAAGTGTGTGACGAAGGCGCTGCACTGCAGCGCGCATGTGCCATCGCCGCGCGTATCGCCGCTCAGCCGCCCTTGGCCGTGCGGGCGATCAAGGCACTGCTGGCCACCGGTGAGGACGCCCCCCTGCATAGCATGTTGAAGCTTGAAAGAAGCGCCTTCGTGCAACTGTTCGACAGCGAAGACCAGAAAGAAGGCATGACTGCCTTCCTGGAAAAACGCAAGCCAACCTATTGCGGGCACTGATGCCTGCTGCGGCAAGGCGAAACCCACCTGCAAGGACCATTGAACATGCCGACCATCGTCAATCTCGGGCCCATTCCCGACATGCTGGAGCGCCGCCTGCGGGCGCGCTTCGAGGTGTGCCCCATCGCGCAGGCCGAAGCGCCCGAGCAGATCGAAGTGGCCGTGACCACCAGCATGGTCGGCGCCAGTGCTCAGCAGATGGCCCAGTTGCCGCGTTTGCAGCTGATCCTGTGCAACGGTGCCGGCCTGGACCGTATCGACCTGGCTGAAGCGGCAGCACGGCACATCGAGGTGTTCAATACCGCCGACGCGGTTACCACAGACACCGCTGATTACGCCGTGGCTTTGCTGTATGCCGCCAAGCGCAGGGTTACCCAGGCGGATCGCTTCGTCCGGGCCGGCCAGTGGGGAAAGGAAGCCTTCACACCCACCCGCCGCGTCAGCGGCAGCAAAGTCGGCATTGTGGGGTTGGGCAAGATAGGCACGCTGGTGGCCCAGCGCATGCAGGGGCTGGGGCTTGAGGTGGGCTACCACACGCCCAGGCCAAAGCCGGCAGCCGGGCTTGCCTATTTCGATCACATCGAGCAACTGGCGGCCTGGTGTGATGTGCTGGTGCTGTGCTGCCCTGCAACCCCCGCCACCGACCGGCTGGTCGGTAGCCGGGTGCTGCAGGCGCTAGGCAGCACCGGCACGCTGATCAATATCTCGCGCGGCTCCGTGGTCGCGGAAGATGACCTGATCCAGGCGTTGGGCCAAGGCGTCATCGCAGCCGCGGCGCTGGATGTATTCGCCAGCGAGCCGGCAGTCGACAGCCGCCTCGCCACCCTGCCCAACGTCATTCTCTCCCCGCATGCGGCTGCCATTACCGTTGAAACCAGGGCCGAGATGGCAGCGCTGCTGTACCAGCGCGCTGCCGCTCACTTCCAGGCCGGGCTCACGGATTAGTGCACCGAACGGTCACGCCCATGTCAATGGGGCCCCATACGCCACCCAGCGGGATCACAAGCTCGGCACCTTTTTTTGACTCATTTTTCACAAGCGATGGGCGATCGTTGAGTCATCCCTACGTGTGATAGCAGTTCCCATTGGCCCGTCTAGCAGCGGGCTATCTTTTGTCCGCGATTTACGACCAGCGTCGGCAGTAGCCAATGCCAGCCACCGTTGCTGGCGCATCAGAACTCGGTGACCACGGTCACACCCGCGGTATCGAAGCGGTCCATGTTCATCAGCGCGTCGATGGACTGGGCCAGGCTGATGGTCTTGCCCACCAACTTTTCAGGGGCCAGCTTGCCCGAACTGATCATCTCGATCATGGCATCGTAGCGATGCGCTTGCATGCCATGGCTGCCGTAGATCTCCAGTTCATGGGCAATGACCTTGCTCATGGGGATCGCAGGCTGGGCGTGGTCTGCCAGCATCAGCCCGACCTGTACATGCCGGCCGCGACGGCGCAGGTTGTTGATGGAGTTGAAGCAAGTGGTCGGGTGGCCCAATGCGTCAAGCGACACATGTGCGCCGCCCCGGGTGATTTCCATCACCGCCTCCGTCACGTCCGCTACCTGACTGGCATTGATGGTTGCCACGGCGCCCAGTGCCCGCGCCAGTGCCAGCTTGTCATCCGCGATATCGATTGCGACCACATTGGCACCGATGGCCTGGGCGATCATCACCGCCGAAAGGCCCACGCCACCGCAGCCATGCACCGCGACCCACTGGCCTGCGCCGACCCTGCCCTGGTCCACCACCGCGCGGAATGAAGTGACGAAGCGGCAACCCAGACTGGCTGCAGTCGCATAGTCCATGGCTTCAGGCAGGGCGACCAGGTTCAGGTCCGCCTGATGGATACCCACGTACTCAGCGAAAGACCCCCAGTGGGTAAAACCGGGCTGGAACTGGGTGTGGCACACCTGCTGATTGCCACTGTGGCACTGCGCACAGGCGCCACAGCCGCCTACGAACGGAACGGTTACCCGGTCACCCACCTTCCACTGGGTCACATCGCCGCCTACGGCAGCGACCACGCCTGCCAGCTCATGGCCTGGAACGTGGGGCAGCTGTATGTCCGGATCGTGGCCTTTCCAACCATGCCAGTCGCTTCGGCACACGCCTGTGCCTTTGACTTCAATCACCACACCATGCCGCTCCGGGCTTGGATCGGCGATATTCATCAAACGCGGTGGCTGAGAAAAGGCTTCGTAGACGACAGCTTTCATGACTTTTACCCCTGCTGAAAACGGTTGGATGAGTCGTGGTTCCGGCAGCGCCCGAGCAGCGCCTTTCGGCGCCTATCAGTATGAAGAAACCGCCTGAAATTACCTTTCAGAGTTCGGTTGACATGGGTGCACAAGTGAAATAAACCTTCAAAAAGCTCATTGATTCTGAAGGATTTGCGCATGGCCGAGGCACTGGACAAAGTAGACATTGCAATAGCAGACAGGCTGCAACGTGACGGCAGGCTGTCGAACGTCAAGCTGGCCGAGCAGGTGTGCCTGAGTGAGGCATCATGCTGGAGGAAGCAGAAGCGGCTGGAAGCGAGCGGCGTGATAGAGGGCTACCAGGCCATACTCAACCGCAAGAAGCTGGGTTTGGGGGTGATGGCGTTCGTGCAGATTTCCTGCACCGACCACAGCGAAGAGGCGACTGCAAAGTTCGAAAAGATCATCGCGGCGGCTCCGCAGGTGCTGAGCTGCCACAACACCACGGGCGAAGCCGACTTCCTGCTTCAAGTTGTCGCTCGGGACCTGGACAGCTATAGCCGCTTCATCGACAAGGTGCTGCGCAAGCTGCCCGGCGTGGCAAGTATCAGGTCGAACCTGTCATTGCGCGAGATGAAAACAACCAACCAGTTCCCCGTGGCCGAACTCCTGAGCCTTTGAGCCGGGCTTGGGGCGCTGGCCGGCAGCGCTGGGCAACGCTGGTGGTCAGTCCTCCCGAATAGGCCGCTCCTGGCGTTCCTGACGCTCTTTCGCTTCGATGCACAGGGTGAGCCGCAAGCTCGGCACCGTGGAGGTCGGTGGGCGCTATACGTTCTTCTAGCGCCAAGCAGGCGTTCAGCGGGTGGTGCCAGCGGGCAGCCAAGTTGCACATCCGCCGCGAGCACGAGGCGCAGATACCGCCTCGGTGGACCCTTACACCTGCCGCAGCACTGCGTGTATTTCAGCCACTATCTGGCAGCTCGCCTGCTCGATGGTGCCTTCATTACGGCACAGCACCCAGCCCTGTTCGGCAACCGCACGTTCGAACGCCTCGGTGCAGGCTACCTGTTCATCCAGGGTGTGGATGACGGTACTGCGCAGCCCGCGGGTGCGCGCAGCCGCCCGGGCCCAGGAGGTTTCGGCGGCAGTGACCACGCCCACGTGCAGGTCAGGCACCTGCACGCCGCGCTCAAGGTTCAACTGCAGGATCTGCGCGAACGGCACGCTGCGGCGGAAGGCTGCGTCCGACGGGTACCAGCGATCGATCAGGATGATGCTGCCGGCCGGTTGCCGGGGCAGCACGTTTCGGGAAATCCAGGCACGGCTGTCGGCAAAGCGTTGGCAAACCTCATGCTCCAGCGTCAGGCAAGGGTTGCGAGCCAGCCTGTTGACCACGGCCATGGTATCGCCGCGGTAGGGATCGTTGTTTCTCTCGCACAGGCGGACCACCTTGTGCCCGCCCAGCCTGAGGGCTTGCGTAACGGCCTCCAGCAAGGTGGTCTTGCCGGTGCCTTTAGGGCCATCGAGAGAAACAAACAGCGGACGGTTCATCGTTCAAAACCCATAAGCGCAGGCGCGGGATGAGAGCATTGATCCCACCCCGCTTCAAGCGCTTCTGCTCAAGGAGTACATTTGTACTCCTCCGGAGACAGGCGGCCCATTCGCTAGCGCGAGGGTGCCCCCCCGTCAGATCTGCGCCTGCCCCCCATCGACGAACAACTCGGCGCCGTTGACGAAACTGGCTTCGTCACTGGCCAGGAACACTGCAGCGTTGGCAATTTCCACCGGTTCGCCGACCCGGCCCAGCGGTACCTGGGCGGCCAGGTAATCGAGCAGGCCCTGCTGTTGCTGGGCGTCCGGGCCAGCCAGCTCCACCAGGCCGGGCGTACGGGTGGCACCAGGGCTGAGCGTATTGACCCGTACCCCGCGGTCCTTCAGGTCGAGGATCCAGCTGCGGGCCAACGCGCGCACGGCGGCCTTGGAAGCGGAGTACACACTGAAGGCCGCCGTACCCGAGCTACCCGCGGTCGAGCCGGCCAGAATGACCGAGGCGTTGTGCGACAGCAGCGGCAATGCCTTTTGCACCGTGAACAACACGCCCTTCACATTGCGATCGAAGGTGTCGGCGTAGTGCGCTTCGGTGATTTCGCCCAGTGGCAGCATGCTGCCGCCGCCTGCATTGGCGAACAGGGCGTCGAGGCGCCCATGCTGCTGGCCGATCCGGGCATAGAGCTGGTCCAGCTGATCCAGGCGGGTGGAATCGACTGCCACCCCTGTCGCGTTGCCAATCAGCGCCACCGCCTTGTCCAGCTCTGCCTGGCGCCGCCCGGTGATGTAGACATGCGCGCCCTCCTCGGCGAAGCGTTTGGCGGTGGCCAGGCCGATGCCGGTGGTCCCTCCAGTGACCAGTGCGACTTTGCCTTCGAGTTTGTTGCTCATGGTGTTTCTCCCGTCAGTGTGGGTGAGTGACTGTGAGGAGAAGCGTATCGACCTGCAGGTAATTTCAAAATAGAATCATTTGAAAGTCATCATTGCAGAATTGAAATGGCAAGAATTCCGGATTTCGAAGGCTTGGCGATGTTCGCCAAAGTCGCAGAAGAAGGCTCCTACGCTGCGGCGTCCAGGGCCATGGGCGTGTCGGTGCCGACTGTTTCCCGGGCCGTGGCCCGCCTGGAGGAGCGCCTGGGTGGGCGCCTGTTCAACCGCACCTCACGCCAGCTGTCGGTGACCGAGTTTGGCCAGCGCATGGTGGACCAGGCCAGCGCGCTGTATCGCCAGGCCGAAGAGATGGAGAGCCAAGCGCTGGAACGGTCGGTGCAACCGCGCGGGCTGGTACGCCTGGCGATCCCCATGTCGTTCGGCCTGCGCTGGGTGGCACCGCTGTTGCCAGAATTGCTGGCACGTTACCCCGGCCTGGAGCTGGACCTGCATTTGTCCGACTCTACCGTAGACCTGGTGGCTGACGGCTTCGACGCGGCGTTGCGCATTGCCGCCCTGCCCGACTCTTCACTGGTGGCGCGGCATATCTGCGCAGTGACCCAGTACCTGGTGGCGGCACCCGGGTACCTCGCCAAGCATGGCCACCCTGCGCACCCGCGCGAACTGGCCGAGCATGCGTGCATGAGCTACGCCTACCGCGCCCGCAGCCAGGTGTGGCGTTTTACCCACGCCGATGGCACGCAACAGGATGTAACACCGCGAGGACCGTTGCGGGTCACCAACTCAGATGCACTGGTGGCGCCGTTGCTGGCAGGTGTCGCGCTTGCTGAACTGCCAGAGTTCATTGCGGCGCACTACCTGGCCGATGGTCGCCTGGAACGGGTATTGCCGGCATGGAGCATGACCCAGGGCGGCCTGTATTTCGTCACCCCTTCGGCGCGGAGTCGGCCACGCAAGGTGCAGGCATTGGCCGATTTCTTTGTCGAGCGCTTGTCCGCTGCTGCTTGGCGGGGCCCTCGGGCTGAGGGCTGAGCGCAGCGACCTGCCGGTGAAATGATTGGGGCCACCCTGCAGGCAGCCCCAAAGCGTCAGCTGGAGACTCAGGGCCGCATTGCGCTGGCCCTTTCACGGCGCCAGGACGCGCCCACCAAGGTGGGCTGCCCAGGCTCAGACCGCCAGCGCGCGCTCACGCAGCTCGCTATTGAGGATGCGGTCGTTTTCGCTGTAATCGACCGGGCAGTCGATCACGTGCACGCCTGGGGTCTTGATGCAGTGCTCCAGCAGCGGCAGCAGGCCGTCGGCGCTTTCCACGCGGTGACCATTGGCGCCGTAGGCTTCGGCATACTTGACGAAGTCCGGGTTGCCGTAGTCCAGGCCGAAATCGGTGAAGCCCATGTTGGCCTGCTTCCAGCGGATCATGCCGTAGCCGTCGTCACGCAGGATCACCACGGTGATGTGCATGCCCAGACGCACGGCGGTTTCCAGCTCCTGGCTGTTCATCATGAAGCCGCCGTCACCGCACACCGAAATCACCGGGCGATCCGGGTAGACCAGGTGTGCAGCCATGGCCGATGGCAAGCCGGCGCCCATGGTCGCCAGGGCGTTGTCCAGCAGCACGGTGTTCGGCTTGTGCGCCTTGTAGTTACGGGCGAACCAGATCTTGTAGATGCCGTTGTCCAGGGCCACGATGCCTTCGGACGGCAGCACGCGACGAATGTCGGCCACCAGGCGCTGTGGGTAGACCGGGAAGCGGTCATCGTCGGCACCTTCGGCGATCTGCGCTTCGTTGGCTTCACGAATCGCCATGAGGCGGGTGAAGTCCCAGTGCGAAGTGTCGCCCAGGCCTTCAGCGATCTGCCACACGGCGTTGGCGATGTCACCGATCACTTCAACCTGCGGGAAGTACACGGCATCGACTTCGGCGGAACGGAAGTTGATATGGATGACTTCGGTGCCGCCACGCACCATGAAGAACGGCGGCTTCTCGATCACATCGTGGCCGATGTTGACGATCAGGTCCGCCGCTTCGATCGCACGGTGCACGAAATCGCCGGACGACAGTGCGGCGTTGCCCAGGAAGCGCGGGCTGCGCTCGTCAACCACACCTTTACCCAGCTGGGTGGTGACGAATGGGATACCGGTATTATCGACCAGCTGCTTGAGGACCTTGGCGGTCATCTTGCGGTTGGCGCCGGCACCGATCACCAGGATAGGGCTACGTGCGGTGCGCAACTTCTCGATGGCAGCTTCGATGGCCACGTGCTCGGCCAGTGGGCGGCGGTGCAGGCTGCGCGGGATCGGCAGCGCGTCGGTCTGCTCGGCGGCGATGTCTTCCGGCAGCTCCAGGTGCACGGCACCCGGCTTTTCTTCTTCAGCCAGGCGGAAGGCTTCACGCATGCGCGAAGGGATGTTGTCGGCCGAAGCGAACTGGTGGGTGTACTTGGTGATGGGGTCCATCATGCCGCACACGTCGATGATCTGGAAGCGGCCCTGCTTGGACTTCTTGATCGGCTTCTGGCCGGTGATCATCATCATCGGCATGCCGCCCAGGTAGGCATAGGCGCTGGCCGTTACCAGGTTGGTGGCACCCGGGCCGAGGGTCGACAGGCTGACGCCGGTCTTGCCGGTCAGGCGACCGTAGGTAGCCGCCATGAAGCCTGCAGACTGCTCGTGACGGGTCAGTACCAGTTTGATCTTCGACTTGCGCAGGGATTCGAGCAGGTCGAGGTTTTCCTCACCAGGAATGCCGAATACATACTCGACACCTTCGTTTTCCAGACATTGCACAACGACATCGGCGGCCTTGGCCATTTAGGGTACTACCTCAAAATCTTTGGGGGATTGCAGCGAGATCGGCTGCGTGACTGAGATGTTGCAGGGGGTCTCAGTGGCGCGCATCGTAGGCCCTCTGGTTAATAATAATAAATATATTGTTATGATGCGTGGCATCACAGTTCGTTATAAATGCACTGACTAGGAAAGGTCTTACGCCCCAATGAACCTCAAGGCACTGCGTTGCTGCGTCGAAATCGTCCGCCAAGGCAGCTTCACCAAAGCAGCGCAACACCTGCACATTGCCCAGCCTGCGTTGAGCATGGCGGTTACCCGGCTGGAGGAAGAGCTGGGTGTGACCCTGTTTAACCGCACCACCCGCAAGGTGCTGCTCACGGCCGAAGGCGAGCAGTTTCTGCCACGCATTGCCTCGGCCCTGCGCGAAATGGATGTGGCCCGGCAGGAGCTGCGCGACATGGCTGACCTCAAGCGCGGCGAAGTGCGCCTGGGTATCCCGCCGATGTTCGGCCTGCACTACGTGCCAGGCTTGATGAACGCGTTCCGTCAGTCGTACCCCGGTATCGCCATGACCGTGTTCGAGGGCAGCGCCGCCGACATCGGCCAGCGCCTCGAACAACGGGAAATCGACCTGGCGTTGCTGGAATCGCGGCGCGTGCCGCAGGACAAGGAGTCGATCCTGCTGGGCAGCGACGAGATGCTGGCGTGCATGCACCCCGACCACCCCTATGCCGGCAAGGCATTTCTCACCGCCGAAGACTTGCGCAACACCGACATGGTGGTATTCGACCGGACGTTCGTGCAGCGCCACCTGCTGGACGCATTTTTCGCCGAACACGGTATTACCTACCAAGTGGCCCTGCAGAGCAATTTCGTCTCGCTGGTGGTGCAGGCAGCACTGGACAACATGGGCGTGGCCACCCTGCTGCGCTCGGTGCAGCAGCGTACACCGGGCATTGTCGGCGTGCCCTTCCGGCCAGCACAGCAGATGAGCTTCAGATTGTGCTGGCGTTCAGGGGAATACCTGTCGCTGGCCAGCAAACGCTTCATCGATTTCGCCGCGCAAACGCATTACCTGGAGCGCTGACCGGGGCCTGGCCCCTGATTTGAGCGGCGGCGTTGCCTCGACGTTACGCCCACCGATTGACTATCATCCCGCCTTGAACGTTTCAGCATGTTTCAATACAGGCCCAACAAGGGATTCAGATGTCAGTCCAGCAACTCCCCCCGTCGCCCAGCAAAAGCGCCGTCGCCAAGATGGAAGCCGCCATGGCGCTGGGCAGCTTCGCCATCGGTACCGGTGAATTTTCCATCATGGGCCTGATGCCCGACATTGCCAGCAACCTGCAGTTGAGCGAACCGCAAGTGGGCCACGCCATCAGTGCCTATGCACTGGGGGTCATGGTCGGTGCGCCGACCCTGGCGATTCTGGGCGCCAAACTGCTGCGCAAGCACATGCTGCTGCTGTTGATGCTGCTGTATGCGCTGGGCAACCTGGCCACCGCCCTCGCCCCGTCCTTCAGCGGCCTGGTGGCTTTCCGCTTCATCAGCGGCCTGCCCCACGGTGCCTATTTCGGCATCGCCGCGGTGGTGGCCTCGAGCATGGTTGCCAAGGACCAGCGTGCCGGGGCCGTGGCCCGGGTGATGCTGGGCCTGACGCTGGCCATGCTGCTAGGCAACCCTGTAGCCACCTTCCTCGGCCAGTACTTTGGCTGGCGCTCGGCCTTCGTGCTGGTCGGCGTGATCGCCCTGTGCACCATTGGCCTGGTCTGGCGCTTCGTGCCCCAGCCGCACGATGAGGTGCGCAGCGACCCACGCAAGGAACTGCGCGCCTTTGCCCTGCCGCAAGTGTGGATGGCACTGGGCATCGCGGCCATTGGCTTTGCCGGCATGTTCTGCGTATTCAGCTACCTGGCGCCGACCATGCTGCAAGTGACCCAGGTCGCGCCGCAGTGGATTCCGTTCGGCCTGGCGGCCTTCGGTGTGGGCGGTATCGTTGGCAACATTGCAGGCGGCAAGCTGTTCGACCGGTTGCAGTTCCGTGCGGTGGGCTTGGTGTTGGTATGGTCGATCGGCGTGCTGCTGTTCTTCACCGTCGCCGCGCAGGCGCTCTGGAGCCTGCTGCTGGGCATCGGCCTGGTGGGCACCATGATCGCCCTGGCGGCACCGTTGCAGATCCGCTTGATGGACATTGCCCATGAAGCGCCGAGCCTGGCCGCAGCGTCGAACCATGCCGCGTTCAACCTGGCCAATGCGCTGGGGCCTTGGTTGGGCGGTATGGCGATTACCGCCGGCATGGGCTGGACCAGCACCGGCTACATCGGCGCGGCTACCGCGCTGGTCGGGCTGGGTATCTATCTGGTCGCCCGGCGGATGCGTGGCGGTCATTGACCCGGCAGCGGCGCTGGGCAGGGGTAGGTTCACCGTCACACGGCGTTCGATGAACCTCCCCCCATTGCTCAACTCACTACCGTCAGCACCAGCCGCAGGCTGGGTTCATTCCTTCCCCTTCCAAGGAGATCACGATGCAGTACGTAAAGCTGGGTAGCACCGGCCTGGATATTTCCAGGCTGTGCCTGGGTTGCATGACGTTCGGCGAACCGGATGCCGGCACCCACCCCTGGACCTTGGGCGAAGAGGCCAGCCGGCCGATCATTCGCCATGCCGTCGAGCAAGGCATCAACTTCTTCGACACTGCCAACAGCTACTCTGCCGGCACGTCGGAAGTGATCGTCGGCAAACTGCTGAAGGCCTTCACGCGCCGTGAAGAAACGGTCATCGCCACCAAGGTGTTCTACCCACCGAACATGGGGCAAGGCACCCACCGGCCCAATGAACAGGGCTTGTCCCGCAAGGCGATCATGGCCAGCATCGACGCCAGCCTCGCGCGCCTGGGCACCGACTATGTGGACCTGTACCAGATTCACCGCTGGGACTACCACACGCCCATCGAGGAAACCATGGAAGCCCTGCACGACGTGGTCAAGGCTGGCAAGGCGCGCTATATCGGCGCTTCGTCGATGTATGCCTGGCAGTTCGCCAAGGCTCAGCAGGTGGCGGCCAGCAACGGCTGGAGCCGCTTCGTTTCGATGCAGAACCACCTCAACCTGCTGTACCGCGAAGAAGAACGCGAGATGATCCCGCTGTGCCTGGACCAAGGCGTGGGCTTGTTGCCCTGGAGCCCGATGGCCCGCGGCCGCCTCACCCGCCCCAACGGCCAGCAGACCGACCGCACCCGTAGCGATCTGTCCGGGCAGTCGTTCTATAAAGATACCGAGGTCGAAGATGGCCGGGTCATCGATGTAGTCGAGCAGATTGCCGGCGAACGGGGTGTGCCAATGGCCCAGGTCGCGCTGGCATGGGTGTTGGGCAAAAACGGCGTAAGCGCACCGATCGTCGGCGCCTCCAAACCCGCCCATCTGGATGATGCGCTGGCCGCGCTGTCGGTGCAGTTGAGCGCCGATGAAGTGGCACGGCTGCAGGCGCCGTATATCCCGCACGCGGTGGCAGGCTTCAAGTAGCGTGGGCCTTTGCCAGCTCGCCGGGTATGCCCGGCGTGCTGGCCAATGACGATGAAAGTATTACAATGCGCGTCCTCGCATTTGAATATTTTCTCTCATGAAATCACTGCTTTATGCCGTAACTCTACTGTTTTCCTTTAGCTTGCCCGCGTGGGCCACACCCCCTGCCACCTTCACCGAGGCCAAGGTCGTGGCCAAGCAGAAGGTGTACCTGGACCAAGCCAGCAGCGCCATGGGCGACTTGTATTGCGGCTGCAAATGGACCTGGGTCGGCAAGTCCGGTGGGCGGGTCGATGCGGCGTCGTGCGGCTATCAGACGCGCAAGCAGCAAAATCGCGCCGAGCGCACCGAATGGGAACACATCGTGCCGGCCTATACCTTCGGCAACCAGCGCCAATGCTGGAAGAACGGTGGGCGTGAGCATTGCGTGGACAGCGACCCGGTGTTCCGCGCCATGGAGGCCGACCTGTTCAACCTGTACCCAGCCGTGGGTGAGGTCAATGGCGACCGCAGCAATTTCAACTATGGCATGGTCAGCGGCAACGCCGGCGAATACGGCCAGTGCACCACCAAGGTGGATTTCGCCCAGCGTGCCGCCGAGCCCCGTGACGAAGTCAAAGGCCTGGTGGCGCGTACCACGTTCTACATGTACGACCGCTATCGCTTGAACATGTCGCGCCAGCAGCAACAAGTGCTGATGGCCTGGGACAAGCAGTACCCGGTGTCAGCGTGGGAAAAGGAGCGCGACCGCCGCATCGCCGCGATCATGGGGCATGCCAACCCTTTCGTCAGCGGCCAGCGCAAGTGGACGGCTGATTACAAACCCAGCGGGGTTGGCGTGGCGCAAGCGGCGCCCGCCCAGGCACCAGGCAAGCCGGGCCAGGCCAATGCGGGGGCGCCGGGCTCGGTGCTGGGCAACCGCAACAGCCACGTCTACCACCTGGCAGTGGGTTGCCCCGGCTACACCCAGGTAGCGGCCAAGAACCAGGTCAGCTTCGCCAATGAAGGTGAGGCGCAGGCGGCAGGTTACCGCAAGGCCGGTAACTGCCGCTGACGGCGCCGCCTGTGATCAGCCGTTGACCAGGTTCGCAGGCCGCTCCCCCGCCAGCGCGCTGAGCAGGTTGTCCACTGCACAGCGCGCCATGGCCTGACGAGTCTCTTGTGTCGCAGAACCGATGTGCGGGGTTGCCACCACGTTGTCCAGCTGCAGCAGTGGCGAGTCAACCGCCAACGGCTCCTGCACGAACACATCCAGCCCTGCACCACGGATACGCCTGGCGCGCAACGCGTCGATCAGCGCAGCCTCGTCTACCACCCGCCCGCGGGAAATGTTCACCAGAATCGCCTCGGGCTTCATCAACCCCAGCTCACGCGCACCGATCAGCCCTTCAGTACTGGCACTGAGCGGCACCGTCAGGCAGACGAAGTCCGCTTGCTGCAATAGCGCGTCCATGCTGCACCGGCGCGCAGCATGGCGTGCTTCTACTTCCGGCTTGGCGCGCTGGCTGTGGTACAGCACGCGCATGCCAAAGCCTGCGGCAGCACGCCGGGCCAACGCTTCGCCAATACGGCCCATGCCGACGATGCCCAGCGTTTTGCCATGCACATCACAGCCAAAATGCGCCGGCCCCAGGTTGGCCTGCCAATGGCCTTCACGCACCCAGTTGGCCAGCTCCACCACCCGCCTGGCGGTCGCCAGGATCAGGGCGAAACCGGTGTCCGCCGTGGTTTCGGTCAGCACGTCCGGGGTATTGGTCAGCATCACGCCACGGCGGCTGAGCTGCGCAACGTCGTAGTTGTCCACCCCGACCGAAACGCTGGACACAACCTCCAGCTGCGGCGCCAGATCGAGCAGGCTGGCGTCCAGGCGCAGGCTGGCGCCCAGCAACCCGTGCGCCCCTGGCAAGGCATCGCGCAGGCGCGCCAGGCCATCGGGCTGGGCAATGTCCACCCAGGTCACGTCCACCTGGGCGTGCAGGCGCGCCATCAGGTCATCGGAAAGGCGCTTGTACAAGACGATTCGTTTTTTCATTGCAGTCATTCCTAAGGGTTCAGCGCCAGGCGCGTGCCATTGCGTTTGGCCCGGCCGGAGGTCTGGGAGGTATTGAGGGCGGCCGTCAGCGCCACGGCAGTCAGCAGCGCACCGCACATGAACAGGTACGAGGCGCCAGGCCCACCCGTGGCGCCATTGAGGTAGCCCACCAGCCAGGAGCCGCCGAAAGAGCCCAGCGCCCCCATGCTGTTGATCAGCGCCATGGCACCCCCGGCGACATTGGCCGGCAGTATCTCGGGCACGATGGCGAAGAACGGGCCATAGGGTGCGTACATGCAGGCGCCAGCGACCACCAGCAGCGCGTACGACCACCAGAAGTGATCGGTGCCCAGGGCATAAGAGCCATAGAACGCCACGGCGGCGATCAGCAGCGGCGGCCACACGAAGCGCTTGCGCTTTTGCACGCGGTCAGACGCCCAGGACACGCCCACCATGGCCACAACCGCCGCCAGGTAGGGCACCGAGGCCAGCCAGCCGGCCTGCACAATGTCGACGTTGGCCGCCTGCTTGAGGATCGACGGCAACCACAGCACGAAGCCGTACACGCCAATGCTCCAGCAGAAGTACTGCAGCGCCAGGATGATCACCTGCGGCGAGCGGAATGCCTCGCGGTAGTTCTTGACCGGCTTGATGCCCTGTTGCTCGGCCGCCAGCGCCTGTTGCAGGTCTGCTTTTTCCTGGGCGCTCAGCCAGCTGACCTGGGCTGGGCGGTCATCCACCAGGCGCCACCAGAAGAACGCCCAGATCACCGCCGGCAGGCCCTCGATGATGAACATCCAGCGCCAGTCGTAATGCTTGATCAGGTAACCCGACACCACCGACATCCACAGGATGGTGACCGGGTTACCGAGCATCAGGAAGGTGTTGGCGCGGGAGCGCTCGGCACGGGTGAACCAGTGGCACAAGTACACCAGCATGGCGGGCATCACTGCGGCCTCGACCACGCCCAGCAGGAAGCGGATGCCGATCAGCATGTAGACATTGCTGACCATCCCGGTAAGCGTGGCCAAACCGCCCCAGAGGATCAGGCAGACGAATATCAGCTTCTTCACGCTGCGTTTTTCAGCGTAGATGGCCCCAGGTACCTGGAAGAAGAAGTAGCCAAGGAAGAACAACGCCCCCAGCAAGGACGACAGCACGGGCGTGATGTGCAGGTCTTCGGCCATGCCCGAGGCGGCGGCGAAGCCGTAGTTGGCGCGGTCCAGATAAGCCAGGCTGTAGGTGAAGAACACGATCGGGATGATGTACCACCAGCGACGCGGTGCCAGTTTTTGGCTTTGCATGGTCTTTGACTCCTGAGCTTGTTGTTTTTGTGGCAACAGGTGATTCCGGTTAGAGCATTCAGGCACTTCTGCGCAGGTCGTAGGCCTCCAGTTCGTGACGCAGCGGCAGCCCTTCCATGTCGCCGCGCGATTGCACGGCGCGGCTGCCGCACCAGTTGCCACGCGCCACCGCCTCTGCCACTGGGCGCCCCTCGAGCAGCGCGCTGAGCACGCCCACGGCAAACGCATCACCGGCGCCGACGGTGTCCACGACTCGGCTGACGGCTACAGGGGCGACCTGGCCCTCACCTTTGCCACTACGCCAGTAGGCCCCGGCGTCGCCCAGCTTGATCACCACCAGTTCCACGCCTTGGTCGAGGTAGAACGCTGCGATATCGGCGGGGCTGTGCTGGCCCGTCAGCAGGCGGCCCTCTTCCAGGCCAGGCAAGACCCAGTCGGCTTTGCTCGCCAGGGCATTGATTTCGCGCACCATGCTGGCCTGGTCCGGCCATAGCGAGGGCCGCAGGTTGGGGTCGAACGAGATGCTGCGCCCGGCTGCACGCATGGCGTCGAGCAGCCCGTGCGACAGTGCCCGGCAGCTTTCCGACAGCGCCGGCGGGATGCCCGTGGCATGCAGGTGGCGCGCTTGGAGCAAGCCAGGTTGCAGCAGCGCAGGCGACAGCCGGCTGGCTGCCGAACCCCGGCGGAAGTACTCGACCGCGGGGTCGCTGCCATCATCGCAACGGGCCTTGAGCTGGAAGCCGGTGGCGCAGTGGCCATCTATTTCAACCGCCGAACAGTCCAGCCCTTCACGGCGCAGGCTGTCGAGCACGAAGCGCCCCAGTGAGTCGTCACCTACCCGGCTCAGCCAGCGCACCTTGAAGCCCAGCCGCGCAAGGCCGATGGCCACGTTACTGTCCGCGCCGGCGATACGCTTGCCGAACTGCCCGACACTGGCCAGGTCGCCGCAGTGCTCGGCGACGAACATGGCCATGGTTTCGCCAAAGCACAGCACGTCATGCTCATGCATGGGCCACCTCCTGGTCAGCACCCAGCAGCGACAGGCTGTGCACCTGGGCCCTGGTCAGCGCCAACAGGTCGTCGCCGACCAGGGGATACTCGACGGCGCGTACCACCCCAGGGGCGAATTCGGCCAGTTGCTCGGCCCAGGCGCGCAGGTCTGGTGCTTGCGGCGGTACGGCGACCAGGCGGCCGTCGGCACGGCGCTGTACGCCCTTGCAATGCACATAGCGCACCCACCGACCAAGTTGGCGGGCAGCGTGCAACGCCACCTCGCCCTGCCAGTGCCAATTACCGATATCGAACGTCATGCCCAGGTTCAGGCCGTATGCATCGGCCTGCTCGAAGAAGCGCTGCAGGGGCTCGATTCTGCCGCCTTGCAGGGTCTGGTCGTTTTCCACCAACAGCAACGGCCCCTGCGCGGGCAGCAGCGCCGCCAAGGCCGAAAGGTCGCAGTGTTCATTGAAATGGCCCAGGGAAACCTTAAGCGCCACCGCGCCCAGCGCCCGCGCGGTGTCCAGTTTGTGCACCAGCGATGGGTCGGGTACGCCCTGCGCCGTCCACAGCTCCAGCGGGGTCGAATAAAGGCATTCCATGCCCAACCCGGCAATCACGGCGCCCAGTGCCGCGGCATCGGGTGCACTGGCGAACAATTCTTCACGCAACTCCACCCGGCTGACGCCTGCGGCGGCCAAAATGTCAAGAAACTGCTCCTGGCCACGTTGCCGGACAAAGTCGGCGCCATAGCTGGAGAGGCTGATGGAAACGGGGTTCGGGTACATTGTTTTTATCCTTTTGAAACCGGTTTCATTTTTATCCGGCAGCGTCAGGCACAAGGCCTGCCGTTGCTTACTGTGGTTGGGTCGAGCCGCGGATGATCAGGCTGGCCTTGAATTCGATGCGCCGTGCCGCTGCACCATCGCCACGAAGCCGGCCGAGCAGGCTTTCAAAGGCTGCTACGCCGATGCGTTCGGTAGGCTGGGCCAATGCCGTGATGCCAGTGCCGACCAGGGGGTACCAGTCAAGATCGTCGAGTGCGACCAGGCCGACATCGGCAAACAGATTGCACCCGGCGTCATGCAGGGCCCGGGTCACGGCCAGCGTGGCAACACCGTTACAGGTAAAAATGGCCTGCGGGCCATGACCCCGGTCAGCCAGGAAGGCGGCCAACCGCCCTGCCAGGCCAGCGCCGGTTTCCAGCACCTGCTGGCGCATGCCTGGGCGGCGGCTGACCGAGGCCCCGAAGGCCTGCACCCGCTCCAGGCGCGAGCTGGTGCCATCGAGCGGCTCGCTGACCGCCAGGATATCCCGGTAGCCGCGTGCCTGCAGGTGGTCCAGGGCCTGCTCGACGGCGTCGGCATTATCCAGGCCGACCAGGTCGGCATTCAGTTCAGGGAGTTGACGGTCGACCAGCACCATGGGCAGGTCGCGCTGGAGGTTGAGCAGTTCGCCCGGGTGGTGCCCCAGCGTGTTCACGATCAGGCCTTCGACGTTGTAGCTCTGCAGGGCGACCAGGTGGTGGCGCTCTTGGTCGTCGTCACGGTTGGTGTTGCACACAACCAGGCTGTAGCCATGCTGGCGGCAGGCGGTTTCCACGCCATGCATCACGGCTACGGAATAGGGGTTGAGAATATCGGCAACCAACATACCGATCAGGCGCGTCTGCCCGCGCTTGAGGCCACGGGCCATTTGGTTGGGGCGGTAGCCAAGGCGTTCGATGACCTCGGCCAGGCGCTTGGCGGTGGCGTCGGCCAACAACTGGCGATCACCACCGATGTAGCGCGAGACGGTGGCTTTGGAAACGCCCGCGACACGCGCGACTTCGCTGATGGTGACCCGTTCGCGGGCATGGGCAGGCGCGTCGGTCATGGCTGTCCTTATGATTATTAGGTGGACGATGAAACCGGTTTCAATACACCAAAACTTGGTGCTTTCGTCAATATGCCGTTGGTCGGCCGAAGCGATCGGGCTGGCCAGCCGGGCAAGGCCAGGTTCGGCGACACAATGCCCTCGCCGAACCTGAGGCAATCCCTCTCAGCGCAATGCCTTCACATCCCCCGCGGTAACCGCCCCTGCCTGGTTACCCCAGCTGGTCCTGATGAAGTTCACCACCTCGGCAACTTCCTGGTCGCTCAGGCGCCAGCCAAACGCTGGCATGGTGAAGTTCGACGGTGCGGTGTGCGTCGCCGGCACCGTACCGCCTGCCAGCACCACATGGATCAGCGAGGTGGCGTCCGCCGTCTGCACCACCGGGTTGCCGGCCAGGGCCGGGAACACACGGGTGTAGCCCTGGCCATCGGTTCGGTGGCAAGCCGCACAGTTGTCGATGTACACCGCGGCGCCAGGTTTGCTGTCGTCACCGCGCCAGAGAGCGTCGGCCACCTGCTTGTCGTAGACATGCGGCTGGTCGTTCGGGTCGCTGGGCGGCAGGGTCTTCAGGTAACGGGCAATCGCCGTCAGGTCGGCATCGGTCATGTACTGCATGCTGTGCTCGACCACGTCGCTCATGCCGCCGAACACCGCACTGCGGTCACTGCGCCCGGTCTTGAGAAACTGCACCAGCTCGGCTTCGCTCCAACTGCCCAGGCCGTCCTTGTGATCGCCCCGCAGGTTCTTGGCGATCCAGCCCTCCAGCGGCGCGCTGCCGGCAAGGAACTGTTTGCCCTCGGCCGGGTTCAGCGCCTTTTCCTGCATGGTCAGCGCCCGCGGGGTGTGGCAGGCACCACAATGCCCCAGGCCTTCGACCAGGTACGCGCCACGGTCGACCACCGGGTCAGCCGCTGCCGAGGCTTGCCAGGGCGTTGCCGCAGGCGCGAACAGGCCACGCCAGATTGCCAACGGCCAGCGCATGCTCAGCGGCCAGGGAATATCGGTGGCCTGGTTAGGCTGCTCCACCGGCTCGACACCCTTCATGAAATAGGCGTACAGCGCCTGCATGTCCTGCTCGGTGATCCGCGCGTACGAAGGGTATGGCATGGCCGGGTACAGGGTGCTGCCGTCCTTGCCGATGCCTTTGCGTACAGCCTGGTCGAAGTCTTCGAAGCTGTAATGGCCAATGCCACTGGCGGACGGGGTGATATTGGTGGAGTACACCGTGCCGATAGGTGTTTGCATCGGCAGGCCGCCGGCGAAGGGCTTGCCCCCCTTGGCGGTGTGGCAGGCCACACAGTCACCGGCGCGGGCCAAATATTCACCCTGGCGCACCTGCGCATCTTCAGCGGCAACGGCCTGGCCAGCCACGCCGGCGCCCAGCAGCAGGGTTGCGATCAACATTGTTTTCATGCTCATCGCTCCTCAAGCCTGGACCAGCGGGCCGGGGTTTTTCAGGTACTGCTCGCGAATGGCCCGAGCCGACCAGTAGGTCAACGCTGCTACCAGCCCGGTGGGGTTGTAACCCAGCCCCTGGGGGAATGCAGACGCCCCCGGAACGAACACATTGTGGACATCCCAGCACTGCAGGTAGCGGTTGAGCGCGCTGGTTTTCGGGTCTGTGCCCATTATCGCGCCGCCGTTCAAGTGGGTGGTCTGGTAGCTGGCGGTGTTGAAGTGGTCCTTGACCTTCTTGCCCAGCACGGCAATCGCCTTGGGGTTCATCGCCTGGGCAATCTTGCTCAGCTTGTCGACCATGAACTGGTTCATCCTGATGTCGTTTTCCTGCCAGTCGAAGGTCATGCGCAACAGTGGCTGGCCGTAGGCGTCCCGGTAGGTCGGGTCCAGGTCCAGGTAATTGCCGCGGTAGGACTGGTGGGCGCCGTGGGCGTCCATCGACACCTGATGGGTGTAATAGTCGGCCGTGGCCTTCTTCCAGGCGCTGCCCCAGGCCGGGGTGCCAGGCGGGTTGGCAGTACCGGCGATCGGCCGGCTGCCAGCCTGGTTCACCCACATTGGCGAGCCACCGACGAAGCCATGCGGGCCATGGTCGAAGTTGTCGGCGTTGAAGTCATCGATGGCGATGCCATTGCCACCGGCGCCGATGAAGTTGTTGGTGTAGGTGTCTTTGTCGAAGAACGCCTTGACCGTGCCCATGTTCTGGTAGGCAAAGTTACGCCCGACCACACCCTCGTTGCTCACCGGGTCGTACGGTTTGCCGATACCGGAGAGCAGCATCAACCGCACGTTGTTGAACTGGAACGCCGCCAGGATCACCAGGTCGGCCGGCTGCTCCACCTCGCGCCCCTGGGCATCGATGTAGGTCACGCCGGTAGCCTTGCGCTTGCTGTCGTCCAGGTTCACCCGCAGCACATGAGCGTTGGCCCGCAACTCGAAATTCGGCACTTGGCGCAGCGCCGGCAGAATATTCACATTCGGCGATGCCTTGGAATACATGTAGCACACGTAGCCGCTGCAGAAACCACAGAAGTTGCACGGCCCCATTTGCGCGCCGTAGGGGTTGGTGTACGGCCCTGACGTGTTGGCCGAGGGCAGGTTGTAGGGTTTGTAGCCCAGGCTGCTGGCGGCCTTTTCGAACAACCTGGCCGATACCACGTTCTTCTGCGCCGGCAGTGGGAACGGGTTGGAACGGTCGGGTGCATAAGGGTTGCCACCCCGCCCCTCACCTACCAGTTGGCCCTTGACCGTCCAGGCCTGACCGGACGTGCCGAACACCTTTTCGGCAAAATCGAAATACGGTTCCAGCTCTTCGTAGCTGACGCCGAAGTCCTGGATCGTCATGCCTTCGGGGATGAACTTGCGCCCGTAGCGCTCCTCGTAATGGCTGCGCAGGCGCAACTCCACCGGGTCTACCCGGAAATGCACACCCGACCAGTGCAAGCCTGCCCCCCCCACGCCCTTGCCAGGCAGGAAGGCGCCCAGTTGGCGGTTGGGCAGTGCCACGTCGTTCACGCTATGGCGAATGGTGACGGTTTCTTTCGACACGTCGACGAACAGCTTCTTGCGCACGCTGTAGGTCAGCTCGTCGATTACCTGCGGGTAGCTACCCTCCGGATAGGTGTCCTGCATCGGCCCACGCTCCAGGGCCACCACCTGCAGGCCGGCTTCGGTCAACTCCTTGGCCATGATCGCACCCGACCAGCCGAAGCCGACAATGACGGCATCCACTTTTTTCAAAACAGTCGCCATGCCTCAGGCCCTCTCGCCGCGGATCGATACAGCCGGGAACGGGTACGGCTCGTTGCGCTCGACCCAGTCCATGAAGTCGGCGCGCGCGCCCGGGAAGCCGATCTGGGTCCAGCCGACCATGCCCTTGTTGCCGCCATGAATCGGGTCACAGAAGAACCCCTCACGGGTGTTCTGCACCAGCAGGCTGAAGAATACCGTGGCCGGTACTGCCTCGAATGCCAGCTCACCCGCCTCGACTTTGCCGAGTATCCGGTCCTGGGTAGCGCTGTCTTGGGCAGCGAACACTTGCCCACTGTTGGCCTTGCACCAGCCATCCACTGCGGCGATGCCCAGGCGGTAGATCTGCTGCGGGTTCAACTGCAGTTGATAGCCCAGTTCGGGTGGGGCGTCGGCGTTGAACGGGCCTTGCATGTACCACTGGGCCCCGGTCGCGTAGGGGGTATTCATCTGCCGGTCTATGAACTCGGCGGCCCCGGCTTCGAGCGCACCGGGCCCAAGGGCATCAGCAGGGATGATGCGCGCTACGGCGGCCTGCACGAAGGCCCATTCCTCGGCACTGAAGAAAGTTGGCTGGTACTTGCCCGCCGGTGGCGCCACCGGCACCTTCGGTTCCTGCTGCGGCGCGGCCAGCAGCTGGCTGGCACCTGCCCCAAGCCCGGTGCTGGCGATGGTAACCACTGGGATCAAGGTCAAGGTCTTGCGCAGAAAGTCCCTACGCGGGTTGTCGGGGGCATGCTCGGGCATGGTGAATCCTCATCGGCTGCGGGCGGCCTTATAAGCGCCATCTGGTGGTGTGCGGGCGAGTCTTGTTAGGCCTTCAAAAAGACAGCCGAGTAATCTAGCGCGTTCAGAAATCTTTTGAAACCGGTTTCAGTCTTGACATTGCGACCACGTGTACTCGCCCGCGCATAGGCCTGGGCGACGAAGCCCATTACAATAGGCCTACCTCATTCGATACCCAGGCCATGATTCAGTCCGACCTCGACCTGTTCGGCCCTCAGCCACAACGCCTGGCAAGCGAAACCGTGCTGTTGCCCGGGTTTGCCCTGGGCGAAGTCGAACCACTGCTCGACGCGTTGCGCCCGGTGCTGCGTGCCGCACCGTTTCGGCACATGCACACGCCCGGCGGGCTGCGCATGGCGGTGGCGCTGAGCAATTGCGGCACATTGGGCTGGGTCAGTGATGCACAGGGTTACCGCTACAGCCGTTCGGACCCGCTTACCGGCCAGCCCTGGCCTGCCTTGCCGCCGATATTGCTTACCCTGGCCAACCGCGCTGCCGCCATGGCCGGTTTCGACGGTTTCACCCCGGACGCCTGCCTGATCAACCACTACCTGCCGGGCACACGGTTGAGCCTGCACCAGGACCGTGACGAGCACGATTTCGGCCAACCGATCGTTTCACTGTCGCTGGGCCTGCCGGCGGTGTTCCTGTTCGGCGGGTTGCAGCGGGGCGACAAAACCCAGCGCATAGCCCTCAGCCACGGCGATGTGCTGGTGTGGGGCGGCGAAGACCGCCTGCGCTTTCATGGCGTACTGCCGATCAAGCCCGGCGTGCACCCGCGCATGGGCGAGCGGCGCGTCAACCTCACGTTGCGCAAGGCGGGCGGCTAGGCTTTGTCGGGCCTGTGCAACACAGGCATTAAATAGGTTGAACGACTGCGCACCCCAGGGTTCACAGAATAATTACAGTGCCGCCCGCCAGGAGTCCGTCATGCCCTGCCAGACCTGCCGCCCTTGCCGTAATTACCGAGTCGACTCCCTATGAGGATGCCCGGTCGCGCGCCCAATGCCTCACTGCAACTGGACTACGTTCGCGATACCCTGTTCGGGCCGGTCGCTCAGTCCGTGGAATGCCAATGCCAACTTGCACCCTTGAATCTGCAGGGCCGCCCGGCGCTGCGTGTGCACATCTGCCCACCGCTCCCACACAAGGTCGAGCGCGCCCATAGCGTGGCGTTCATGTGGGATGGTCGCAGCTACCATGGGGTCGTTCGCGACAAGGGCAAGTGTGGCGATGGCGGGTTGAACCTGCTGGTGGAGCTGCAGTAGGCGATCAACGGCTGGCGACTGCGCGCGGGCCTTCCCCCGCCAGCCAAGGCTGGGCGGGGGGCGCGCATTGCCATCAAGCGATGGACTTGAGCAGTACTGGCCGGCTGTCACGCAGGGTACGCAATTGCTCCACCAGGTTCCGCAAATCGCGGCAGGTATTGAGGCTGCGCAATGGCACCCCGCTGAGGGTGCAGCCCTCATCGAGGCTCTGGCCCTGACCCAGGCGGATGGTCAGGTTGGCGCCGTCCGGGCAGCTGGTTTCACAGCGATCTGGTAGGCAAGCCTGCTCGATCATCTGGCGCAGCTCAAGCGTGGAAACTCCTATCAACGACATGGTACGACCCTCTCCGTTGGATGGCCTGTTGTGAGGAAGTACGCCCTCGTGGGGCTGGGTGCCAATTGATATTGCGCATGCCACGGCGGCCGTCCATGCGCCGGGGCAATGATGATGCGGGTAATTCTCTAGCACCTTAGTGGAAGATCGTCTGCGCCAGCCGGGTGTTCGATCGCAGCGATGCACTTAACGACGAATGGTTACGCAAGCTTCAACAGGGGCTGGCACCCAGCCCCATGCCCTTCTACGGCCGAAGCTGGCCAAACCGCCCAGCATGAAAGTCGTCGAACGACTCGGCGATCTCCGCCTGGCTGTTCATCACGAACGGGCCGTAGCCCACGATCGGCTCGTCGATCGGCTCACCGCTCAGCAGCAACACGCTGGCACCTTCGAGGGCTTCAACCCGGACATCCGCCTGCTCGCGGTCGAACAGCACCAGGCTGGACGGCCCGGCTTCGCGCTCACCATTGACCCGCACGCGGCCGCGCAATACCACCAGCGCCGCGTTACGCCCGGCGGCCACCGGCAACGCCAAGGCAGCGCCATTGTTCAGGCGCAGGTCCCAGACGTCCATGGTCGTGAAAGTGCGCGCCGGCCCCTGGTGACCGTGGTAATGCCCGGCGATCACCCGCACACTGCCGGCCCCATCATCCAGCGCCACCACCGGGATATCGCTGGCCAGCAGCGTCTGGTAGCCCGCCGCCGCACGTTTGTCGCGAGCGGGCAGGTTGACCCACAGCTGCACCATCTCCAGCATGCCGCCCCGCTCGGCAAAGGCTGGCGAATGGAATTCTTCATGGATGATGCCGTTGGCGGCGGTCATCCACTGCACGTCACCCGGCCCGATCAGGCCACCGGCACCCGTGGAATCGCGGTGCTCCAGCTCGCCCTGGTAGACAATGGTCACTGTCTCGAAACCACGGTGCGGGTGCTGACCAACGCCGCGCCGGGCCTGGGTTGGGGTGAACGCATGCGGGCCGGCATAGTCCAGCAGCAGGAACGGGCTGATGTGGCTGGCCAGATGGTCATAGGTGAACAGGCTGCGGACCGGGAAGCCATCACCCACCCAATGGGGGTGGGGGCTGTGGTGGATACCCAGAATGGTTTTCATGAGAAGGCTCCTGTTTCGGTTTGGATCACCTTATCAATGATGACAATCAGCCGGTAGAGGACATTAACGGCCCACATCGTTCCACCACCAGAACAATCACCGCTGCAAGAAAGCCAGCACCTGCTCGGCTGCCATCGCCGGGTCTTCCTGCATGAAGCAGTGCCCACCGGCGACCTCCTGCGCGCTGATGCTGGCATTCAGCGACACCAGGCGCTGCACCGAGCGGGGCACAAATGGATAGGTGTGCTTGCCATAAATCACGTGGGTCGGTGTATTGATTGCACACAGGCTGGCCCACATGCGCTTGGGGAACGAGCTGAAGATTTCCACTTCGCGGCTGGGTCGGCACTTGAGCACCACGGCCTCGCCGCAATCGCCGATGGCATGCTCGACATACGCCTGCAACGCCGCATCGGCCCAGCCTTTGAAGATGCCCCGGCCCTGCAGCGAAGCCAGCGCCGCTGTGCGATCAGGCCAATGGCTGCGGCGGCTGGCGGCCTTGCGCGCCAAGGCATGACGCTGGTGCAGGCCAACCAGCGCCGCCGCGCCCATCACGCCGAGCATGCGGCGGCTGAACAACACCGGATCGAGCAGCACAGCACGGGCGAACAACTGCGGGTCACTGGCCAACATCAACCCGGTCAACACGCCGCCGAAGCTGTGGCCCACGGCAAACCGGGCCACCTCGCCGTATTCGCCACGGCCCGCTTCGAAGGCTTCCACGGCCAGCGCCGCCGTACGGTTCCAACCCAGAAACGCCCCGCCATGGTCACTATCACCGTGCCCTTGCACATCACACAGCCACAGGTCGAAATGTTCACCCAGGCGCATCAGCAACGGCTGGTAGGCCAAACAGCAAAAACCGTTGCCATGCAAGAAATGCAGCAGTGGCTTGCCGCTGGCCGGGGTTCGCCAACCACGCAAGGTGAAGCCTTCGGCGCATTGATGGGACCAGGGAATCAACTGCATGGGTTTACGGCACTCGCAACGCTAGGGGAACACCGATTCTACAAACAGCAGCGGGTACAGTGAAATCACCAGCAGCAGGGCCATCAGGACATTGAACAGCATCAGCCAGCGCGGGTTCTGCAGCAGGTTGCGCAAGGCGCTGCCGAACATCACCCACACGCCCACGCTCGGCAGGTTGACCAACGCGAACACTGCGGCAATGACCATTACATTGGTCACGTAGCCTTGCGCCGGGGTGTAGGTGGTAATGGCCCCCACCGCCATGACCCAGGCCTTGGGGTTGACCCATTGAAATGCGGCTGCGCCCCAGAAGCCCAGCGGCTTGCGCGCGCCAGGCGAGGCAGCATCCACAGGCCCTGAAGTGGCAATTTTCCAGGCCAGGTACAGCAAGTAAGCCGCACCTGTGTAGCGCAATACCGTGTACAGCGGCGGCCAGGCCTTGAACACTTCACCCAGGCCCAGGCCGACCGCCAGCACCATGACCATGAAACCGCAACTGATACCCAGGGCGTGGGGAACCGAGCGGCGCACGCCAAAATTCACGCCCGAGGCCAGCAGCATGGTGTTGTTTGGACCTGGCGTGATCGAAGACACAAAGGCGAACAGCACGAAGGCGCTCAGCAGGTCGACAGAGGCAAGCATGGCGGGCATTCCACTTTCATCGAAGGTGCTGCCACACTACCTGAGTCGTCCTCCTCGGCGACCACTACAGTTAAAACAAATTATGCAGATACACTTTACTGTACTGCCATTCTGGATCAAGGAAGCCGCCTCATGAGCCTTCTCATTCGCCCTGCCGCGCCTACCGATGCCGCGCAGATCCTCAACTTCATCACCGAGCTGGCCGAGTACGAGCGCGCGCGCCACGAGGTGGTCGCGACCCTGGCCGATATCCAGCACAGCCTGTTCGGTGCAGGCAGTACCGTGCACAGCCTGGTCTGCGAACGCGATGGCCAGGCGATCGGCTTTGCCGTGTATTTCTACAGCTATTCCACCTGGCTGGGGCGCAACGGCATCTACCTGGAAGACCTGTACATCACCCCCGAACAGCGCGGTGACGGGGCTGGCCGCCAGTTGCTTCAGCACATCGCCCGCGAGGCGGTGGCCAACAACTGTGGGCGCCTGGAGTGGAGCGTGCTGGACTGGAACGAACCGGCAATCGGCTTTTATCAGAAGCTGGGCGCCGAGGCCCAGGATGAGTGGGTACGCTACCGCCTGGACGGGGACAAGCTGGCGGCATTCGCGCGGGGGTAACGGTTGCTTCAGCCAGCATGGGCACATGCGCGCCCTACCGGGCAATTGACGCCAGGGCCGCCCCATGCTCTCCTTACGCCTCACGTTCAGGTGCCCCTTCATGGGGTGAAACGGGAAACCGGTGCGTCGCAGGCCCTGACCAGGGCCCGACAATGCCGGTGCTGCCCCCGCAACGGTAAGCGAGCGAAGCGTCTGTACCACTGTGCCATGTAGTGCGGCATGGGAAGGTGACGCTTGCCAGGAGCCCTGCTCCTCCTCGCAAGCCCGGAGACCGGCCTGGCGTTCATGAACAACCCGCGGTGGGCGGGCGCTGTTGCATTCCCCTGGGTAACCGCGCCCGGGGCTGCCGCGCTTGCCCATTGCCCACAAAAAGCAGAGGAACGCGTCATGCCCGTCGCCAGCACCAAGCCACACAGCCTTGCCACCCCCGCTACTCTCAGCCAGCGCGTCATCATTGCCGTCGGTGCCAGCTTGCTGGGCCTGTGCCTGGTCTACTTCGCCGGGTTCTCGCACATCGAGGCGGTGCATAACGCCGCCCACGACACGCGCCACAGCGCCGCCTTCCCCTGCCACTGAGTACGCCCCCATGATCATGCGCATTGCCCGCACCGCGGGTTTCAGCGGGCTGCTCGCCGCCCTGCTGCTGACCTTGCTGCAAAGCTTCTGGGTGGCCCCGCTGATTCTTCAGGCGGAAACCTACGAGTCCTCGGCACCTGCCGCGCACCATGAGCATGGCAGTGAAGTGCCTGCCCATGAACACAGCGCCGAGGCCTGGTCGCCGGAAGATGGCTGGCAACGGGTGCTCGCCACCACGGGCGGCAACCTGGTGGTTGCCGTCGGCTTCGCCCTTGTTCTCGCCGCGCTTTACAGCTTGCGCGCACCCACGCGCGCCAGTACCGGTGCCTTGTGGGGGCTGGCCGGGTTCGCCGTGTTCTGCCTGGCCCCAACCTTGGGCTTGCCGCCCGAGCTGCCAGGCACCGCTGCAGCAGACCTGGGTCAACGCCAGGCGTGGTGGGTCGGCACCGCCAGCGCCACCGCGCTCGGCCTGGCCTTGTTGGTGTTCGCCCGGCACGGGCTGCTGAAACTGCTGGGCGCGGTGCTGCTGGTGATCCCGCATGTGCTCGGTGCTCCGCAGCCCGAGGTTCACCAAAGCCTGGCCCCGCAAGCCCTGGAAACCCAGTTCAAGCTGGCCTCGTGGCTGACCAATGCGGCCTTCTGGCTGGCCTTGGGCCTGCTCAGCGCCTGGTTGTTCCGCCGTTCCAGCCAGGCCTGATGGGCACTTTCTATGCCGGCTTTGGCTGCCGCCGGGGTTGCCCGGCGGCCACCCTGCACACCCTGTTGCGCCAGGCCCTGGCCAACCACGGCCTGGCACTGGCAGACCTGCGCGGCATCGCCAGCATCAGCCTGAAGGCTGACGAGCCGGGTTTGCAGCAGCTGGCCGAGCACCTGGGTGTGCCGTTGGTGCTGTACCATAGCCAGCACCTGCAAGCTTACCAGCCACTGCTCAGCCACCGCTCCGCCGCCGCCCATGCCCACACCGGGTGCTGGGGCGTGGCCGAGAGCACCGCACTGGCCCTGGCCGATCGGCAACAAGGCAGCCCACGGCTGTTGCTCAAGCGCCAGGTGCTCGGCCCGGCGACACTCGCCCTGGCCTGCTGAACGCTCCATACCCTTTTTTGCAAGGACATTGCATGACCGTCTACTTCATCGGCGCCGGCCCCGGCGACCCCGAACTGATCACGGTCAAGGGCCAGCGGCTGATCCGCCAATGCCCGGTGATCATCTACGCAGGCTCGCTGGTGCCGGCTGCCGTGCTCGAAGGCCACCAGGCCAGTACCGTGATCAACAGCGCCGAACTGCACCTGGAGCAGATCATCGCCGCCATGCGCACCGCCCACGAACACGGGCAGGATGTCGCCCGCGTACACAGCGGCGACCCCAGCCTCTACGGCGCCATCGGCGAGCAGATCCGCCACCTCAAGGCACTGGGTATCGACTATCAGATCATCCCCGGGGTCACTGCCACCGCCGCCAGCGCTGCATTGCTCGGCTGTGAACTGACCCTGCCGCAAGTGGCGCAGACCGTGATTCTGACCCGCTACGGCGACAGTTCGCCCATGCCACCCGGGGAACAGCTGTCAGACCTGGCCCGCCACGGCAGCACCCTGGCGATTCACCTGGGGGTCAAGCACCTGCCACGGATCGTTGAAGCGCTGCTGCCCCACTACGGCACCGAGTGCCCGGTGGCCGTGGTGCACCGCGCCACCTGGCCAGACCAGGACTGGGTGCGCGGCACGCTGGGCAACATCGTCGAGCGCAGCGCGGCCAAGCACTTCCGGCGCACGGCACTGATCCTGGTAGGCCATGTCCTGGGGGATGCGCCGTTCGCCGAATCTGCCTTGTACCGTGCCGGTCACGCCCACCTGTATCGGCCTGGCGACTGAGCACGCCCGGGCTTGCCCCTGCGCATGATCAAAACTCCCGCTGCCTGCGCCTGAGCGCCCTCTCCTGTCCGACATCACCACTATGGCAGTGGTGATGTTTTTCCATTATTTGTAGGAATTTTCGACAAGTAGTCGGGAAACTATCAACACTTCTATACTCGGGATTACCAAACGTCAGGTTTGGTCGTATGGTGCTGCGCTTCCGATTAACCCGCTTGCAAACGTATTCCTGAGTGTTCCAGGAAGCGGACCACATCCTGACAGGAGTTTTCCCCATGACAACCGTGCTGATCGTCGACGACCACCCTATCGTGCGGTTGTCGTTGCGCCTACTGCTCGAGCGTGAGCGCTTTCATGTCGTCGGCGAAGTCGGCAATGGCAGCGAGGTGGCGCAGGTGGCCCGTGAACTGCGCCCGGACGTGGTGGTGCTGGATATAGGCCTGCCTGGCCTGGACGGCATGGAGGTCATCAAGCGCCTCCAGTGCCTGGAGCCAACCCCCAAGATCATGGTGCTCACCGGCCAGGCCACCGACCTGTACGTGCGCCGTTGCCTGGATGCCGGTATCGGCGCGTTCGTCACCAAGGAAGAGGACTACGAGGCCCTGCTGTTCGCCCTCAAGGCGTTGGTAAAGGGTTATTCGACGTTTCCGCAGATGTCGGTCAACAGCAACTCCCTGGAGAGCGAACCGGTGCGCCTGGCCAGCCTTTCCAACCGTGAGATGGAAGTGCTCCGGCGCCTGGCACGCGGGGAGAACAACAAGAATATTGGGACCTGCATGAACCTGAGCGCCAAGACCATCAGTACCTACCGGGGCCGCATCATGGAAAAACTCAAAACCGAATCGCTGGTCGAGATGGTCGACCTGGCCAAGCGCAATAGCGTCTACTGAGCGGCTGGCGAGCATGAAGTTCCTGCTGGCGAGCGCCTTCATGATCATCGGCCTGGCCAACGCCAGCGGGTTGCAGGCCAGCAGCGAACCCCGGCAGTTGTTGGCCCGCTCGGTCAGTGCTGCCGCGCCGCTGGTGCTCTCGGCCGAAGACCGCCAGTGGCTGCAGCAGCACCGGCAACTGGTGCTGGGCAGTTCGCGGCCGGACTACCCGCCCTTCGAGATCAATGTCAGCCCCCGTGATTACGAAGGCCTGAGCGCCGATTACGCCGGCCTCATCAGCGAGCAGCTTGGCATTGGCATCGAAGTGCGCCGCTTCGCCAGCCGCCACGAGGCCATCACTGCCCTGCATGAGGGGCGCATCGACCTGCTGGGCAGCTCCAACGCCTTCGAGGCAGCAGACGCCCACCTCAGCCTGAGCACACCTTATGCCGACGACCTGCCGGTGGTCGTGACCCGGGAGGGGCGCAGCCTGAAGGGCACGCCCGACCTGGCCGGCTTGCGCCTGGCCATGGTTGATCACTACCTGCCCGCCAACACCGTACGCAGCCTGTACCCCAAGGCGCAACTGAGCCTGTACCGCTCCACCCTGGCCGGGCTTGCCGCTGTCGAACTGGGCGAGGCCGACGCCTACCTGGGCGATGCCATCAGTACCGACTTCATGATCGGCAAAAGCTTCCAGGGCACGTTGAAGATCGACCACTTTTCCCCGGCCGCCCCCGAAGCGTTCGCGTTCGCCCTGTCCAGCGACAACCTGCACTTGCGCCAGCTGGTCGACAAGGCATTGGCCCGCATCAGTGAAAGCGAGCGGCTGAACATCCTGCGCCGCTGGAGCGGTGGCAATACCAGCCTGTTGTTACAGCGCCACCTGACGGCCCTCAGTGCCGAAGAGGAAACCTGGATCGCCGAGCACCCCGTGGTCAACGTGCTGATCAACACATCCCTGGCGCCATTGACTTTCAACGACGCCCAGGACAACGCCAACGGCATCACCCTGGATCTGCTCAAGCAGATCGGCTTGCGCACCGGGCTGCAGTTCAAGACCGTTGAAAGCACATCGGCCTACCACATGGTCGAGCGGCTCAAGCATGGTGACGCGCTGATGATCGGCGCCTTGGGCTACGGCGCCGACCGCGCCAGGCAACTGCGCTACACCCGGCCCTACCTGGTCAGCCCAAGGGTGTTGGTCACCCGCAGCGACACTACCGCGCCCGCCCAGGTGAAGGCCCTGGACGGCCAGCGTATCGCGGTGGTCAAAGGCTCGCCGCAACGGGCCTTGCTGCAGCAACGCTACCCGCAGGCCCGCCTGGTCGAAGTGGACAACCCGCTGGGCCTGATGGAGGCCGTGGCCAATGGCCGTGCCGACGTCGCCCTGAGCAACCACATCAATGCGGCCTACTACATCAGCCATGTTTTCAAGGACCGCCTGCGCATTGCCAGTGTGCTCGATGAAGACCCTGCCCTCGCCGCCTTCGCCGTAGCCGCCGACCAACCCCAGCTACAGGCCATTCTCGACAAGGCGCTGCTGAGCATTCCGCCTGAAGAACTGGCCCAGTTGATCAACCGCTGGCGCACCAGCTCACTGGTCAGCGACAGCCCGTGGCGCGACTACCGCACCCTCGCCCTGCAAGTGCTGGTGCTGTCGGCGCTGCTGCTGGCCGGCGTGGTGTTCTGGAACAGCTACCTGCGCAAGCTGATCAACCAGCGCACCGAGGCGCAACACGCCCTGCAGGACCAGCTGGCACTGAGCCGCGGGCTGCTGGAGCAACTACGCCAGGCCAAGGACGACGCTGAACAGGCCAGCCAGACCAAAAGCACGTTCCTGGCCACCATGAGCCATGAAATCCGTACCCCGATGAATGCCGTGATCGGGTTGCTGGAACTGGCGCTGGAGGACTGCCGTAGCGGCCGCAGCGATATCCATACGCTGCAGACGGCACATGATTCAGCGCTTGGCCTGCTGGAACTGATTGGCGACATTCTCGATATTTCCCGGATCGAGTCCGGGCACATCACCCTGCAACCCGTGCCCACGGACCTGCGCGAACTGGTGCGCGCCACCCTGCGCGTGTTCGAAGGCAACGCCCGGGCCAAAGGCCTGCACCTGCACGGCGAACTGCCCGCCGAACCTGCCTGGGTGCTGGCGGACCCGCTGCGGCTCAAGCAGATCCTCTCGAACCTGATCAGCAACGCCATCAAGTTCACTGACCGTGGCGAGGTGCAGGCCAGCCTCGTTCTGCCGGTTATCGCCGGCCATGACGTGTTGCCGGTGGAGCTGGATGTGCGCGACACCGGCATCGGTATCAGCCCTGCCGACCAGGCCCGCCTGTTCAACGCCTTTGTCCAGGCCGACGGCCCCAGGGCCCGCCAGGGCGCAGGCCTGGGCCTGGTCATCAGCCGTACGCTTGCCGAGCTGATGGGCGGCACGCTGAACCTGCAAAGCGTTCAAGGCGTCGGCACCCGGGTGCAAGTGAACCTGCAACTGCCCACCTGCGCCCCCCCGGCCACCATGCCCGAGGACGCGGCCCAACTGGAAAACAGCGACGGTCCTTTGAGCGTGCTGATCGTCGATGACTACCCTGCCAACCTGCTATTGCTGGAGCGGCAATTGCACACCCTTGGGCACCAGGTAAGCCTGGCGCAGAACGGTGATGCCGCCTGGGGCCGGTGGCAAGCGGCGCGTTTCGATGTGGTGATCACCGATTGCAGCATGCCGGTCATGGACGGCCATGAACTCACCCGGCGCATTCGCCAGTTCGAGGCCGAGCAAGGCCTGCCCAGGTGCCGGATTGTTGGCATCACCGCCAATGCCCAGGCCGAGGAACGTACCCGCTGCCTGGCCAGCGGAATGGACGTGTGCCTGTTCAAGCCGATAGGCTTGCGAACCCTCAAAGCTCACCTACCCCAGGCCCGCCCACCCGCGCCAGCAGCGCGCGCGGGCGGCTTGAACCTGGATGAGCTACGCCACCTGACTCAGGACGACGCGCAGCTCACAAAGCATTTGCTCGAGCAACTGTCGATCAGCGTTGGTGAAGACCTGGCGGCCCTGCGCGCGCTGGCGGCGGACGCGCCCGAAGAGGCGCTGCGTGCCTTGGCCCACCGCATCAAGGGCGGTGCCAAGATGATCAGGGTACGCGCCGTGGTCCAGGATTGCGAAGCGATCGAAGCGGCCCAGGCGCAAGGCTCGCCGACCGACGAGCCATGTGCACGGCTGCAAGCCAGCCTGCAGGCGCTGCTGGACGATATGCGCGCTGCGCTCAATGCAATTGCAGGGTCGAACTGATCTGGCTAATGGCATCGACCACGTGCCTTGAGCCCTGCTGAATCTCCATGATCACGGTGCCGGCTTCATTGGCCAGCGCCACGCCATGGCCGGTCCGGTTCAGGCTTGACTGCATGCTGGCCACAGCCAGCAGCGACAGGTCGTGGTTCTGCCGCACCACATCGACGATCTCCAGGGTGGCCTTGCTGGTGCGCGCGGCCAGGTTGCGCACCTCATCGGCGACCACGGCAAAGCCGCGCCCGTGTTCGCCGGCACGGGCGGCTTCGATGGCCGCATTCAGCGCCAGCAAGTTGGTCTGGTCGGCGATACCACGAATGGTCAGCACAATCTGCCCGATCACATCCGACTGTTTGCTCACCGCATCGATGCTGCGCGCTGCGTCGTTGAGCTCCACGGAAATCTGCTCGATCACCTGTACGGTCTGCTGTACCACTTCGGTGCCTTTGCGCGCGCAGGCATCGGTCTGCACCGAACTGGCATGGGCCGCATCGGCGGCACTTTGCTGGGTACAGACCTGGTGGGTGATGTCGCTGGCGAACTTGACCACCTTGTACAGGCGGCCCTTGCTGTCGAAGATCGGGTTGTAGGAGGCTTCCAGGTACACCGTCTGGCCTTGCTTGTTCACCCGCTCGAAGCGGTGCGAGTGGTATTCGCCACGGTTAAGCGAGGCCCAGAACTGGCGGTAATCGGCCGACTCACGCTCGCGCGGCAGGCAGAACAGGCCATGGTGGCGGCCTACCACCTCGTCGAGCCGGTAACCCATGGTGTCCAGGAAGTTCTTGTTGGCCTTGATCACCCGCCCTTGCGGGGTGAACTCGATCACTGCCATGGCGCGGCTGATCGCCTTCAGCAGGCTTTCGCTTTCATGCTCCAGGGCGACGCGCTGACTGATGTCGGACGCCACCTTGATCACACTGCTGACCTGGCGCTGGGCATCCAGCACGGGCATGTAGCTGGCCTCCAGCCAGACTTCACGCCCGGCCTTGTCGACGCGCTCGAACGTGCCGCTGATGGCCTTGCCCTGGCCAAGCTCATGCCACAGTTGCTGGTACTCGGCGCTCTGGGCATAGCCCGGCTCACAGAACAGCCGGTGGTGCTTGCCGCGCAGCTCTTCAGCGCTGTAACCCATGGCCTGGCAGAAGCGTTCATTGGCGTCGAGAATGGTGCCATCGGGGGCGAATTCGATCATTGCCATGGAGCGACTGATGGCAGCCAGTTTGGCCTGTACGTCGGCCAACGCCTGATGGCTGCGTTGGATCTCGACCAAATCGGATTTGCGATGGAAATCGAACATGACGCCGGGCCTCCTTTATGCGCGGTTTCATGAGCATAGATGGCCGTATGCGCGGTGCAAGCACAGTGCCATCGCTTTGTGATTATTCCATTTTTGTTAGGCCGGCACGCCGCCAGGGGGTGGTCAACGCCATTGCACAGGCGAGCGAATCAGGTACTTTCCCGCACCATCAGCTCAAAGCCCAGGTCCTGCTGTGCACTGGCCACCCGCTTGCCATCCAGCAACGCGAGCAAGGCTTGGGCTGCGCCCCGACCGACGGCAGCCCGCGGGGTACGGATAGACGTGAGGCGCGGCACCATGTGCGCCGAAGCCGGCAGGTCGTTGAAGCCCACCATGGCCACCTGGCGAGGCACCTCCACACCTTGGCGCAACGCCTGCAAGACAGCGCCCTGGGCCAGGTCGTCGTTGCAGAAGAAGATGCCGTCCACATCCGGGGCCTGCTGCATCAGGCGGCTGAACAGTGTGCTGCCCAAGGCAATAGAAGAAGGCTCCGGGGCCAACACTTCCAGTTCAGCAGCGTGCAGGCCCGCCTCGGCCAGGGCCTGACGGAAGCCCTCGGCCCGCTGCATCACCCGCGGGTCGAGTTGCGCGGCAATGAATGCCAGGCGCTTGCGCCCGCGCTCGATCAGGTGCCGCGCTGCAGCCCGCCCCGCCTGCTCCTGGGAAAAACCGACCGATACTGCCCCCGGCTCGCCCTTGAGCTCCATCATGTGCACGCAGGGTACGCCGCTGGCCGCCAGCAGCTGGCGGGCCGCATCACTGCGCTCAAACCCGGTCAGCAACATGCCGCAAGGCTGATAGGCCAGGTAATTGCGGATCAGGTTCTCTTCTTCGGCCAGGTCATAGTGATAGTTGCCGATCAGCACCTCGAGCCCACGCGGGCGCATGACCTCGTGGATGGCCTCCAGGGTATCGATGAACAGCTGGTTGGACAACGACGGGATCAGCACCACGATGGACTGGCTGCGCGCCGAGGCCAACGCCCGGGCCGCAGGGTTGGCCACGTAGCCCAGGCTGGCTGCGGCAGCCATGACCTTTGCGGCCAGCTCTGGCGCAACCGTGCTCACGCCGCGCAGCGCGCGCGACGCGGTGATCGGGGAAACCCCGGAAAGCCTGGCCACTTCAGCCAGGGTAGGACGACCTGTGGTACGGGAGCCGGTGCGGGACATGGATGTTGTAATTTTACTACTTGCAAGGATGGGGAACGGCCACTAAGGTAGCGCTGTCTCAGGATGCAGGCAATGTAATCTTTGGTAGCTGCCGCTACACGCGTGCTGCCAGGCGTCCATACTGCGTAAGGACAAGACCAATAACACCGGGGAGGTGGCTGTTCGTCAGCGACGAGACAGCGCTACCTCACCCCGCAGGAGGTACTGATGAATTCTCCCCTGTCCGCCATCGTGGTGATGGGCGTGGCCGGTTGCGGCAAAAGCTGCATCGGTGCTGCCATCGCTGCCCGAAGCGGCGGTCGCCTGATCGAAGGCGACGCTTTCCACCCTGCCGAAAACATCCGCAAGATGAGCGCGGGCACCCCCCTGGACGACGCCGACCGCGCCGGCTGGCTGGTGCGCCTGGGCGAAGAGTTGCAAGCCATCAGCCAGGCCGGCGAACGCCCGATCCTGACCTGCTCGGCACTCAAGCGCCGCTACCGCGACACCCTGCGCGAGGCCATGCCTGGGCTGGTGTTCGTTTTCCTCGAACTGTCGCCTGCCGAAGCCGAAAAGCGCGTGCTGGCGCGCCCTGGGCATTTCATGCCGGCCAGTCTGATCGACAGCCAGTTCGCCGCACTGGAATCGCCGCGTGGCGAGCCCCTGACCCTGGCCCTGGACGCTACCCAGCCCATCGAAGCCCTGGCCGAAGCGGTAGACCGCTGGCTAAAGCGCTGCGGTGAGCGGGGCCTGGCGCAGACCGCTTGACCCAGCGGTTTCCCGGCTCACCAAAGACAGCGCTACCCGACCCCGCGAAAGCGCGAAAAGTTCCCACAACGCTACGCCCAAAACAACGATAAGACCGAGGCCTTAAAACCATGTTCGGACTGGCTACTGATACCTTCCTGTTGCTCGACGCGCTCGTGACGATCGTCGGGCTGATCCTGCTGATCACCCACTTCAAGGTTCACCCCTTCGTCGCCCTCACCCTGGCGGCTGGCTTTTTGGGCCTGACCTCCGGCATGCCGGTGGCCAAGGTGATGAAGTCGTTCCAGGACGGCTTTGGCGGTGTACTGGGCTTTGTCGGCATCGTGCTAGCCCTGGGCACCATGCTTGGCAAACTGATGGCCGACTCCGGCGGTGCCGACCAGATCGCGCAAACCCTCATCCGCGCCTTCGGCAAGAAGAACGTGCACTGGGCCATGATGTTCGCCGCTTTCCTGGTGGGCATTCCGCTGTTCTTCGAAATCGGCTTCGTGCTGCTGATTCCACTGGTGTTCATCGTGGCCCGGCGCTCCGGGGTTTCGCTGGTGAAAATCGGCATTCCATTGCTGGCGGGCCTGTCGGTCGTGCACGGCCTGGTACCGCCGCACCCGGGCCCGTTGCTGGCAATCGGCATCTTCCACGCCGACATCGGCAAGACCATTTTCTACGGCCTGATCGTGGCGCTGCCTACCGCCATCATCGCCGGGCCGCTGTTCGGTAACTTCATCTCCCGCTACATTCCCGGCAACCCGTCGCAGGAGCTGATGGACCAGATCGCCAAGGAGTCCGACCAGGGCAACCTGCCGAGCTTCAGCATCACCCTGATCACCGTGCTGCTGCCGGTGGCCTTGATGCTGCTGAAAACCTTCGCCGACGTGGTGCTGCCTGCCGAGCACATCGTGCGCCAGTGGATGGACCTGATCGGCCACCCGATCACCGCCCTGCTCGCTGCCTTGCTGCTGGCCTTCTACACCTTTGGCTCGGCCCGCGGTTTCAACCGCCAGCAAATCATGAAAATGCTCGACCAGAGCCTGGCGCCAACCGCTGCGATCGTGCTGATCGTCGGTGCCGGCGGTGGTTTCAAGCAAATGCTGGTGGACACCGGGGTGGGCAACGTGATCGGGCAAATGGCCGTGCAAGCGGAAATTTCGCCGATCCTGCTGGCCTGGCTGGTGGCGGCGGTGATCCGTATCGCCACCGGTTCGGCCACCGTCGCGACCATCACCGGCGCGGGTATCGTGGCACCGGTGATCGACCTGGTGCCGGGCGTGAACCGTGAGTTGCTGGTGCTGGCCACCGGCGCCGGGTCGCTGATCCTGTCGCATGTGAACGACGCCGGCTTCTGGCTGGTGAAGCAGTACTTCAACATGACCGTGGCTGAAACCTTCAAGACCTGGAGCATGATGGAGACGATTCTTTCCATCGTCGGCATCATCTTCATCATGTTGTTGTCGCTGGTGGTGTAACCGCTGATCGGAACGATGAGCGTAACAATGGCACGTTAGCGTCACGGGTGGGGCCAAAAGGGAGTAAGCCCCACCCGACGCAACGGAGACTGCCATGAACCGCTCAAGCGTGCTGCTGATTGCCCTGCTCGCCTCGCCACTGGCGCTTGCCGCCGGCACTGGCCCGACCTACCCCGACGACCCGCACAACAACGCCCCGCAGCCCGGCGTGGACAGCACCCTCAACCCGATCGAAAAACCCATGCCGCGGGATACCGACCCGCGCATCAAGGGCAATGACCCGGACAGCCCGCCCGCCCAGCAGAACGACAATCGTGACTTGCCAGGCATGGACGGTACAGGGTCCGAAGGGACCGGTGGTGCCGACGCAGGCGGCGCTGGCGGCAGCCAACGCTAAGCCCGTGGCAGCGGGCCTTGGCACCGGCTTCGGGTGCAGGCCCGCACCCCCGATTCACCACACGCTGATCCCGACCTATCATTCAGCGTGATAATAGATTTCGGCCCGTTCGATTCGTGCCTCTCGCGCAAGACACTCACACTCCGCCCATCACTAATACATTGGCGGAGTTCTCCATGGAACAATCACTTAAACCCTTGCGCTTTCCCCTTGCGGCCTTGGCTGTGGTGGTGATCAGCGCTTGCGGCCGAACCCCCGACGCCGTGCAGGCTCCCGCCGCGCCGAAGGTCACCGTGGCCAAGGTGATCGAGCAACCGATCAATGAATGGGACGAGTTCACCGGGCGTCTCGAAGCCCCGGAAACCGTCGAGGTGCGCCCGCGGGTGTCCGGCCAGATCGACCAGGTCGCCTTCACCGAGGGCGCCCAGGTCAAGAAAGGCGACCTGCTGTTCCAGATCGATCCGCGTCCGTTCCAGGCAGAAGTCCGCCGCCTCGAAGCGCAGTTGCAACAGGCCAAGGCCACCGCCATCCGCAGCGCCAATGAAGCCCGCCGTGGTGAGCGCCTGCGCGACAGCAACGCCATTTCCGCGGAGCTGGCCGAATCGCGCAGCAGCGCCGCCGCCGAAGCCCGGGCCGGGGTCGACGCCATCCAGGCACAACTGGACCTCGCCCGCCTGAACCTCAGCTTTACCCGGGTTACCGCGCCGATCAGCGGCCGGGTCAGCCGCGCCGCGTTCACGGCCGGCAACATCGTCAGCGCCGACGTGACCCCGCTGACCAGCGTGGTCTCCACCGACAAGGTCTACGCCTACTTCGACGCCGACGAGCGCGTGTACCTCAAGTACACCCAGCTGGCGCGCGAGGGCCAACGCGGCCAGAGCACCCCGGTATATCTCGGCCTGACCAATGAAACCGGCACCCCTCACCTGGGCCAGATGAACTTCGTCGACAACCAAGTCAACCCGCGCACGGGCACCATCCGTGGCCGCGCCGTGTTCGACAACCGCGACGGCCAGTTCACCCCCGGCCTGTATGCCCGGCTGAAGCTGGTGGGCAGTGCCCAGTACGACGCGGTACTGATCAACGACGAGGCCGTGGGCACCGACCTTGGCAAGAAGTTCGTGCTGGTCATGGACAAGGACAACAAGGCCGCCTACCGCGCCGTGGAACTGGGGCCGAAACTCGAAGGCCTGCGCATCGTGCGCAGCGGCTTGGGCAAGGACGACCGCATCGTGGTCAAGGGCCTGCAGCGCGTACGCCCGGGTTCGCCGGTGACGCCGCAGGAAACCCAGATGGCCAGCGAGCAGACCCTCGCCGCCCTCGCCCAGCAGCGCCAGGCCCTGGAGGCCAGCAACCCGGCGCCCAAAGTGGCGGGCAACAACGTGAAAAACGCCAGCGCCCAGGCGCCACGCGGTTAAGGGACCAGACCGATGAACTTCTCCAAATTCTTCATAACCCGGCCGATCTTCGCCGCCGTGCTGTCGCTGGTGCTGCTGATTGCCGGCTCGATCTCGCTGTTCCAGTTACCCATCAGCGAATACCCCGAGGTGGTGCCGCCAACCGTGGTGGTACGCGCCAACTTCCCGGGCGCTAACCCGAAAGTCATCGGCGAAACCGTGGCTGCGCCGCTGGAGCAAGCCATTACCGGTGTGGAGAACATGCTGTACATGTCTTCCCAGTCCACCGCTGACGGCAAACTGACGCTCACCATCACCTTCGCCCTGGGCACCGACCTGGACAACGCCCAGGTGCAGGTGCAGAACCGCGTCACCCGCACCCAGCCCAAACTGCCCGAAGAAGTGACCCGCATCGGTATCACCGTTGACAAGGCCTCGCCCGACCTGACCATGGTCGTGCACCTGACCTCGCCGGACAACCGCTACGACATGCTCTACCTCTCCAACTATGCCATCCTCAATATCAAGGACGAGTTGGCACGCCTTGGCGGCGTGGGTGATGTGCAGCTGTTCGGCATGGGCGACTACTCGCTGCGCGTCTGGCTCGACCCGAATAAAACCGCCTCGCGCAACCTCACCGCCAGTGACGTGGTCGCGGCCATTCGTGAACAGAACCGCCAGGTCGCCGCCGGCCAGTTGGGCGCCCCGCCCGCCCCGGGTTCGACCAGCTTCCAGCTGTCGATCAACACCCAGGGCCGCCTGGTCAACGAGGAAGAGTTCGAGAACATCATCATCCGCGCCGGCGCCGACGGCGAAATCACCCGGCTGAAAGACATCGCCCGGGTCGAGCTCGGCTCCAGCCAATATGCCCTGCGCTCGTTGCTGAACAACCAGCCGGCAGTGGCACTGCCGATCTTCCAGCGCCCAGGCTCGAACGCCATCGAGATCTCCGACGAAGTACGGGCAAAAATGGCCGAACTGAAGAAGGACTTCCCCGAAGGCATGGACTACAGCATCGTCTATGACCCGACCGTGTTCGTGCGTGGCTCCATCGAGGCGGTGGTGCACACCCTGTTCGAAGCGCTGGTGCTGGTGGTGCTGGTGGTCATCCTGTTCCTGCAAACCTGGCGCGCCTCGATCATCCCGTTGCTGGCAGTACCGGTATCGCTGATCGGCACCTTTGCGGTCATGCACCTGTTCGGCTTCTCGCTCAACGCGCTGTCATTGTTCGGCCTGGTGCTGGCCATCGGTATCGTGGTGGACGACGCCATCGTGGTGGTGGAAAACGTCGAGCGTAATATCGGGTTGGGCCTCAAACCCCTGGAGGCGACGCAGAAGGCCATGGCCGAAGTGACCGGCCCGATCATCGCCACCGCCTTGGTCCTGTGTGCGGTGTTCGTGCCTGCTGCCTTCATTTCTGGCCTGACCGGGCAGTTCTACAAGCAGTTCGCGCTGACCATCGCCATTTCCACGGTGATCTCGGCATTCAACTCGCTGACCCTGTCACCGGCGTTGGCTGCCGTGCTGCTCAAGGAACACCATGCGCCCAAGGACCGTTTCTCGCGGTTGCTGGAAAAACTCCTGGGCAGCTGGCTGTTCGCCCCGTTCAACCGCTTTTTCGATCGTGCCTCGCACCGCTATGTGGGCGGCGTGCGCCGGGTCATTCGCTCCAGCGGCATCGCCCTGTTCGTGTACGCCGGCCTGATGGGCCTGACCTACCTGGGTTTCTCGTCTACCCCCACCGGCTTCGTACCGGCCCAGGACAAGCAATACCTGGTGGCCTTCGCCCAGTTGCCCGACGCCGCCAGCCTCGACCGCACCGAGGCGGTGATCAAGCGCATGAGCGAAATCGCCCTCAAGCAACCTGGCGTGGCCGACTCGGTCGCCTTCCCTGGCCTGTCGATCAATGGTTTCACCAACAGCCCGAACAGCGGCATCGTGTTCACCCCACTCAAGCCGTTTGACGAGCGCAAGGACCCAAGCCAGTCGGCTGCCGCCATCGCTGCCGCGCTCAATGCGCAGTTCGCCGACATCCAGGACGCCTACATCGCGATCTTCCCGCCACCGCCCGTACAAGGCCTGGGCACCATCGGCGGCTTCCGCCTGCAGATCGAAGACCGCGGCAACCTGGGCTATGAAGCCCTGTACAAGGAAACCCAGAACATCATCGCCAAAAGCCACGAGGTGCCGGAGCTGGCGGGCCTGTTCACCAGCTACCAGGTCAACGTGCCGCAGGTCGATGCCGCCATCGACCGGGAAAAGGCCAAGACCCACGGCGTGGCGATCAACGACATCTTTGACACCCTGCAGGTCTACCTGGGCTCGCTGTACACCAACGACTTCAACCGCTTCGGCCGCACTTACCAGGTCAACGTCCAGGCTGAGCAGCAGTTCCGCCTCGATGCCGAGCAAATCGGCCAATTGAAGGTGCGCAACAACCTGGGGGAGATGATACCGTTGGCGACCTTCCTCAAGGTCAGCGATACCTCCGGGCCGGACCGTGTGATGCACTACAACGGTTTCATCACCGCTGAAATCAACGGTGCCGCAGCGCCCGGCTACAGCTCCGGCCAGGCCGAGGCGGCCATCGAAAAACTGCTGAAAGCGGAACTGCCCAACGGCATGACCTTCGAGTGGACCGACCTGACCTATCAGCAGATCCTGTCGGGCAATACCGCGCTGTTCGTGTTCCCGCTGTGCGTGCTGCTGGCCTTCCTGGTACTGGCTGCCCAGTACGAAAGCTGGAGCCTGCCGCTGGCAGTGATCCTGATCGTGCCGATGACCCTGCTGTCGGCGATCACCGGTGTGATCGTATCGGGTGGCGACAACAACATCTTCACCCAGATCGGCCTGATCGTACTGGTGGGCCTGGCGTGCAAGAACGCGATCCTGATCGTCGAGTTCGCCAAGGACGAACAGGCCAAGGGCCTCGACCCGCTGGCTGCCGTGCTCGAAGCGTGCCGCCTGCGCCTGCGGCCGATCCTGATGACCTCCATCGCCTTCATCATGGGTGTGGTGCCGCTGGTCTTCAGCTCGGGTGCAGGCTCGGAAATGCGCCATGCCATGGGTGTGGCGGTGTTCTCCGGGATGATCGGCGTGACCGTATTCGGCTTGTTCCTCACCCCGGTGTTCTTCTTCCTGATCCGCCGTTTCGTCGAGCGTCGCCAGGCCCGCAAGGCCGACCGCGTGCAAGTGCTGGAGAACAACGCATGAACCTGCTCAAACCCCTGACGCCAAGCCTGCTGGCCCTGGCCCTGGCCGCCTGCGCGGTCGGCCCGGACTACCAGGCCCCCGCCACCGCACCTGCCCAGCTGGGCGCTGATGCGCAAGCCAACGCCTATGACCGCAGCCACTTTGAAAGCTTGTGGTGGAAGCAGTTCGACGACCCGGTACTGAACCAGCTGGTGCAGGCTTCGTTGACCGGCAACCGGGATCTGCGCGTGGCCTTTGCCCGCCTGAAGTCGGCCCGCTCGATCCGTGAAGACGCCGAGAACGACCCGTTCCCGGTGGTCACCAGCCGTGCCAGCAGCGATATCGGCAAAGGCCAGGTTCCTGGCCAGACCGAGCAACGGGTGAACAGCGAACGCTATGACCTTGGCCTGGACATGGCCTGGGAGCTGGACCTGTTCGGCCGCATCCAGCGCCAGATCGAAGCCAGTGAAGCGCAGGAAGCGGCCGCTGCCGCGGACCTGCAGCAGTTGCAGGTCAGCCTGATCGCCGAACTGGTCGATGCCTATGGGCAATTGCGCGGTGCACAGCTGCGCGAGAAGATTGCCCTGGCCAACCTCAAGACCCAGCAGCAATCGCGTAGCATCACCGAAACCCTGCGCGACGCCGGGGTCGGCAACGACCTCGACGTGGTGCGCGCCGATGCCCGCCTGGCCGGGGTCGAAGCGACGGTGCCGCAACTGCAGGCCGAACAGGCCCGGGCGCGGCACCGTATCGCCACCCTCCTCGGCCAGCGCCCCGACGCCCTCAGCGTTGACTTGTCGCCCAAGGCGCTGCCGGCCATCGCCAAGGCGCTGCCGGTGGGCGACCCCGGTGAACTGTTGCGCCGCCGCCCGGACATTCGCAGCGCCGAACGCCAACTGGCCGCCGCCACGGCCAACGTCGGCGTCGCCACCGCCGACCTGTTCCCGCGGGTCAGCCTCAGCGGCTTCCTGGGCTTTACCGCCGCGCGCGGATCGCAGCTCGGCTCGTCGGCAGCCAACGCCTGGGCCTTGGGCCCCAGCATCACCTGGGCGGCGTTCGACTTGGGCAGCGTACGGGCCCGCCTGCGCGGGGCCAAGGCCGACGCCGAAGGCGCCATGGCCAATTACGAGCAGCAGGTGTTGCTGGCACTGGAAGAGTCGGCCAACGCCTTCAGCGACTACGCCAAGACCCAACAACGGCTGCTGTCGTTGATGCGCCAGAGCGAAGCCAGCCGCAAGGCGGCGCAGCTGGCCTCGATTCGCTACCGCGAGGGTACCGTGGACTACCTGGTGCTGCTCGATGCCGAACGCGAACGGCTGAGCGCCGAAGATGCGCAGGCGCAGGGCGAGGTCGAGCTGTACCGCGGTATCGTGTCGATCTACAAAGCGCTGGGGGGCGGCTGGCAACCACAGAGCGTGGCCAGCGCGCACTGACCCAGGCACGACGATGGCCTGTGGCGCTACACCGCTGCAGGCCGTTAGCGCAGTATGGCGTGGTTATGGTCGATGTCGGGCACAGGCACCTGCCCGCGCTGCTCGACCAGCCACTCGCGCATGCGCTCGGTGTCGAATATCTGCCCCTCATCCATCATCGCCAGGATGAGCGACTGGGACATTCGGTAACACCCGCATTGGGAACAGCGCCGCTCCTCCCATCCAAGGTTGCATTCGACGGATTCCGCATGCCCTGCGCAAATCAGACAACTCATGTTAGCCCCCTTTCTTGTTCTTCCGTGGAGGTGATGGAGGTAGTGCAGTAGGTGGAGACTGGACTCCTGACTGACATGGGATATTCATGCCAACTTGAAAATTCCGTACCTTTAGTCTGGAAAATTGCGAGCAAGATCACAGCGGCAAACCGCCCGCGCTCGACCGCAAGCACAGTATTTCCCAGCCGTTGCCTACGCTCGACACCCCACTATCATGAGGGCTGCTAAATCATTAGTGATTTATCTTCAATATCATTCATGCAAGACCCTGCCTAGAATACGGCCTGAACACGGACATCACGTCGCTCGCGCCACGGCAATAGTTGCCTGCTTGCACTACCCAACGGCGCTAGCCAGGCATCAGGACACCGCACAACATGGCTTACGCACCGCAATTCACTGTGCAGCGCATCGCTTTCGACGAACACTACCAGCCCGGCGAAAACACTCGCATCACCACCAATTTCGCCAACCTGGCGCGGGGAAAAAACCGCCAGGAAAACCTGCGCAACACCCTGCAGATGATCGACAACCGCTTCAACGCCCTGGCCCACTGGGACAATGATTGTGCAGACCGTTACAGCGTAGAGCTGGATATCATTTCGGTAGAACTGCACCTGCACAGTGAACAGCGCAGCAGCGGCCTGCCGCTGATCGAGCTGTTGCAGACCCATATCGTCGACCACACCACCAACCGCCGTATCGACGGCATGGTCGGTAACAACTTTTCCTCGTACGTGCGGGACTACGACTTCAGTGTCTTGTTGCTGGAACACAACAAGGGTCGGCCAAGCTTCAGCACGCCGGACAACTTTGGCGAACTGCATGGCAAGCTGTTCAAGTGCTTCATCAACTCGGCCACCTACAAGGCGCACTTCGACAAGCCGCCGGTCATCTGCCTGAGTGTGTCGAGCAGCAGGGTTTACCACCGCACTGAAAACCAGCACCCGGTGTTGGGCGTCGAGTATCACCAGAACGACCACTCGCTGACCGACGAATACTTCAGCAGGATGGGGCTCAAGGTGCGCTACTTCATGCCGCCCGGCAGTGTGGCGCCATTGGCCTTCTACTTTGCCGGTGACCTGTTGGCCGACTACAGCAACCTGGAGCTGATCAGCACCATCAGCACCATGGAAACCTTTCAGAAGATCTACCGCCCCGAGATCTACAACGCCAATGCGGCAGCCGCAATGGCCTACCAACCGAGCCTCCAGCACCAGGACTATTCGCTTACACGCATTGTCTACGACCGCGAAGAGCGCAGCCGCCTGGCGCTCGAACAAGGCAGGTTTGCCGAGGAGCGCTTCGTCAAACCGTACCAGGCAACCCTGGAGCAATGGTCCGCTCAATACGCCGGCTGATCACCTCAACGCACAAGGTAACCGCTGATGAACACGCTACTTCCCACCTCCACTGCCGGCAGTTTGCCCAAGCCTTCCTGGCTGGCGGAGCCTGAAACACTCTGGTCACCCTGGAAGTTGCAGGGCGCGCAGCTGGCCGAAGGCAAACAGGACGCCTTGCGCCTGGCCTTGCAGGAACAGCAGCACGCGGGCATCGATATCGTCAGTGACGGCGAACAGACCCGCCAACATTTCGTGACTACGTTCATCGAACACCTGAGCGGGGTCGATTTCCAGCAACGCCAGACCGTGCGCATTCGCGATCGCTATGACGCCAGCGTGCCCTCGGTGGTGGGTGCTGTCGCGCGACAGGCACCGGTATTCGTCGAAGAGGCCAGGTACCTCCGTCAGCAAACTGCCCAGCCAATAAAGTGGGCGCTGCCGGGCCCCATGACCATGATCGACACGCTGTATGACAGCCATTACAGAAGCCGGGAAAAACTGGCCTGGGAATTTGCCAAGCTACTCAACCAGGAAGCCCTGGAACTGGAAGCGGCGGGCGTCGATATCATCCAGTTCGACGAACCGGCGTTCAATGTGTTCTTCGATGAGGTCAACGACTGGGGCGTGGCCGCCCTGGAGCGCGCCGTTCAAGGGCTCAAGTGCGAAACGGCGGTACACATCTGCTATGGCTACGGGATCAAGGCCAACACCGATTGGAAACAGACCCTGGGGGCGCAATGGCGGCAATATGAGCAGGTGTTCCCGACGTTGCAGCAGTCGAGCATCGATATCATTTCGCTGGAGTGCCACAACGCCCATGTGCCGATGGAACTGCTTGAGCTGATTCGGGGCAAGAAGGTCATGGTCGGTGCCATCGATGTCGCCAACCCTGCCATCGAAACGCCCGAAGCCGTGGCCGACACCCTGCGCAAGGCGTTGCAGTTCGTCGACGCCGACAAGCTCTACCCCTGCACCAACTGCGGCATGGCCCCACTGCCGCGCGCGGTCGCCAGCGGCAAGCTCAAGGCGTTGAGCGCCGGGGCTGCCATCGTTCGCCAGGAGCTGACCGCCAACGCGGGTTGAGGGTATTGAACCGCCTGCTTGGCCTGGCCGGCATGGCGGTACGCACCAACGCGGTTCAAAAAACGCGGCTGCACACCAGGCGCCCTGTTTTGATGCACGCCGGCCGGTCAGCCGGCCGCCACCTCACCCCGCCTGGATCAGGCGCCGCCCAGCAAAACCGCTGCCCACCGCCCATTCCCTGGCCTGCCCGGCACTGCACCGGGTTTTCGGCACTTTCATTGCAATGCTGGTTGGTGAACGGAATGCACCCGCAACCCAACGCGACCGAGGCTGACGACACCCCCACTTACCAGCAAGGCAGCACCCTGAAAGACGCAGATGAACGGCAATGAAGCTGCCGGTAACGGCGGCAAGGAGTGGGTATGTCCCGGGCTTTTTTCAATGAAATGTACGACGCGAACGGCAGCTGCCGCCCGCACTACCAGGAGTTCGCCCGCTGGCTGGCGAACACCCCGCTGGAGCTGCTGGAGCAGCGCCGGCGCGAGGCCGACCTGCTGTTCCACCGCGCCGGTATCACCTTTACCTTGTATGGCGACAAACAGGACACCGAGCGGCTGATCCCCTTCGATATCATCCCGCGCAGCATCCGCGCCAGCGAGTGGCGTACGGTCGAGCGCGGCTGTATCCAGCGCGTGCAGGCCCTGAACCTGTTCCTGGAAGACATCTACCATGACCAGCGCATCCTCAAGGCCGGGATCATCCCGCCAGAGCAGGTCCTGGCCAACGAGGGTTATCAGATCGCCATGCAGGGCCTGGACCTGCACCGGGGCCTGTATGCGCACATCGCCGGCGTGGACCTGGTGCGCGATGGCGATGGCAGCTATTTCGTGCTGGAAGACAACCTGCGCACCCCCAGTGGTGTCAGCTACATGCTCGAAGACCGCAAGATGATGATGCGCCTGTTCCCCGAGCTGTTCGCCGCCCAGCGCATCGCGCCCATCGACCACTACCCCAACCTGCTGCTGGACACGCTCAAAAGCGCCAGCCCGCTGGATAACCCCACTGCTGTGCTGCTTACCCCAGGACGCTTCAACAGTGCCTATTTCGAGCATGCCTTCCTCGCCCGCGAAATGGGCATCGAGCTGGTCGAAGGCGCCGATCTGTTCGTGCGCGACGAGCATGTGTACATGCGCACGACCGCCGGCCCGCAACGGGTCGATGTGATTTACCGCAGGCTGGACGACGACTACCTCGACCCCCTCTCATTCAACCCCGACTCGATGCTGGGCGTGCCCGGGCTGATTTCGGTGTACCGCGCCGGCAACGTAGTGCTGGCCAACGCGGTGGGCACCGGCGTAGCCGACGACAAGTCGATCTACCCTTATGTCGCCGACATGATCCGCTTTTACCTAAGCGAGGAGCCGATCCTCAACAACGTACCGACCTGGCAATGCCGCAAGCCGGCCGACCTGTCCCATGTACTGGCCAACCTGCCCGAGCTGGTGGTCAAGGAAACCCAGGGCTCCGGCGGCTACGGCATGCTGGTCGGGCCCGCCGCCACTGCCGCGCAGATCGAGGACTTCCGCGCCCGCATCAAAGCGCGCCCACATGCCTATATCGCGCAACCGACCTTGTGCCTGTCCACCTGCCCGACCTTTGTCGACAGCGGCATCGCGCCGCGGCATATCGACCTGCGCCCGTTCGTACTGTCGGGCGGCGAAACCCGCCTGGTGCCAGGCGGCCTGACCCGCGTGGCGCTGAAGGAAGGCTCGCTGGTGGTCAACTCGTCGCAAGGCGGCGGCACCAAAGACACCTGGGTGGTGGAGGACTGAACCATGCTTTCGCGAACTGCTTCCGATCTGTACTGGATGTCCCGCTACCTGGAACGTGCGGAAAACCTGGCGCGCATGCTCGAGGTCAGCTACTCGCTGTCACTGATGCCGCAGGCGGGGCGCAGCGACGGCCATGCCGAACTGGCCATGTCACTGTTGGCCTCGGGCACGCTCGACGACTACATCCGTCGCCACGCCGAGCTCGACACCGAGCGCATGCTGCACTTCTTCGCCCTTGATGCCACCAACCCCGGCAGCATCTACTGCTGCCTGCAGGCGGCCAGGACCAACGCCCATGCAGTGCGCGGGCGGATAACGGCCGACATGTGGGAGAACATCAACGCCACCTGGATCGAAATGCGCAACATTGCCAGCAACGGGCTGGGCCGCTACGGCATCAGCCAGTTCTGTGACTGGGTCAAGGAGCGCTCGCACCTGTTCCGCGGCGCCACCTCCGGTACCATCATGCGCAACGATGCCTACAGCTTCATTCGCCTGGGCACCTTCCTGGAACGGGCCGACAACACCCTGCGCCTGCTCGATGCGCGCTATGAAATGTTCGGCGAGGCCTCCGACGAGGTCAGCGACGACTCGGCCCGGGGGTTTTACCAGTGGAGCGCCTTGCTGCGCGCCCTGACCTCCTACGAAGCCTTCAATGAAATCTACCGCGCCGCGCCCAGTGCCCGGCCGGTGTCAGAATTGCTGTTGCTGCGCGTCGACGTGCCGCGCTCGCTGCATGCCTGTATCGAGGAGTTGGACCAGATCCTGGCCGGCCTGCCTGGCAGTACCGGGCGAGCGGCCCAGCGGCTGGCTGCGGAACTCAACGCGCGGCTGCGCTACACCGCCATCGACGAAATCCTCGACGCCGGGCTGCATCCCTGGCTCAGCGATTTCATCGGCCGCGTCAACCAACTGGGCCAGGCGGTCCATCACTCCTACCTGGAGGTTGTATGAAACTGTCCATCCGCCACGACACCACCTACAGCTACGCCAGCGATGTGTCCAACAGCATTCAGTTCCTGCGCCTGACCCCGCGCAGCAGCGAACGCCAGCGCATCGTCGAATGGCAACTGGACCTGCCTTGCAAGGTGAAGGGCCAGATCGACCCGTATGGCAACATCCTGCATGTGCTGACGCTGGACAAACCCCATGGGCATCTGGCCCTCACTGCCAGCGGCCAGGTCGAGATCGACCCGGGCTGCGAACAGGAGGCAGCCTGCCAGTCACCCCTGCCGTTCTTGCGCGGCAGCCACCTGACCCTGGCCGACGATGCGCTGGTGGCCTTCGCCGCCCAGCAATGCGGCACGCACCGTGACCGCGCCGCATTGATCGACCTGATGCAGGGGCTGGCCGAGCGCATGCCCTACAGCCCAGGGTCGACCTGCGTCGGCACTACGGCCAGCGAAGCGTTCAATGCCGGTGCGGGCGTGTGCCAAGACCATACCCATGCCTTCCTGGCCTGCGCCCGTAGCCTGGGGGTACCGGCCCGCTATGTTTCCGGCTACCTGTGCACCGAGGATGAACAGCACCTGGCCAGCCATGCATGGGCCGAAGCCTGGGTCGACGACGCCTGGTACAGCTTCGACATCACCAACCGCCTGACCCGGCCCGAGCGGCACCTGAAGCTGGCCGTGGGCCTGGACTACCTCGATGCCTGCCCGGTCAGGGGCGTGCGCCGTGGGGGTGGCACCGAGTCCATGCAAGCCAGCGTCCACGTGCATCGCCAGTGACGCCTGGCCCTCAAGCCAGCCTTGCTGCGCGCCTGCAGCAAGGCCACTACCTCTGCCACACAAGGGAACTTGCATGACTTACTGTGTCGCCATGCACCTGCAAGACGGGCTGGTTTTCATCAGCGACTCACGCACCAATGCCGGTATCGACCAGATCTCCACCTTTGCCAAGTTGTTCGTCTTCAGCGTACCGGGTGAGCGCCTGATCGTGCTGCAGACGGCGGGCAACCTGGCAACCTCGCAGTCAGTGGTCAACCTGCTGCAGCAGCGCAGCCAGGGCAGCGGCCCGCACCTGCTGAATGTCGCCACGCTCTATGATGCCACGGTGCTGGTGGCCGATACCCTGCGCGAAGTGGTGTGCCGCGACCGCAGCAAGCTGACTGCCGGTATCGACCTGAGCAGCTCGTTCATCGTCGGTGGCCAGATTGCGGGCGGGCCGATGGCGATCTACAACGTCTATGCCCAGGGCAACTTTTTCCAGGCCACGCGCGACACGCCTTTCCTGCAGTTGGGGGAAAGCAAATACGGGCGGCCCATACTCGACCGCAACCTTGACTATCGCACCCCGCTGGATGAGGCGTTGCGCTGTGGCCTGATCTCGTTCGACTCCACCATCCGCAGCAACCTGTCGGTGGGCATGCCCCTGGATTTGCTGGTGTACCGTGCCGATGCACTGGAGGCATCGCAGCCCATCCGCATCGCCAGCGACGATGCCTATTACCAGCAGATCCGCCGGCAGTGGGGCGAAGGCCTGAAAACCTTGCTGGCCGAGCTGCCGGCGCCGCCGTATGGCTGAAAAACTAGCCAGCAGCCCCGCCCTCATTGCGGTTGCCCCCACAAAAGGCTCGTCGGTCCGCGGACACGCAGTCACCACAGACCAGCGTAGGAGCGGATTTACCCGCGAATGCGGTGGCGGCTGCAACGGTGAATGGTCAGGAATTTCGCCAGCAGGCCCGGCCTCTTCGCGGGTGAACCCGCTCCTACAACGGGCGGTGCCTATCCGCATTACGTAGCCATCAACAACCAGCGAATGCGGCGGCGGCTGCAACGGCGAGTGGCCAGGAAATCCCGCCAGCATGCCCGGCCTCTTCGCGGATGAGCCCGCCCCTACAACGGGCGGTATCGATCCGCAGATATGTAGTCATCAGCAACCAGCGTAGGAGCGGGTTTACCGCGAATGCGGTGGCGGCTGCAACGGCGAATGGCCAGGAAATCCCGCCAGCAGGCCCGGCCTCTTCGCGGGTGAACCCGCTCCTACAACGGGCGGTATCGATCCGCAGATATGTAGTCATCACCGACCAGTGTAGGAGCGGGTTTACCCGCGAATGCGGTGGCGGCTGCAACGGCGAATGGCCGGGAAATCCCGCCAGCAGGTCCGGCCTCTCCGCGGATGAGCCCGCACCCTCAACGGGCCGTGCCGCCCCCAATACGCTTCACGCCCCTCAGCCAAGCAACTGGCTCAATACCGCACGCAACTTGCCTGGTTTCACCGGTTTGTTCAGCAACGGTGCGCCAAGCTTGCGCAACGAGCGCCGGCACTGGTCACTGCGGTCGGCAGTGATGATGACCGCCGGTATGGCGGTGGCGAAATGTTCGCGCAACTGCCGCACCACCTCACACCCCACCACGCCGTGATCCAGATGAAAGTCAGCCAGGATCAGCTCCGGAGCGCGGCCTTCAAGCGCCTGCAAGGCACCCTGCTGGTCGGTGGCGGTAACCACCTCGCAGCCCCACTGCCCCAGCAACGCGCCCATGCTTTCGAGAATGCTCACTTCGTTGTCCAGCACGAGCAGGCGACGGCCCGGCAGCGGGTTGCCGGCAGTGGGCGGGGGCAGCGCGGGCTGCAGGGGCGGCGGCAGCGCCTGGCCAAGCGGCACCTCGATGCTGAACACCGACCCACGCCCAGGCCACGAACGCACTTCGATTCGGTAGCCGAGAATCTTGGCGATCCGCTCGACGATGGCCAACCCCAGGCCTACCCCCTTGCGGTCCGCCGCGCGGCCAACGTCCAGTTGGTTGAACTCCAGGAATATGGCTTGCAAACGGTCCTGGGCAATGCCGCGCCCGCTGTCCCATACCTCCAGGCGCAAGTGTTCGCCGCGGCGCCTCGCGCCCAACAGAACCCGACCCTCGTCGGTGTAGCGGCAGGCGTTGCTGAGGAAGTTGCGCAGAATGCGCGTCAGCAAGCGCAGATCCGTGCTGACGGCATAATCGGCAACCCTGGCGTGAAATTTCAGGCCCGCGGCATCGGCCACCGAGCGGAATTCTGAAATCAAAGGCGCAAACAGCTCGTCCAGGCGATAAACCGCCACATCGGGCCTGACCGCAGCCTGGTCGAGCCGCGAGATATCCAGCAAATCGGTCAGCAGGTCTTCGGCGCCCTCCAGCGCCTGGTGGGTACGCTCCACCAGCACATGTTCGGCGTCTGCCAGCGGCCGCTCACGCAAGGTGGAGATCAACAGGCGCGCGGCGTTCAGCGGTTGCAGCAGGTCATGGCTGGCAGCGGCCAGGTACTTGTCCTTGCTGCGGTTGGCGGCTTGGGCAGCATCGCGCGCCTCGATCAGCTCATCGGTACGTGCAGCAACCCGTTGCTCCAGTTCATCATTGAGCTGTTGCAGGCGCTGCTGGGCCTGCTTGCGCTCGGTGATATCGGCCACGAACCCTTCAACCAGGCCTTCGTGACCGGGCTTGAGCAGCAAGTTCATCAGCACATCGAGGTGGCTGCCATCCTTGCGCCGCAGCCGGGTTTCATAGCCATGCAGGCTGTGCTCCCTGGCGAGAATCGCGGTAATCGCCTGTAGCTCTTGCGCACCGCCATCGAACAGGTGGGTCGCCAGGTCGGTCAGGGAAAACAGCACTTGCTGTGGGTCGTCATAGCCGAGCATGCGGGCCAGTGCCGGGTTGGCAGCACGCATGCCGTCCTGCAGGCTGGCCTGGAAAATGCCGTGTACGGCGTTCTCGAACAGCCATTTGTAACGGTTGCGCTCAGCTTCCAGTTCATCCAGCCGGGCAGACAATTCCGGGTAATGGCTTTTGCGCGCCGAGTGGTCGCCCAGGCCCAACAGCCCTGCCAGCGCGCGCTGCTGCTCGTCAGAGGGCCTCGCCATAGACCACCTCGACATCTCGCTGGCTCGACGCGCGCGGGTTGGTGAGGATGCACGGGTCATCCATCGCATGTTGCGACAGGAACGGAATATCGGCCGTGCGCACCCCGTGCAGGCCCAAGGTTTCATGGAAGCCGATGGCGTGCTTCAGGGCAATCAGGTGTTCCACCAGGCGGCCGCAGATCTGCCGGTGGTTGAGGCCGCGGCAGTCGATGCCGAAGACCTCGGCAATGACCTTGAAACGCTCGGGCGCCGAACTGTAGTTGAACGCCACCACGTGCTCGACCAGCACCGCATTGCACAGGCCATGAGGCAGGTCGAGGAAACCGCCGAGGCTGTGCGACATGGCATGCACCGCGCCCAGGATCGCGTTGGAGAACGCCAGCCCCGCCTGCATGCTGCCAAGCATGATCTTCTCGCGCAGGGCGATGTCGCCGGGGTTGGCGATCATTTCTACCAGGTTGCCGTTGATCAGGCGCATGGCTTCCAGCGCATGGGGGTCGGTCAGCGGGCCATGACCGGTAGACACGAACGCCTCGATGGCATGCACCAGCGCATCGATGCCGGTACAGGCCGACAGGAACGGGTCCATGCTCAACGTGGTTTGCGGGTCGATCAGCGACACGTCGGGCACCACCGCCTTGCTGACGATGGAGAACTTCATGCGCTCCTGCTGGTTGGAGATGATCACGAACTGCGACACGTCGGCCGAGGTACCGGCGGTGGTTGGGATCAGGATCAACGGCGGGCTGGGCACGCGAATCATGTCCACGCCCTCGAACTCGAGGATGCTGCGCCCGTGGGCGACCACGATACCAATGGCCTTGCCGCAATCCATCGGGCTGCCACCACCGACCGCGACGATCACATCGCAGTGATTCTGCCGGTAGATCTCGGCGCCGAGCATCACCTCCTCGACCCGGGGGTTGGGCGAGACGGCCGTGTACAGGCAATAGTCGATACCCTGCGCCTGCAGGCTGGCCTCGACGTCGGCCACCCAGCCAGCGGCAATCACCCCAGGGTCGCTGACCACCAGGACCTTGCGCGCACCAAAGGTCTTGGCGTAGTTGGCCACATTGTGGCGGCAGCCGGCACCAAAGATGATTTCAGGCGAAACGAACTTGCGAAGGGGGCTGAAACTCTGGCTCATCGTAAAGCCTGTTCTTATTGTTCTGGAAGATAACCGCCAGCGTAAAGCATCCCGCGGCGAAAGCAACCAGACCAAAGCGGCACAGGCATCATTCGATCCACGCCTTGGCGCGGGCCACCTCCAGGAACGCCAGTACGTCCTCGCCAAGGCCGGGAACCTCGGGAAAACGCTGTGCCAGCTGGTCGATGATCGCTGCCGTACTGCGCTGGCCGTCCAGCAACTCCAGCACCCAGCCAGCGCTGGCGTTGAGCTCGATGACGCCCCCCGGGTACAGCAGCACATGGCATGCCTGCAACGGGTCCCAGCGTAGCCGCAAGCCCTTGGCCAGGGCCAGTGTCTGCTGGCGGTCGATCAGTTTCACGTCAGGCACCGGGCGTGGGGATCCGGCCACCTTGACGGTGGCCGGTAGACGTCAGCGATTGGCGAAGTACATCGTCACTTCAAAGCCAATGCGCAGGTCGGTGTAGGCGGGTTTGGTCCACATGGGGCATGTCCTCTTCTTGTGCCGGGCGATTCCGGTAGAGGCATTAATGCATGGGCGGTGGTGCGGGCGAATGCTACTTTGGAACGAGTTTGCCGGGTGCATTGGTAGCAACGGGGTTGCCCCACATTGCCGTCAGGCCAGCCAGGGCGCCTGGGGAGGCGGCCCGGCATTCGTTGCACCGCTACAGCAATGAGGGTGGCTGCGCAGCCGGGCCGCGACACAAAGCCGCTGCTCCAACCGCGCAGGTTCATCAGGGGGTCAGAAGAAGCCCAACGGGTTGATGTCGTAGCTCACCAGCAGGTTCTTGGTCTGCTGGTAATGGTCGAGCATCATCTTGTGCGTCTCGCGGCCCACACCCGACTTCTTGTAGCCACCGAATGCCGCATGCGCGGGGTAAAGGTGGTAGCAGTTGGTCCACACCCGCCCGGCCTTGATGCCGCGGCCCATGCGGTAGGCGCGGTTGATGTCGCGGGTCCACAGGCCGGCACCCAGGCCGAACTCGCTGTCGTTGGCGATCGCCAGGGCCTCGGCTTCGTCCTTGAAGGTGGTCACCCCCACCACCGGGCCGAAGATCTCTTCCTGGAACACGCGCATCTGGTTGTGGCCCTTGAGCAGGGTCGGCTGAATGTAATAGCCGCTGGCCAGATCACCCTGCAGGCGCTCGGCAGCACCGCCAGTGAGCAATTCGGCACCCTCCTCCCGAGCAATCTGCAGGTACGAGAGGATCTTGTCGTACTGCTGCTCCGACGCCTGAGCGCCGACCATGGTTTCGGTGTCCAGCGGGTTACCACGGCTGATCTTGGCGATCTTCTTCATCACCTCGGCCATGAACGGTTCGTAGATCGACTCCTGGATCAGCGCGCGCGACGGGCAGGTGCACACCTCGCCCTGGTTGAAGAACGCCAAGACCAGGCCCTCGGCGGCTTTCTCGATGAACGCCGGCTCCGCCTGCATGATGTCTTCAAAGAAGATGTTCGGCGACTTGCCACCCAGTTCGACAGTCGACGGGATGATGTTCTCGGCCGCGCACTTCATGATGTGCGAGCCCACCGGGGTGGACCCGGTGAAGGCGATCTTGGCAATACGCTTGCTGGTGGCCAGCGCCTCTCCAGCCTCACGGCCATAGCCCTGGACGATGTTCAGCACCCCGGCCGGCAGCAGGTCGGCGATCAGCTCGGCAAAAATGGTGATCGACAGCGGCGTCTGCTCGGCCGGTTTCAGCACCACGCAGTTACCCGCCGCCAACGCCGGGGCGAGTTTCCAGGCGGCCATCAGCAACGGGAAGTTCCACGGGATGATCTGCCCGACCACACCCAGCGGTTCGTGCAGGTGATACGCCACGGTGGTCTCGTTGATTTCCGCCGCGCCACCTTCCTGGGCACGAATGCAGCCGGCAAAATAACGGAAGTGATCCGCCGCCAGCGGCACGTCGGCATTCAGGGTTTCGCGTACGGCCTTGCCGTTGTCCCAGCTTTCGGTAACCGCCAGCACTTCGAGGTTCTGCTCGATTCGGTCGGCGATTTTCAGCAGTGCCCGGGCACGCTCCTGCACCGAGGTCTTGCCCCACGCGTCAGCCGCGGCATGTGCAGCGTCCAGTGCGCGCTCGATATCCTGCGCGGTAGAGCGTGGGAATTCGGCAATCGGTTGGCCGTTGACCGGCGAGCTGTTGGTGAAGTACTGGCCAGCCAAAGGCGCCACGAACTCGCCATTGATGAAGTTGCCATAGCGCGGCTTGAAGGAGACGACGGCGCCTGGGGTTCCGGGTTGTGCGTAGATCATGCTGAGCCTCTGCAGGTCAATGCCTGTCCCACGACAGGCGATATGCCGATGGTAAGAAGCCCCGCCTGCCAGGCGAATGCATCGTTGGCAGCGGGGCTCTCGTCATTTGGTAGTAGGGGTCAAGGTTTGGCGCTGGCGGTCTGCTGCAACTGCTTGGGCAACTTGAAGGTCCAGAGCATGCCGCCCTGGTTGAAGTCCTTGACCCGCTTGGCCACTTCGCCGCCCCACAGCGGCACCGCGCCGCCCCAGCCGGACACCACCGACACGTACTGCTCGCCGTCCATTTCCCAGGTCACCGGCGAACCGAGCACGCCAGAGCCGGTCTGGAACTCCCAGACCTTGTCGCCGGTCTTGGCGTTGAACGCCTGCAGGAAGCCTTCCGGGGTACCGGTGAACACCAGGTTGCCCTTGGTGGTCAGTACCCCACCCCACAGCGGTGCATAGTTCTTGTGGCGCCACACTTCCTTGCCGCTGACCGGGTCGATGGCACGTAGCACACCGATGTAATCTTCGTTGAGCGGCTTGATGGTGAAGCCGGCGCCCAGGAACGCCGCCCCTTTCTTGTAGGCAATGCCCTCGTTCCAGATGTCCATGCCCCACTCGTTGGAGGGCACGTAGAACAGACCGGTGTCCTGGTTATAGGCCATCGGCATCCAGTTTTTCGCACCGAGGAACGCCGGGGCAACGAACACCGAGCTGCCCTTGGCTTCGCTACCCGGTGCCCCCGGGCGGCTGGCCTCGTTGTAGATCGGCCGGCCGTTCTTGTCCAGGCCAGTGGCCCAGGTGATTTTGTCGACGAAGGGGAAGCCGCGGATGAACTTGCCGTTGGTGCGGTCCAGCACGTAGAAGAAGCCGTTGCGGTCGGCAGTGGCGGCGGCCTTGACCTCTTTGCCGCCGTCCTTGTAGTTGAACGAGATCAGCTCGTTGACGCCGTCAAAGTCCCAACCGTCGTGTGGCGTGCTCTGGAAATGCCATTTGATCGTGCCATCGTCCGGGTTCAGTGCCAGGCGCGATGAGGAATACAGGTTGTCCCCTGGGCGCAGGTGGGAGTTCCACGGCGCCGGGTTGCCAGTGCCGAACAGGATCAGGTTGGTTTCCGGGTCGTAGTAGCCGCCCAGCCACGGCGCTGCACCGCCGGTCTTCCACAGGTCGCCCGGCCAGGTCTTGCCGGCTTCGCCACCGGAAATACCGTTTTCGATGGCCTTGCCGTCCTTGTACACATACCCCATGTGGCCTTCCACGGTAGGACGCATCCACAGCAGCTCACCGTTTTCCGGGTTGTAGGCCTGGATCTTGCCCACCACACCGAACTCGCCGCCAGCCACGCCGGTAATCAGCTTGCCGTTGACGATCATTGGCGCGGCGCTGATCGAATAGCCTTCCTTGTGGTCGGCCACCTTCTTGCTCCACACCACCTTGCCGGTGTCCTTGTTCAGCGCCACCAGCTTGGCGTCGAGGGTGCCGAAGAACACCAGGTTGCCGTACAACGCCACGCCCCGGTTGATCACGTCGCAGCATGGGCGGATGTCATCGGGCAGGCGCGCATCGTACTGCCACAGTTTCTTGCCGGTGCGCGCGTCCACGGCGAATACCCGCGAGTAGGAGCCGGTCAGGTACATCACCCCATCCTTGATCAGCGGCTGCGCCTGTTGGCCGCGCTGCTTCTCACCGCCGAAGGAAAACGCCCAGACCGGGCGCAGTTCCTTCACGTTGTTGGTGTTGAGCATGTCCAGCGGGCTGTAACGCTGGCCCTGCACGCCCAGGCCATTGGTCACGATCTGCTGGGGGTTCTTCGGGTCCTGGAGGATGTCTTCAGTGCTGACGGCGGCGTGGGCAGCGCCGGCCAGCAACATGGCGCTGAGCACCAGGCTCACGGCGAACGCGGGACGACGTGGGGATCGGGTCATGTCGGCTACCTTTGGTTTTTTTGTTGTGCCCGGGAAATTTTCCCGGTGTGCCGGGAATTCTTGGTCCCGGGGTGTTTGCCAACAATTGCTCGCAGTGTGGAGATTTCTAGTTCCTTGGTATGGGGCTGGGTTGTGTTGCAAAACACCACATGGCTGCCGCCCCGATCATGGCGCTCAGCACTGCAAGCATCAAAATCACACCATCAGCACCCACCGAGGCCGCCAGCGATGCGACCAGCAAACCTGCCAACGGTTGTGACAGGTTGTTGAGCAACGTGATCACCCCCACCGTCTTACCGAAATCCTGCGCCGGAATGACACGCTGACGAACATTGCGCATATAGACATTGAACATTTTGTCAAAGCCGACAATTAGCAAAAAACCCAGCGCATAACCTGCAAGGTTGGAACTCATGGCACTGATTAAGCCACCGACGATGATCATCGAATAGCCCACACTGCCCATTATTCGAAGCGGCATCGACACCCGGGCGAGCACGAACAAGATCAAGATCGTGATCACCGCGCCGATCGCTTGCAGGCCTGCGTAAGCGTCATCGTCTGCGCCATGCTCACCAAGCACCATGGCCGCTGAGGTGGCCAGAGTGACCCCGACGACCAGATTGACGCCGATAGCCAAGGTTATGACCTTCTTGAGTTCGGGCTGCTCACCAATGTGCGCGAAGGCGATGCGCACGGGTCGAAACCAGATGTTCCCCTGCTGCTCGAATAGCGGCAGCGTTACCTGGCTGGCCCGCTGCCATATCCGCAGGCTCAGATCGGCCAGCAGGAACAGCCCAGCGATCCATAGCGCTACCCAGTCCCACGCCATCATCTGCAGCAACGCGGCCGCCAGTAGCGGCCCAAGTACCAGGCCGGTCTGATCTGCGATCTGCGAATAGGCAAGTGTTCTGGTATAGCTGTAGTGCTTGAAGATATGCGGCATTACCACCTCGCGGGCCATGACGCCCTGGGTGGTCAGCACCCCACATAACGCCGACAGTACCACCAGCCAAGCCAAACCTCCGAAGAAGGCATGGAGCCCCACTGCCAGTACACAAAGCAAGGCTCGGTAGATTTGGCTGATGTGCAGGATTCTGATGGGTGAGAATTTATCGCAGAGTGCGCCGCATATTGGAAACGCGAGAAAACGCGGGAGTGACTCGACGAAGAATGCCAGCCCTGCCCAGGCGACGCTGTTGGTTACCTGGAACACTACCAGCGGCACAATGAATAACAGAACCTGGTCCGCTAGGCGCGAAAGAAATAGCGAAATGAAGAAAGCAAGGTAATCCTTGCGCATGCTCGGCTCCTCAAGAAAAGCGGGAATACAGACCTGACCGTCCCTCAGTAGGCCGAGCCCGAGCGATCGTTGAGGTTGTGTTTCTCGTCACCGCGCAGTGGAGGATTGAACACACTGACCAGTATCAAATCCTGCTGATCACCGCCTCGCAGGTAATGTCGATCATGTTGGTCCAGTACATAAACGTCCCCGGGATATATGGGATAGACATTACCTTGCATATCTTCAACCTCACCTTGTCCACCAATGCAGTAGCATGCCTCCAAGTGGTTCCGATAATGCAAAAGCGACTCGGTGCCGGCACGAACCACTGTGTGACAGATGGTAAAGCCCATGGCGTCACGTTCAGTGATTAGCCGATGACTAGTACCGGCACCCCACTCTACGAAGTAAGGTGTCTGTTCCACTTCAGATATTCTGCGAATAAACATGTAATCCTCTTTAAGAAACGAGATTGAATTAAGGTCATGTTTGGCTTGGAGTGCTGCGTCGCAAGATGGCTTCTCCGCTAGCCAGCATCGCATCACTCCAAGCCAAATCACGATGTGCAGCGATAGCCTGGATGTCGTACCAGTGCCGCTGAAATGGATGTCCAGCCGACAGGGAAGATGCGCCAAGCCACCTCACTAGGCGCTGCACAGCTTTCACGCACTGCATCGCCAGATAGGCACGATCGCGGCGTAAATCCAGAAGTTGCAAAGCATTAAGGACGCGATCATGAGTGCCAGCGTCATGCAATCGTGAGATCAATGAGCTATACAGAAGCCCGGCGCTTTGCAATTGCGCAGCTGAGTGAGCGACCTGCTCAGCTACCCTTGAATCGCTGGCTAGGGATTCATTGAGCGTTGCGACGAAGGCTTCATGTGCTCCCTCCGCACAGCCGAGCAAAGGACCGATGATAGAGGTGCTGAGGAAGGGCACCAATGGCACTTGATCAATGTAATCCGGTCCTGATTTAGGTGGCTGCCGGCCTACGATCTCGTGCATGGCGAACACTCGATCGTGGGGCACGAGCAGTTGGAAAGCCTCGATGTCGTGGGAGCCGGTCGCGGCCATTCCACAGCTGTCCCAGCTGTCAAACCGCTTAACATCTTCCGCGGCAATCAGTACAAGGAAGCGTGGGATATGCCCAGCCTCTGGGTGTTTCTCGCAAGGTGCGTTGAGTATCAACCAAGTCGCATCCTCAATACCTGAGCTGAACCGCCAGCGTCCGTTTACACGTATGCCATCCGGTTCGTAGGTAAGTTGGCTGCTGGCGCTCGAAGACGCTGAGGCGAAAAGCTGCCGAAGGCCACCGGCGTACAGTTGACTCTGGCACGTCGGAGGTAGACGTCGGACTAAGCAACTGTGTGCACCGACCAAGGCTATTATCCACCCGGTGGAGGGACAGGCCCTCGCAGCAATCCGCGAGCTCTCCACCACTGTGGGCCAGTGCGAACTCTGCGTTGCAGGTGCGTGAGGGGACAACAAATCCAGCCACGAACCAATGAATAACTCGTTGAACGTATCCCGGGTCAAGCGACGGTTTGACTGCGCTGTTTTCGCCCGCTCGCGCCAGCTTGGCAAAAGGTTTAAGGCCCGTTGACAGAATTCGGGATTGGCAGCGTGATGCAAAGCCGTTGGGAAATATTCAGACATCGCCCGTCACCTCTGACCCATCATGATGTACCGATGCTGAACCCAGTCGCGGACCTTCAAAGCAAAAGCCCGGTGGCTGGGCGATCGGACCCAGCAGGCTGAGGAATTGCTCGATGCGTTGCGTATCGTTCGAAGCTACAAATTCGCAAAAATTGCTGCTATTCCAAAGCATATGGACGTGTTTGAAGCGAACCGACAGGGCGCTGGCAAGCTCGTCCCAACTAACCTGTCCATTCTGCATTTGTGCAAGCATCTGCTCGCGTTTCCAAAAAATTTCATCCTCCGTGAAGTAGCGGGTTTTAAATACTTCATCCTTTACACGTTCTCGCCGCCGATACTCTTTTAAATCGGGATGGTTGAGCTTCTCAAGGAAAAAAACCAGTCCGGTGGGCTTCAAGCAACGTTGGATGTGATCTATTTGCTGACCGCGATCACGACTATAGAACTGGAATGCTGCCATTTCGTAAATGAAGTCGAAGCCGTGCTTGAAGGCGTGATATTCGCGCTTTTGCAGCAAGTCCGTGGTCACCTTCAAGAATGAGTGTGGGTAAAAGTACGACATGGCTGGGTCAGCATGCCGTTCGAATACGACCTGATTGGCGAGATTTGGAGAGCATGTGAAACTAACGATCAAGCCCTTCGAGTGGCCAGCCAATGCACGTCCATTGCTGCCATCAAACCCATCTACTTCAAACATGCTATACCGCTGCCCAGCAAGCGGCGGGTTGGCCGAGACCAGTCGAGAAAGCGCCACCCCAACCCTGGAGAGCTCCTCGAGTATGTAAGGTACGCTCGCCAGAAAATGAGAAAAAAGTGGACCTGCACCCGCAATTAATCGATCGTGGTACTCAAGCACCTGAGGATCATCAATCTGTGATTTGATATGACTGTCCAGAGGCTGCGATGGTACTTGGCTCGCACCAGTAGCAAGGTCGTGAAAATATGTAGCCAACTTCAGCATGGCGCTCTGTTCCAGGTCATGATCTAGGCTGGCTTCGCCCAACGATTGCTGCGAAAAAGTGTCCATGCTCCACTCCATCTGTCAGATCAGAACTTTAGTACTCAACTTACCCGAGTGGGTTTTTGGCAAAGCATCAGCGAACACGCAGTTAGCCGGTACCATGTGCCAGTCTAATGAAGCTTTACAGTGTTCGATAAGATCTTGCTCGCTGGTCTGCGCCTTGCCAGACTCGAGCACAACATAAGCCCGCGGAACGTGCCCGGCCAATTCATCCTCAACTGGCACAACCAATACCTCTGCAACCGCATGATGCGTCGCTAGGCACTGTTCGATTTCCCGCGGATTTACCTTCCAGGCACTGCGTGCGAATACATCATCCTTGCGTGCCACGTAATACAAGTAGCCTTGGGCATCTTGCTTGAATAAGTCGCCCGTGCGGAACAGTCGTGAGTGGCCGAATGCATCGCGTACGATACTCACGGCGTTAGCTTCCGGCATATTCCAGTACTCGAGCATAAGGTAGCTACTGGCAACCAAGAGTTCGCCGACTTTTCCGGGATAGTCGATGGCTCGACCGCCCTCATCAACTAGATAAACATTCACGCCGGGCAAGGGTTTGCCCACAGATGCCGGGCGCCGGTCAATTTCTTCGGGGGGGAGGTAGCTGACGCGTTTGCATTCGGTTAGCCCGTAGCTGGAAAAAATTAGAACTTGTGGAAATGCTTTCCGAAACTGCTGAATATGTCGAGCATACAGAGACTGACCACTGCTCGAAATGTATCTTAGACTTCGAACTCGTGCTTCCCAATCTGGACTACTGTGGGCAAGCAACGAAAATATTGGGGGAAACACATGCATGGCGGTCACCCCTTCGCGCTCTACCACTGCCACAACATCTTCTGCAGTAGTAGCAGGCTGACTTTCAATCACGGCAGTACCGCCGATATAAAGTGGCATCATTATATTATAGACACCGTAATCAGATGCCAGGGTCGAGTAACTTAGGATACGATCGTTGGCGGTATTGGCTAGGTAAGCGGTCACTCGACGTGTAACGTCTATCATGATTCGATGGTTGACTAGCACGCCTTTCGGATTGTTGGATGACCCGGATGTATAGAATATTGAAGTAGGCCATTCGGGATCTTCACATGTTCCCGAAATATCCGGGTTTGGCAGCTCAAGCCTTACCGAAGTGGCATCCGACAGCTGAATCACTCGGTGCGGTAGGGAGGTGCATGGGCATGTAAGCAGTATCCATTCCAGTCCAACCGCCTCCATCAGACCTGGAAGATCCTCGGTGCAGTCAGTGATCAGCACCCGAGCGCCTGAGTGCTTGAGCTGATGAATCAACTTAATGCGACTCAACGTGTGATGAACCGCTGCTGTAACAGCCCCAACTTCGAGCACCCCAAGATAAGCAGCAATCAGTTCGACCGACACAGATGAATACAGCCCCACTCTGCTGCCCGGAGTAACTCGTAGATTACGCAATACAGATGCGGTGTAACTCACCTGTTGCTGAAAGGTTTTATAAGAGGTCGCGACACCATCTAAAACAATCGCTGATTTATTAGGAAAAACTCTGGCACGACTGGCAATGACTCGATGTAACAAACACATAACTCTCTATCCTCTCAGTCCATTGCTTGGGTGCTAACGGCGCTTTCTTGCGCACACGGATATTAGCTGTTCTAACACTGATCGTAACGGACTGCCACCCGATTGATGATTATCAAGGATCGACCATGCATAAGTTCTGCGGCAACACCTTATGATCATGAGGGCAATTATCCAGAAATATCCCGAATTGACTTTCCACCTTGCAGGAATTTAGTTATTAACTAATGCTTGAAATGTATTCTGACCCACACGAGAAAACCACATATACGGTTTAGCGGAAGGAACCCCATAGTGCACATAATGCAAATATCAGGAAGCTTGCATGGCGCATATTCGATCATCACTCTCGATGGCTCGGCACGTAAAGATGCTCCACCACCAAAAAACTCATGTCAATAAAATTGTGCGCGCGACAAAATGATTTTTGTCACGCCGCAGTGACATTCAACTTGAATGCGCACAGACATATATTTTTATGGGAAATATCTGTAAGAATTCAGGAAGGGTAATGAGGTTAGCAACATTCTTAACAAGCGCTGAGATTTATATCGGCGACGTACTATCTACCCGCCGAAGTTGCTGGCGTTCGTACCGCGGGTATAGGTGGCTGACACTGCGAATAAGTTCGTAACGCGTCAGGCTCAGGCCAGCAAAGCGCTCGGGTATCGGGCTGCGGATCATTTCGGCCATGTCGTCGCCACGGGCGGCGCCGTCGCGCAGCAGGTTGTCCAGCCAGGTGAGGTAGTCGCGCATCTGCACAAAGGGTTGCGCATCACTGGCCAGCGGCCCGTGGCCGGCTACCAGCTGCTTCCAGGGCAGCGCCTGCAAGGTGTCGAGGTCGTGCAGCCACACATCGAGGCCCGGGCTGTTGGGGGTGGTCAGGGCACGCTGATAAAACAGCAGGTCGCCGACAAACAGCACCCCGGTCGTTTCATCGAGGATCGCCAGGTCCGCACCGGTATGCCCGCGTAGCCCGAGCAGGCGCAGGCGGTGCCCGCCCACCTCGCGCACACCCGGCTCCACGACTCGGGTCGGCAGCACCACCTCGGTGCCTCGCATCCAGTCACCAACCAGGCGGTACATGTTTTCCGCCATGGCATCGCCTTGCTCGCGCAGCAACGCTGCGGTGCCGGCCAGGGCGCCGATGGGCACGTCGGTGAACGCCTGGTTGCCCAGCACATGGTCCGGGTGATGATGGGTCAGCAGCACTTCCAGCACCGGCTTGTCGGTCACCGTGGCAATCGCCTGGCGCAAGGCCTCGCCATAGCGTCTGGACGGCCCGCTGTCGATCACCACCACCCCCTCGTCGGTCACGATGAAGGCCGTGTTGACCACGTTGCCGCCATTGGCCTTGGCGAAGTTGTCGGTACTGCCCTCCAGCAGCCAGGTACCCTCGGCAATCTGCCGGGGGGCGAGCCGGTAATCCAGGTTGGCCTGGACCGGAAGGCCCAGGCACAACAGCAACAGCAGGATCCAACGCATGGCAGGCGCCTCGGTTCAGGGGTGGATGGCGACCGCGCTCAAGGCACTGCCGCTTCGAACTGGTTACCGCTGTTGTCCTGCAACAACAGCCGGGTCGGCCCGGGGCCCTGGATATCGAAACTCAGGTTCGGGTTCTCGCTGACTGCCGGGTACAGCGTCAGGCTGGCCAGGCGCTGGCCATCGGCGCCTTGCAACTCGGCATGGTTGAGGTAGAACTCGGGAATGCCACTGACCAGGCCGTTGTCCATCGGGTGCGCCACCTGCAGGCGCAGGCGGCTGCTGTCGCCACGCGGGTAGCGGCCCCCCAGCACCTCGCCGAGGTGCTCTTCCCAGCCGGGCTGGGTGCGCACCACGCTGGGGGCGGTACAACCACCGCCGGCAGCATCGATCAGGGTCGAGCCCACGTGCCACAGGCCGTCGCGCGTGAGCACCGCCGCGCGAAGTGGTGTGGCCTGCTCGATACGGATACGCAGCGATAACCACGGCAGTACCCGTTCGCCGGGCTGGAAGTCGACAATGCGCGGCAGCGGGTTGAGTTCGGCCCAGGCAATGATGCGCACCACCTCGCCAGTGAACGCGCGGGCATCGATTTCCAACGGCACCTGGCGTGCGTCCTCGGCAAAAGGGGGAGCCAGCAGCTTGACCCGCTCATCGAAGACGAACGCTGCCTGGTCGAGCAGTTGCTTGTGGTAGAAGTCCCACATCACCGAGGGCACCGGGTCCTGGCTGGCACGCGGCTCGCTGGCCAGGGCCTGGCTTGCCCAAGGTAGCCAGCAGGCCAGCAGCAAGGTTGCTTTGAGGTTCATGATCCGCTCCCATTTACCGGGCTGCCGAGCCCAGGCTACTGGTACATTTCCGGCACCTGGTAACGCAGGCCGTACTGGGCATAGATCGCCTGCATGCGCCCCTCCCGTATCAACACCTCTAGCGCCTCCTCGACCGCATAGGCCAACTGCCGGTTGCTTTCATGCACGGCCATGCCGATGTCCCAGGCCTGCTTGCCCAGGTTGGGGTACGCATTTTCCGCCAACGCCAGCTGTGGGTTCGCGGCCTCATGCAGTTGCCAGTCGACCTCGCCGCGCATGGCCATCACCGCGTCTACCTCACCGGCCTGCATGGCGGCGAAGGCTTGCTGCACGCCGGGGTAATGGTGGGTCTTGGCGCTGAGCATGCCGTTGAACACCGAGGTCAGGTAGAACGACGGCACGCTGTCGACCTCTACCCCAATCGGGTGCTGCTGGAATACCGCGACACTGGCCACCGAAGGCAACCGGCGGCGGTCATAGGCCACCTGCCAACGTTCTTGCTGATACGGGCCGAACATCACCACCTGGGCGTTTTCCAACTCGCCCAGCTCGTTGCGCCTCTGCGCATAATCGTGGTCGTAGGGCACCCGCAGCATCAGGTCTGCCAATTGCTGATGGCGCAGCGGGCTGCCGCGCCAGATGTAGTCCCGCAGGTCGTCGTCGAGCTTTTCCCCAGGCGGCGCCCAGATCAGTTTCAGGCGCACGCCCATCGCCTCGGCCAGCGCCTGCGCCAGGTCCACATCCACGCCCCGCGGCTGGCCGTGGTCCTGGAAACTGTAAGGCGCAAAGTCCTTGTACACCGCGACCTTGAGCTCCCCGGCGGCGATGATCGTATCGTAGTTGCGCACTTGCGCCTGGGCCGCCGCACAGCACAGCAACAGGGCACTGAACAGCACCGCCATCAGGCGCATGGCCGTTACTCCTCGACGTGCACGCTGTCCAGGTATGTGCGCACCGCCCACAAGGCCTCCTGGCTCAGGTAGTCGGCCATTTTCGGCATGTACACGCGGCCGTCGCGCACCGCGCCATGGCGCACACGCTCGACGAACCATTCATCGCCGGCGTCGCCGGCATCGAGCAGCCGCAGGTCCGGGGCAATGCCGCCAGACTTGGCTTCCAGGCCATGGCAGGCCGCGCAGTTCTGGTTATAGGCCGAGGCGCCGATCTCGACTGCCTTGTCGTGTTCCGGCGAGCTACGGTAAGGGTTGACCGCCGCCCAGCCGTCTGCGTCCAGGCTCACCCCAGCGTCCTTGACCGGGGTCAGCCCCTTGGTCTCTACCGCCTGTGGGACTACATTGCCATGGGCCCAGGCCGTACCGGTCATTACCGCGCCGGCCAACAAGCCTGCAGCAAGCCACACATTGCGTTTTGTTGTCATTGTTATGCCCTCACCATTGCACGCAAAGCCTCAACCACAGAGGCCGTGTCGCCATCTTAAAAACACCCGGCACACGGCCGAATGCTGCTTTGGTGGTCGCGCCTTACTCCCTTGGTAGTAGGGCTTGTGGCGAACGGCCAAATGAGGTGCCGGCCGGGAACTCTTCCCGGCAATGGCGGGATTTTTTCCGTATCCGGCGAGCGCCCCGGCGGCCCACCCTGTGCAGGCCAAAACCTCCACTGGGAACTGCAACCATGACAATAAGATCGCTACCCGCCCTTTCCCCGCTGGCCTTGAGCGTGCGCGTGCTGCTGATGGCCGGTAGCCTGGCCTTGGGCAGCGTGGCAACAGCGGCCACCCCCCCTGCGGCACCTGCCACCAAGAACGTCACCTGGGAAGACATCGCCAACGACCACCTCACCACCAACGACGTGCTGCAGTACGGCATGGGCACCAATGCCCAGCGCTGGAGCCCGTTGGCCCAGGTCAACGACAAGAACGTGTTCAAGCTCACCCCGGCGTGGTCCTACTCATTCGGCGACGAGAAGCAGCGCGGCCAGGAATCGCAGGCCATCGTCAGCGACGGTGTGGTCTATGTGACAGGGTCGTACTCACGGGTATTTGCCCTCGATGCCAAGACCGGCAAACGCCTGTGGACCTATAACCACCGCCTGCCCGACAACATTCGCCCCTGCTGCGACGTGGTCAACCGGGGCGCCGCCATCTACGGCGACAAGATCTACTTCGGCACCCTCGACGCGCGGGTCGTGGCCCTGGACAAACACACCGGCAAGGTGGTCTGGAACAAGAAGTTCGGCGACCACAGTGCCGGCTACACCATGACCGGCGCGCCGGTGCTGATCAAGGACAAGACCAGTGGCAAGGTCCTGCTGATCCACGGCAGCTCGGGGGATGAATTCGGCGTGGTCGGGCAATTGTTCGCACGCGACCCGGACACCGGGGAAGAAGTGTGGATGCGGCCTTTCGTCGAGGGCCACATGGGCCGCCTGAATGGCAAGGACAGCACCCCGACCGGCGACGTCAAGGCACCGTCCTGGCCAGACGACCCCACCACCGAAACGGGCAAGGTCGAAGCCTGGAGCCATGGTGGCGGCGCCCCTTGGCAAAGCGCCAGCTTCGATCCGCAAACCAATACCATCATCGTCGGGGCGGGCAACCCGGGGCCTTGGAACACCTGGGCGCGTACCTCGAAAGACGGCAACCCGCACGACTACGACAGCCTGTATACCTCCGGCCAGGTCGGTGTAGACCCGAGCACCGGCGAGGTCAAGTGGTTCTACCAGCACACCCCCAACGACGCCTGGGACTTCTCCGGCAACAACGAACTGGTGCTGTTCGACTACAAAGGCAAGGACGGCAAGGTGGTCAAGGCCACCGGCCACGCCGACCGCAACGGCTTCTTCTATGTGGTCGACCGCAACAATGGCAAGTTGCAGAACGCCTTCCCCTTCGTCGACAACATCACCTGGGCCAGCCATATCGACCTGAAGACCGGGCGCCCGGTGGAAAACCCCGGCCAGCGCCCGGCCAAGCCGCTGCCGGGTGAAACCAAAGGCAAGCCAGTCGAGGTTTCACCGCCATTCCTCGGCGGCAAGAACTGGAACCCCATGGCCTACAGCCAGGACACCGGCCTGTTCTACATCCCCGGCAACCAGTGGAAGGAGGAATACTGGACCGAGGAAGTGAACTACAAGAAAGGCTCGGCCTACCTCGGCATGGGCTTCCGCATCAAGCGCATGTACGACGACCACGTCGGCACTTTGCGTGCGATGGATCCGACCACCGGCAAACTGGTGTGGGAACACAAAGAGCACCTGCCACTGTGGGCAGGCGTGCTGGCAACCAAGGGCAACCTGGTGTTCACCGGCACCGGCGATGGTTTCTTCAAGGCCTTCGACGCCAAGACGGGCAAGGAGCTGTGGAAGTTCCAGACCGGCAGCGGCATCGTGTCCCCGCCCATCACCTGGGAGCAGGATGGCGAGCAGTACATCGGCGTGACGGTCGGCTACGGCGGTGCGGTGCCGCTGTGGGGTGGCGACATGGCCGAACTGACCAAGCCCGTTGCCCAGGGTGGCTCGTTCTGGGTGTTCAAGATCCCGAGCTGGGACAACAAGACCGCCCAGCGGTGATCGCCTGAGGTGGCGTATACCCGGGGCCGCGTTGCGGCCCCTTCACCTGGTGCTTACACCCACGAGAGCCATTCGCCATGAACTACCTGCCCATTGCCCTGCTGTTGGCGCTCTCGCCTGCCCTGGCCGCACAGGCCGAAGACGCTGGCGACGATGCCCCACTGACCATCAACGGCTGCGTCATCGCCGAAGCCAGCCAGTGCCCGGGTGCCAACCTGCGCGGCGCCAACCTGGCCAACCAGGACCTGCGCAAGATGAACCTGGCCGGCGCCGACTTGCGCGACGCCGACCTGCGCCACGCCCAACTGGACCTGGCCAACCTGGAAAAAGCCCGCCTGCAAGGCGCCAACCTGACCCGCGCCAGCCTGCAGCAGAGCAACCTGCGCCTGGCCGACCTGAGCAATAGCCACCTGGTGGCCATTCAGGGCTGGGGCCTGTTCGCCCAAGGCGCGCAGTTCGAGAACGCCGACCTCAGCGCGGCCTATCTGCAGTTCGCCCGGTTGTCCGGGGCCAAGTTGCACAAAGCCAACCTGCAGGCTGCCGACCTGGAAATGGCCTGGCTCAGCAAGGCCGACCTGCAGGAGGCCAGGCTGGCCGATGCCAACCTGCAGGAGGCCAAGTTCGGCCAGAGCAACCTGGCGCGCGCCGACCTGCGCGGCGCACGGCAGCATTACGGGAATTTCCAGAAGGCCAACATGGAGGGATGCACAGGCTGCCCCGAAACCTGGGACAAATGACTGATTGCCCCTGCCTGTAGGAGCGGCCTTGTGTCGCGATGGGCTGCAAAGCAGCCCCGGCAATTTGTGCACCATGCTGAAACCCTGGGGCTGCTTTGCAGCCCATCGCGACACAAGGCCGCTCCTACAGGCAGCCCATCCCGACACAAGGCCTACCCCGCTACCCGCACCAGCCCCAGGTCAATCCCCAGGTGCACCAGCTCGGCATGCGAGCTGACCTGCAGCTTGCTCTTGAGCAAGGTCAAATGGTTGGACACGGTCTTGCCACTGATGCACAGTTGCTCGGCAATCAGCCGCGCCGGGGTGCCCTTGGCAAGCATGACGAAAATCTCCAGCTCGCGCTGGGTCATGCGCTGCAGGCGCGGGTCGCTTTCATTGTGCGGGGTGGTGCAGGCCAATTGCGTGGCCAGCGGCTGTTCAATGTAGGCATGCCCGGCCAACACACGCTGCACCGCCTCGATCAGCACCTCGGGCGCCGAATTCTTGGTCAGGTAGCCCGACGCCCCGGCCTCCAGCGCCTGCCGCACCAGGGGCAACTCGTCGTGCATGCTGAAGAACAGCACTCGCAGCTGGGGCAGGCGCTGACGCAGCCGGCGGGTGGCTTCCAGGCCGCTGATGCCCGGCAGGCCGAAGTCCATGACCACCAGGTTGGGCACCTGCTCGTGCACCAGGGCCAGCGCCTCTTCGCCACTGGCCGCTTCGCGCACCTGGATGTCTGGCAATACCGCCCGCAGCAGGCTGGCATAGCCTTGGCGGACCACAGCATGGTCGTCGACCAGTACGATATTCATCACACCTCCTTGGGGATGTTCAGCGCCAACGCCCAACCGCCACCCGGGCGGCTGAAAATGCGTAATTCACCCCCCAGGCTGCGCGCGCGTTCGGCCATCGAGTGCAGGCCAACCCCAGGCCGGCGCGGTTGGCGCGCGCCGCACCCGTTGTCGCGCACGAACAAGCGCAACCCCTTGGCGCTGCGCTGCAGGCGCACCCGCACCTGGCTGGCGCCGGCATGCCGGGCGACATTGGTCAACGCCTCCTGCAGCAGCCGGTACAAGTGCGTCCTGCTCGGCGCGGGCAAGTCTGGCAAATGCTCGCCAACCCGCAGCCGGCAATCGATGCCCTGGCTGGCCTGCCACTGGCTCACCAGCAGGCCAACGGCCTGCGCCAGCGGCATGTGTTGCAGCGCCACCGGATACAGGTCTTGTACCAGGGCACGAAACCCTTGCTGCAAATGTTCGCAATTGAGTTCCAGCTGCTGTGTGGTCTGCTTGACCACGGCGGGCTGGTCGGCCGCCATGCGCAACAGGCAGCCCTGGGCGCGAATCCCGGCCAGGTATTGCCCAAGGTCATCGTGCAGGGCCTGCGCCAGCCGGGTGCGCTCCTGCTCCTGCACCGCCAGCAGGGCCTGGGTCAGCTGCGTATTGTCGGCCCGGGCCTGCTCCAGGTTTGCCACCATCGCGTTGAAGTGCGCAGCCAACTGGCGTGCCTCCGGCAGGTTGGCCTCGCGCAACCGCACGGCCAGGTGCCCCGCCGACACCTGCCGCAGCGCCCCCAGCAATTCAGCCAGCAGCCCCATGGCCCGCCCGACCGCCCAACGGATGGTCACCAGGCTCAATACCAGCGCCAGGCCGCACAAGCTCAGCAATTGCACCAGCGACTCCCAGACTTCGTCGATTTCATCGCGGGCATCCACGGCAATCAGCACCCGCCGGCCATCGCTCAGTGTCAGTAAACGGCCACCTGGGTGGTGTTGACCGAACAGCTGGCGGCCCAGCCAGGCATCCACACCGGCATCCCCCGGCAACAGGGCGGCATCGCCAGCTGCCAGCCAATGCACCCGTACATGGCGCAGGTTCTGGGTCAGGCCCGGCTGCAAACTGGCCGGGTCACGCTCGGCAGTCTCGGCAAGGTAGGTCACCACGGCTTCGGCAGACTGCAGCTCACGCTCCACGTCGGCCACAGCCTGGTGCAGCAGCACCCCGGCACAAGCCACCGTCACCAGGGCGAAGCAGCCGGTGACCCAAAGGTTGATGCGCCACAGCGCAGACAAGTTGAACAGGCGCATGGGAGCTCTCTTCAGGGGTGCCGAGGCCCATCGTAAAACCGTAGGTGGCGCGGGAAATTACTACCTTGGTACCAGCCGAGCGCTACTTTCTGCATATTTCCCGCGCCCGGTGGGGTTCCTATGCTGGCGCCATCTGCCGTGGAGTGTGTCATGCGCCAGCCTGCCCACCTTGCCTTGTCCTGCCTGCTGGCCTTGGTCGCCGTGTTGTCCGCGCCCCTTGCGTCGGCCGCTGCGGGCCAGGCCGACGCCCTACTGCACGTGGGCATCGGCTATCTGGGTTACCGGCCCGACCCGGGCCCGCTGCTGTCCAATATCATCCCCGAACCGGCCGACGCTGGCCTGCAGGGCGCCGAGCTGGCGATCGTCGACAGCAACAGCACCGGCCGTTTTCTCAAGCAACAGTTCCAGCTGGCCAGCGCCAACGTGGACAGCCCCGAGGCGCTGTTGCAGGCGGCCCAAGCACAACACGAGCAAGGCCTGCGCCTGTTCGTGGTCAACGCCCCGGCCACCAGCCTGCGCGCGTTGGCCGCGGCGCTGCCCGACAGCCTGCTGTTCAATGCCGGCAGCCCCGACGACAGCCTGCGCAGCAGCCAGTGCCTGGGTAACGTGCTGCACAGCCTGCCGGGCCGGGCAATGCTCGCCGATGCGCTGGTGCAGTTCCTGGTGCTGCGCAAATGGCAACGCGCGCTGCTGGTGGTCGGCCAGACCGCAGATGACCAGGCCTACGCCGCCGCCCTGCGCCGCTCGGCGAAACGCTTCGGCGTGCAGCTGGTCGCGGAAAAAGCCTGGACCTTCGACAACGACCAGCGCCGCAGCGCCCAGGCCGACATGCCGCTGTTCACGCAAACCGCCGAATACGATGTGGTGCTGGTGGCCGATGAGCGCGGTGACTTTGGCGAATACCTGCCCTACCAGACCTGGTACCCGCGGCCAGTGGCGGGCACCCAGGGGTTGACCCCCACCGGTTGGCACAAGACCGTGGAAACCTTCGGCGCGGCGCAACTGCAAAAACGTTTCGAGGCCCAGGCCGGGCGCTGGATGAACGACCGTGACTTCGCCGCCTGGATGGCCGTGCGCAGCATTGCCAGCGCGGTCAGCAAACTGCGCCAGGCCGACCCACGGGCGCTGCAACAGCTGCTGCTCAGCGAGCAACTGCCCCTGGACGGTTTCAAAGGCCGCAAGCTCAGCTACAGGCCCTGGAACGGCGAGCTGCGCCAACCGATTGCGCTGGTACAGCCTCGCGCACTGGTCAGCACGTCGCCACAAGAGGGCTTCCTGCACCCCTTCAACGAAATGGACAGCCTGGGCTACGACAAGCCCGAAGTGACCTGCACGTACCCCTGAGCCGACAACCACAACAACAAGGAATACGCCATGCGCCGCCCTCTGCTTTCCCGCGCCCTGCTCTACCCCAGCCTGCTGACGGGCGCCCTGGCGCTGGCCTGCGGGCATGCGGTGGCCGCCACTGCCTGGGTGTCCAACGAAAAGGACAACAGCCTCAGCCTGATCGACCTGCAGACCCTGGAGGTCACCGAAACCCTTGCGGTCGGCCAACGCCCTCGTGGGCTGCTGCTGTCGCATGACAACAAGCTGCTGTACATCTGCGCCAGCGATTCCGACCGGGTACAGGTGATGGACGTGGCCACCCGCAAGATCATCAAGGAACTGCCCTCCGGCAAGGACCCCGAGCAGTTCGCCCTGCACCCCAACGACCGCTGGCTGTACGTTTCCAACGAAGACGATGCGCTGGTGACCGTGATCGACACCGTGACCGACCAGGTACTGGGGCAGATCGATGTTGGTATCGAACCTGAAGGCATGGCCGTCAGCCCCGATGGCAAATGGGCGGTCAACACCAGCGAAACCACCAACATGTTGCACTGGATCGACACCAGCACCCAGACCCTGGCCGACAGCACCCTGGTCGACCAGCGCCCGCGCTTCGTCGAATTCAGCCAGGACGGTTCCAGGCTGTGGGCCTCGGCGGAAATCGGCGGCACGGTGACTGTCCTTGACGTTGCCACGCGCCAGGTGCTGAAAACCCTGAACTTCCAGATCAAGGGCGTGCACCCGGACAAGGTCCAGCCGGTGGGCATCAAGCTCAGCGCGGACGGCAAGTATGCCTTCGTCGCCCTGGGCCCGGCCAACCATGTGGCGGTGATCGATGCCAAGACCTACGAGGTGCTCGATTACCTGCTGGTCGGGCGGCGGGTCTGGCAGTTGGCGTTCTCCCCCGACCAGCGCCGCTTGCTGGCCACCAACGGGGTCAGCGGCGATGTATCGGTAATCGATACGCAGAACCTCAAGGTGCTCAAATCGGTGAAAGTCGGGCGCTACCCCTGGGGCGTGGTGGTCACCCCATGAACGCCCTCGAGGTGGCCGATGTGAGCTTCGCCTACGGCCAGCGCGAGGCGCTGCGGCAGGTCGGTTTCAGCCTGGCACCGGGCCGTTTTGCCGCGTTGCTGGGCCCCAATGGCGCCGGCAAGTCGACCCTGATCGCCCTGCTGACCCGCCTGTACGACCTGCAGCACGGCGATATCCGGGTGTGCGGCTGCTCGTTGCGCGACGCCCCGCGCCCGGCGCTGCGGCAGATGGGCGTGGTGTTCCAGCAGAGTACCCTGGACCTGGACCTGAGCGTGGAGCAGAACCTGCGCTACCACGCCGCGCTGCATGGCCTGTCACGGCGCCAGGGCAACCAGCGGGTAGAGGCCGAGCTGGCGCGTCAGGGCCTGGGTGAGCGCCGCCACGACAGCGTGCGCGAGCTGAATATCGGCCACCGCCGGCGGGTGGAAATCGCCCGTGCGCTGCTGCACGAGCCACGCCTGCTGCTGCTCGACGAGGCCAGCGTCGGCCTCGACCCGGCCAGCCGCCTGGCACTCAACCAGCACGTGCGGCAGCTGTGCCGCGAGCACCAGTTGAGTGTGCTGTGGACCACCCACCTGCTGGACGAAGTGCAGCCTAGCGACGACCTGCTGATTCTCCATCAAGGGCGCCTGGTGGCCAGCGGTACCGCCGATGCCCTGAGCCTGCAGCACGGCGGCGACCTGGACCACGCCTTTGCCCACCTGACCCGGCAGCCTTCAGGAGCCCACACCCGATGAACGCCTACTGGCAGTGTTTCAACGGCATCATGCTGCGCGAATGGCTGCGCTTCGTATTGCAGCGCACGCGCCTGCTCAGTGCCCTGGTGCGCCCGCTGCTGTGGTTGCTGGTGTTCGCTGCCGGCTTTCGGGCAGCGCTGGGCATTGCCATCATCGAGCCGTACGACACCTACATCCCCTACGAGGTGTACATCATCCCGGGGCTGGCCTGCATGATCCTGCTGTTCAACGGCATGCAAGGGTCGCTGTCGATGGTCTATGACCGGGAAATGGGCAGCATGCGCGTGCTGCTGACCAGTCCCCTGCCGCGGCCGTTTCTGTTGGCCAGCAAGTTGCTGGCGACCTCGCTCATTTCCTTGCTGCAGGTGTACGCGTTCCTCGCCATTGCCTGGGTGTACGGTGTGCAACCGCCGGCGGCGGGGTTGCTGCTGGCACTGCCGGCGCTGCTGCTGGTGGCGTTCATGCTCAGTGCCCTGGGGCTGCTGCTGTCTAACGCCATCCGCCAATTGGAGAACTTTGCCGGGGTGATGAATTTCGTGATCTTCCCGCTGTTTTTCCTGTCTTCGGCGCTGTATCCGTTGTGGAAGATGCGCGAAGCCAGCGAGTGGCTGTACTGGCTGTGCGCGGTGAACCCGTTCACCCATGCCGTGGAGCTGGTAAGGTTTGCCTTGTACCAGCGCCTGAACCTGTTGGCGCTGCTGGTGTGCCTGGGCTTGACGGTGCTGTTCACGCTGCTGGCGATCGCCACCTTCAACCCCCAGCACGCAGCGTTGCGCAAGCCGCGATGATCCCGTGGCCTGGCGCAGCCCTTACGGGCAGCGCTAAGCCACCTACTACTTTAGTACTGCATTTACTGTCTATCGTCGCATTCACAAAGCACCGCTACTGGCATGTAATGGGCTCATAACAAAAAGGAAGAACCCCATGCCACGTGCCCTGCCCCGGCTGCCACGCCCCTTGCTGGCGGCACTTTCACTGAGCCTGACGCTGGGCATTGCCCAGGCCGACACGGCGCCGCTGTTCTCTGCCGACGGTTACCGCATCACCCTTTACCGCAGCCCGACCCCGGCGCAGGTCGAGGGCGGCCAGGTGGTAGACACCGCCACATTGCAACGCCTGCTCAGCCAGCAGCCGCGGCCGGTACTGATCGACGTGTACCGCCGCCAGTGGCTGCAGGGCCGCTTCATCGAAGACGAGCCGCACGCCAACCTTCCCGGCAGCCTGTGGCTGGCCAACACCGGCGATGGCGAGCTGAGCCCGGCCTGGCAGGCGTACTTCGCGCAAAACCTGCAAAGCGCCACCGCCGGGCACCCCGACCAGCCTGTGGTGTTCTACTGCCGCGCCGATTGCTGGCTGAGCTGGAACGCGGTAAAACGCGCTAAAGCCCTGGGTTACCACAACCTGTACTGGTACCGCGACGGCATTGACGCGTGGCAGCAGGCCAACCTGCCGCTGCAGCCGGCGCAACCGGTGCCTTTGCCCTGATCTGTTCAACTGCCACTGCGTGCCCTGCTCCATCCAATAAAAACAAGGTGAAAAGGCCATGTACAAAATTCTGATTGCCGACGATCACCCCCTGTTTCGCGAAGCCATCCACAACGTCATCAGCGATGGGTTCCAAGGCAGCGAGGTCATGGAAACCGCCGACCTGGACAGCGCCCTGGCACTGACCCAGGCGCATGACGACCTCGACCTGATCCTGCTCGACCTGAACATGCCCGGCATGCACGGCCTCAACGGCCTGATCACCCTGCGCAACGAAGCACCGACCACGCCGGTGGTGATCGTGTCGGCCGAACAGGAGAAACAGATCGTGCTGCAGGCCATCACCTACGGCGCGGTGGGTTTCATTACCAAGTCCTCGCCGCGCTCACAGATGATCGAGGCGATCGAGCAGATCCTCAACGGTAATGTCTACCTGCCGCCCGACATCATCCGCGCGCAGAAAAGCAGCACCAGCCGGCGCCAGAACGATGCGCCGAGCTTCCCGCCGGAAATGCTCCAGGCCCTGACCCGCAAGCAGTTGCTGGTACTGGAACGCATGACCAAGGGGGAATCGAACAAGCAGATCGCCTACACCCTGGATATCGCCGAGACCACGGTCAAGGCGCATGTGTCGGCGATCTTGCGCAAGCTCAATGTGCACAACCGCGTACAGGCCATTCTCAGTGCGGGCGATATCGATTTCGCTGACTACCTGCGGCGCTGACCGCCTGCAGCTTCATGGGGGCCGCTTTGCGGCCCCAATAGCACAGGCCCTAGCCTTGGATGCCCAGCAAATGGCTCATCGCAGTCTTCAATTTCAACGGCCGCACCGGCTTGTGCATCAGGGTATGGCCCAGCTCACGTATCTGCTGCTTGAGGTCGTTGCTGTAATTGGCCGTGATCATCAGCGCCGGTAGCGGCTGGGTGCGGCGGGCATTGATCCGCGCCACCGCGTCGAGGCCGGTGCAGTCATTGTCCAGGTGGTAGTCGGCAATCAGCAGGTTGGCCTCGGCGTGGTAATTGTCCACCTGGCGCGCCAGGTCTTCCTCCGACAGCGCGGTGATCACCTTGCACCCCCAGCCTTCGAGCAGCGTGCGCATGCCGGCACAAATGGCCGCATCGTTGTCCAGCACCCAGACTTGCGCCCCACGCAGGCGTTCGAACATCGGTTCGCACACGGGCTGGCTTGGCTGGGCCTTGGGCGCAACGGTGCTCAACGGTACCTCGACGGCAAACACCGATCCCTTGCCAAGCCATGACCGCACGCGGATGCGATGGCCCAGGATACCGGCGATCTTCTCCACGATCGCCAGGCCCAGGCCCAGCCCGCGATCCTGCTCGGGGCGCTGCACATCACCGCGCCGGAACTCCTGGAACATTTCCTCCAGGTGTTCCTCGGCGATGCCGATGCCGCTGTCCCACACCTCGATCCGCAGGCCGCCACGCAGGCGCCGGCAACCCAGCACCACCCGCCCGCTGCGGGTGTAACGGATGGCATTGCTGAGCAGGTTGCGCAGAATGCGCGCCAACAGCTGGATATCACTGCGCACCACCGCCGAACACCCCACGAAATGCAGGGCCAGGCCCTCACTACGCGCGACCTGGGCATATTCGGCCGCCAGGTTGTCCATCAGCTCGCTGAGCGCGAAAGGCGCGATATCGGCCTTGATCACGCCCGCATCAAGTTTGGAGATGTCGACCAGAGTGCCCAGCAGGCTCTCCACATCCTCCAGCGAGTTGCTGACATTGCGGACCAACTGGGCACTGTGCTGCGGTTCGCGGCTTTCCAGCAACGCGCTGGTGAACAGCCGCGCCGCATTCAGCGGTTGCAGCAAATCATGGCTGACTGCAGCCAGAAACTTGGTTTTCGACAGGTTGGCCTGTTCGGCCTCGCGCTTGGCTTCGCGCAGCCGCGCTTCTGCCTGGCTGCGCTCTTCGATTTCCCGCAGCAACTGGTCGTTGAGGCTGGTCAGCTCCGCCGTGCGCTCACGCACCCGCTGCTCCAGGTGCTGATAGGCCTGGTGCAATGCCTGCGCGGTATTGCGCCGCTCGGTGATATCGCGGATCAACACGAAGATACCCACCACCTCGCCGCTGGCCAGGCGGTTGGGTACATAGGAGCGCAGCATGTAGCGCTCCTGCCCCTTGATGTTGGTTTCGGCAAACTCGAAGGTCACGCTCTCCCCCGCCAACGCCCGCGCCACATAGCTCTCAAGGCGCTGGTAATGCTGTTCGCTGTGCGCCTCGCGCAGGCTCTGCCCCAGCATCACGCCACGCGGCCAGCAGTACCATTCCTCATACACCTTGTTGGTGAATTCATAGACCAGGTCGGCATTGAGGTAGGCGATCAACGCCGGAACGTTGTCGGTAATCAGTCGAATCTGGTGCTGGTGCGCGGTCTCGGCCCGCTGCCGGGCCTCGCTGAGCAGGTGGTTCACCGCCTTCAGCTCGGCCATGGCCTGGCTCAGCGCATCGGTGCGCTCGCGGACCTGCTCGGCCAGCACCACCGAATGCTGGAATGCCGCGTACGGGTCGTTGCCGCGGGTAACCCCGGACTCGACACGTTCGATCAGCGCGCCATTGATGCGCTGCAGCTTGTGGTTCTGCTGCTGCAGCCGGGTCACCTCGGCCTGCAGGTCAGCGACCGACAGGAGGCCGGTTGCGGGCAATGGCGACGCCGGTGAAGGTCTGGTTGATATGCATGCCATTGAACTGTTCTCCGTAGGTGTTGAACCCGACCACCCGTTGCTCGCGCAGAAACGCCCCCACCGGTTCCAGGCTGTGTTGCCCCTCCAGTTCCAGACGCCGCAGGAAGCAGTCGCAACCAATGGTCAACAACAGCGGGCCCAAGCGCTGGTGCAGGCCGTCGAACAGCTGATGCAGGTTCGGCAGCAACGGCCCTGGGGTCATGGCCGTAAGCACGATGCCGTTCTCCACGGCACAGTAGAAACTCAGGCTCAAGTCATCGTGCACACGCTGGACGGCGCGCATGTAGTACTGGTCGTGAATGCGCACGGCCAACGGGTGCGCGGCGAATACCCGGTAATCGAGCGCCGCCACCGGCACACCGATAAGGCGGGCGTATTCCTCGGCAGCGGGTTCGGCATTCAACTCGAATACCCGGCGCTGGCCGCTGTCGGCGCCGGTGACCACCAGTTTTTCCTGGCGCGGCTGAATGTGATGGGTGGTGAACACTTCGAAGTCGAGCCAGGTGTTGACCAGCACCACCACCGCTGCGCCGCTGTGGAAGGCGCCGCCGTGGTAGACATGCGTGCGGTTGAGGTAGTTGTCGTCGCCGGCCGAACCGCCGAAGTGCGGGATGTCGCCCAACGCCGCGCTCAGGGCAGCGAGGACCATCTCCTCCCGGCTGGACAGCCCGTCGAGCAGGGTCAGGGCAAAGCTGTGGCCTTTGATCGGCGCCAACGAATTGCTGCGGCAGGTGCCGACCAGCCGCTCGACCATCTGTTGCGCATCGATGAGGCTGAAGTGCTCCATTTCGTCGATCAGCCCGGTGGCGATGGAAAAGTGCCGGTGATCGAAGCCCAGCGCGGTCACGCAGTTGCGGCCGTACCCCTGCGGGGTGATTTCGCCGGCACTGGTGCAGCCCACCAGGCGGATGCCGCCAAACCCCTGTTCCAACGCCTGGGCCAGTTCCTGCAGGTTGTATTCGGCGGAACAGAAAAACAGCACCAAGCCCAGGTGGGGGTGCAGGAGCTGTCGCGCCAGGTCCTGGGCGGCCAACCGGGCATCGGTGGCCTGGGACATGGCGCTGAGCACACCGTCGTTGAGGGCCTGTTGCATCAAAGTCTCCGGCGCTGGGCGGCTGAGGGTGCAGTGTACGAAGCCGGGTGCGTGGGGCGAATGCTACTTGGGTAGCGGGTGGGCGGGCCCAAGGGTGTAAATGCCAGCTTCACCCGCGCCTCCCTCGCCGCCCCGTGATTACCAGGTCAGCACTGCGCCCACAGCCAAGGTATCGGTGTCTTCGTTCTGCGCACTGCCCTCATGCCCATCGATGGAGAACTGGTTGTACTCGGCCACCAGCTTGAGGTTGTCGTTGACGTCATGGAACAATGCCACACCACGGGTCTTGTAGTCGGCACCGCTGCCCACCGCACCGTTGCCATCGTCCTTGGTCTTGCCATACGACAGCGCCACGCGGTTTTTGCCGAACCTGTAGGAGCCCTGCAACAGGTAGCCGTCGCTGTCCACATTACGCAACACCGGCTCGCCCGCGTTATTGGTGAAGAACGGGTTGATGCCTTTGGCCTGGAACCCCGAGCCGGTCAATGACCAGCCGCCCAGCTTCGCCTGCACCCCATAGCCAACCCCTTTGGAGGTGACGGACTTGACCGTCGAGTCGGTGTTGTCCGAGGTCTGGTAGCTACCGTTGACCCAGCTGTAGATCTGCGCCCCCGCCAGGTCGAACTGGTAGGTGATTTCGCTCTCGGTGCGTGGGTTTTCCTGGTAGGCCTTGCCGGTCGGGCTGCTGTCGTTGGTATCCACGGGGTCCATGATGCCCACCGCCACGCGCAGGCCGTCCATCACCGGCGTGCGGTAGGTGATCTGCGAGGTGGGGAACGGATAGGGGTAACCGCTGCCGATGTTGCCGAACGACACCCCGCCGCCATCTACCAAGCCCAGCGTGTCACTGACCTGGCCATAACCGGCCAGCAGCTCGTCCAGCAGGATGTTGGAGCGCGCGAACAGGCCAAAGTCCTTGCCGATCAGTACTTCGCCCCACTCAGGGTTGGCCACGGTGCCGTAGAACTGGCGCACGTCGATGGCGGTATCGGTGCCGTTGGTTTCGCTGTCGTTGATGGTGACCCAGAACGACGCCCGCGCGCCGAGTTTCAAGTCGTCTACCTGCTTGCCCATGTTGAACCCGATGTAGTTGGGCAAAAAGCCCATCTTCACCCGCGACTGGCGCCGGTCGAACTGCTCGCCCTCGCGGTCGACCTTGCTGTTGACATAGAAGGCGTTGATGTAGCCATCGGTGGAGAATGTCGTCTGGTCCTTGTCGTACAGCATGATCTCGGCCTCGGCGACACCGCTCAGGCCCAAGGCGGAAACACTGGCGAAGGCAGCAGCGAGAAAACCAGGCGGCAGGTGCTTTTTGTTGTTGTGCATGGCGCGCTCCAAACGGGGGACAGGATGTCGGAGGCGATTATCAGAAGCCGGCAGGCCACCCGGAACGCTGCTTTGGCGTGGGTTGGCGGGTGCTTTGGGGCGGAGGGTGTGGCGCGGTGATTTGGTCTTGGGACCTGCTGGGGTCGGGGTGGCAAGACTTAGGGTGTAGGCAGGCGTGGCAGGCGGGTATCAATACGCCTGAATGAACCGGGGCCTGGGGTCCCTGTGGG